>NZ_CAAAJH010000002.1:0-381366 GCF_900640215.1 Legionella genomosp. 1
TTTTCCGGTCGGTTTTGCTTCGTAAACAAATTTGATCATGAATTCGTATGCACTTCAATTCTTTTCTCGTCCTTATTGAGCAAACCTTAAAAACATAACTGCTCAATTAAATGACAGGATTCCTCAGCGCGAAAGGCGGGAATCTATTCCTCAGTCGGCATTGTGGCTAGCTCAGAGATGGATCCCCTTAATTTCGCGGGGATGACATTTTAATATACAATTGAGCTTAACTTAATGGCAGTGAGCCTAACCTCCTCAACCTGGAGGGTTTTCACGAGAGTCTTCATCTGACTGTGTCATGTCATCTCGAACGCAGTGAGAGATCTCCGAATGCACAAACCAGGATGTGGGAGATCTCTCACTGCGTTCGAGACGACGGCTTCCTGGTTTAAAATCAACTTTCCACGATTTTCTGAAAAGCCTGTAGAAACCCGTTCAGACTATGATAGCGTGAGGCCGTAAGAAGTTCAGCAGTCAAAGTCTTGCCTGAAGCATTCAGAATTTTACTCAAAGAGTCTCCAGGTCCCAGATCCACAATCAAATCATACTGATATTCTTTGATTAAGTTGCAGACATTAAACCAGTCCAGGCATTCCTGCAACTCCAGACTCAGCAAATCCCTTTCCTCTTCAGCTTTGTAAATTTTCCTTAACTTCAAAGGGCTGATAACAGGATATTGCATGAGATCAGCCTGAAAATTACCATTTAAAAAATGCTGAAACTCGACACTGGCCTGCCTGTAGAAGGGAGTATGTGAGGGCAACTGAATATTTAAAAATTTTATAAGCCTCAGACCTTCTGTTGATAGCCTTGAAGCAAGGCGTTTTAAATCAACACATTTTCCACCAATTACCAGATGCTGAGGCGAATTGATAATCGCTATATAGCAATGATATTCGGCTATCAATATTTGAATAGCCTTCCAGTCAAACTCTCCTTTAACGGTGATTAAATCATAATCCTCTGCTCCAGAGACTAAGGTATTCATTAACTGGCTTCGATGATGAAGCAGTTCTATTATTCGTTCAGGACTGGCATTGATGCTTGCTAAAAATGCGCTGGCTTCTCCCAGACTGTAGCCAGCCAGTTCGACCTGATGATTATTCAGCAGGGATTGTATTCTTGAAAATAAAATCAGTTGATAACAGCCAATAATAATCTGTACCCATCGAGGATTATCAATAGGGAGAGGCTGTAATAATAAATCAAGTTGCGCCAGAGAAGAAAAGGTTCTCAGTAAATCGTCAGCCTCATCATCCTGTTGAAAAAAATCAAAAAGTGTATTGTTCTGATACCCCTGCCCCGCAAAAAGGAATAGAATTCTCACGATTGCCTTCCAAAAATCTGCCGAAGAAAAAAGAGCAAACCCAACATATCGGCTACTCCCCCTGGACTAATATTTGCCTTTGAAAACAAGCGATGCAAATCATCAGCTGCGCGGATAGACTGTTCACGATTATTCGCTGAAATACTTTGCCGGATATGGCCACGGGCAAAAGCCAATCCCTCAGGACCTGTGCGGTACAACACATTAATATCATCCAGGTTCAACAAAAAGTGCTGATAGGCCAGCAAGCCAAAAAACAGGCTATCTCCCTGGATTGGAAATAACTCTGCATAAGCATCAAATACCAGGGCATACCCATCGATGGCTATTTGTCTTGCATCATTGACTGCATATTTTTGTCTGACCACAACACCGTGAGTATTCAGGTTAGTATGCTCTTTCTGCAAATATTCAGCCCATTGTTCGATTATTGCCGATTGCAGATCCCATAAAGAAAACTGGCGGAAACGCCGGCTCAGATTGCAAATGGTCGCACACAAAATACCCATTGAGAAAATTGCACCACGGTGGGTATTAATTCCTCCGGTAATCGACTGCATGGTCTTTTCCGCCTTGATTCCCAGCGGTACCAGATTCCGCGGAGCTAAATCCTCGGCAGCATGGCAACCTAAATGAACAAAATAATGTCTTAAACCGAACAAACTGCGAAAGAATAAACTGCCATCCATATCCGAATGCGCACCGCTGTCAACAAAACTTACCAGTCCTGGTTTTGGATATAAAGCCACTTCATCATATAAGGCTCGAACCGCCATTTTGGCAAAATAGCGGGCAATTTGCGAGATGCTAGTTAAGGAGTGATGGAAATGAGGCATACAGATTGTCTCTTTTTAGCAGGCTCAACTCATGGATTGATTTAAACAAGAGGGATTCCCCAGATTGTTGCAATAACTCCCTCCAGGAACAGTCGCCTAGTCCCGCAAAACGGATTTCTCCGTCAATCCTTTGCTGTGGAAATCGCGCCTGTAATTGGGCGTACAGGCTTTTTAAATCCGATAAGGACTGCTCCTTATAGTCGATCAACAAATCCAGATCGGACACCGCTTGAACATAGGGCTCTTTTGTCAGATACTGCCAGCAATAGGAGCCATAGACCTTAATTTCATAATCCAAATCCGGAAAAAGCTCCCTTAAGTCAGGCAGCTCGCTGACTCGGCTTATCGCTGAACAAGATAGAATGAAACTGGCGCGTATTTTCTTTACCTGCTCAGTCTGAAAATAAGGAATGGCCAGCTGGATCTGATGGACAGCAAGATCTGGAGGCTGGCGGGTCATAATTAGTGGATAGCCGCATTCTAGCCAATGCTTAAACAAGCGTAGGTTTTCCGGTGAACAATTGATATCCGGCACTGCCTGCTTATCGAGATAGCATAAATTATGTCTTAGATACCTCATAAATTTTCAATACTTTTTATAATATCGTAAGCTTCTTTTCGCCCGCCGTATAATTTGCCAAGTTTCGCGCGGTTATCTTCTTTAATCTCTGGATCTTGCAAACAATTTAACAACTCGCTGGCAACATCATCAATAACCAGCACCTTATGTAATCCTCCCAGACTGTGGAAATTCTCAACTCCCGGAGCAAAAACAGGGGAATTTTCGCTAATCTTTCTTAGTATATCGATATCGATTTTAGTGACCCTGGCCATCCCTTCCAGCCACATAACTGCGAGTTGAGTTCCTTCCAAAGCATAGATACGATCAGCCATCATGCCAAAAGCGATAAAACTCCCTCCAATCGCCTGATTATAGACCAGAGTAATCAAGGGATTGCCCGTTTGACGCGCCAAATGCAAACACTTTAGCAAATGGGCAAAACAGGCATACATTCCTAGCCATTCATCCCGCATGGATAATTTTTGTCCTGTCACATTGGTGAGTAACACAATGGGATCGGTATTATTGCTCTTGACAATTGCAAGGACATGATTTGCCATTTCCATCGCCTCATCGACACCGAAATCCGTGTCCTCTACCGTACCCAGTATATTAAATCGCCTGCCTTGAATGATTCCGCTCCCATGAACCACATGTTGATTAATCTCTGTTTCGCTGCTGTCAAAGCATTTTTCCAATAGATCTTTCAATGAAATTTTATTGCTGGACATGTTGATCTTCCTTAGCCAAAGCTAAAAACTGCTCATCCGAACAATTAAACACATCATGCGCGTAAACGTCTGGATGATATTGTTTTAGCCACTCGCCTTCTTCCTGACAATTACCCGCAGATGAAATTCGTTTTTGCAGAAATTCATGCTCCGCAAGCAGGGAATTCAAATCCAGACCTTGCCTATCAGCTGATTTCATACATCGTTTGATAGCGTCTAAAACCGCTGACATTTTATGGCCGCTGTATTCCTGAGCCGCTTTTTGCAGGTATCGTGTTCGACCACCATAAACTCGCCATACCAGGGGGCGGTTGCCGCTGTCAAAGACCTCAGCTCCTTTCACTGCCTGAATAACTTCTGCACCGGACACACCGATACGGGCATTCTGACTGACAATTAATGAATCCAGTGCGCCGCTGATAATGCCCATGCCGCCATAGGCCCCATTATTTCCACAAATCACACCAATTGTTTTTATTCCTGCAGTTCGGGCGTCAAGAATGGCACGAATGATTTCTGAAATTTCAATTTCACCGACATTGGCTTCCTGTAAGCGAACACCTCCACTGTCGATTAACAACAATATGGTTGACAGCCCCTGCTTGATAGCATAACGAATCAGTCCAATGAGCTTCGCACCATGTACTTCCCCTACTGCTCCGCCAAGAAAATCTTTTTGCTGGGCAGCAATTGCTACTCTCTCCCCATCGATTGAGGCTGTTCCAATCACCAGACCGTCATCACTCTCGACTTGTATCTCAAGCTGTGGCAATGTCGGGCTCGGCGTATTTTGCTCCAGCAGAAACTCCTCGAAGCTGTTTTTATCTACCAGAGAATAAATACGGTAACGAGCTGTTGCCTCGGCATAATTATCTTTAGTTTGATAGCCGGTTTGATAGGTTTCGATTGCCTGTCGCAGGCGTAATGAAACCACAGGAGGGGTGGCACCGGCATCATTCAGGCAAATAGTAACCCCGGCATAGGGATAATCCTCGATGAAACGCTCAATAACCGCATCCCAGGTCGGTTTAAAACCAGAGACGGCGGTGTTGACCTCAATCGTAGTCTGTTTATTATTAGCAGCCGCTTTGACAATCACCTCGAGATTTCCAGAACCTGCAACCCCTGCTTTAATTAATGGGGCTTCTGGAAGCGTTTGTGACAGATTAAAGGTATATTGATACTTTTCCATAATTCCTACCAACTTCTGAATTTATTGGGAGGACAATACAGTCCTTTTGAAATTTCAACCAAATCATGAATACTTTTAGCCGCCAAAAGATCGCGATCCGCCTCTTTTAAGGAAATACCGAGATCTTCCGGGCGCTTTATAATACCGCGCGAGCGAAGTTCATCCACCTTCGTCTTATCGCGTCCTAATCCCATTGGGGTATATCCGGCCACACCGCGAACCGCTTGCTCACGCTCATCCGCATTTCGGCATAAAAGAAGATTCGCTATCCCCTCTTCTGTGACGACATGGGAGATATCATCGCCATAAATCATAATAGGCGGTAAATCGGCATTCATTTCTTTCTGTAATTCCCAGGCATCCAGTTTTTCAACGAAAGTCGGCTTTCCGGCACTCTGAAATGTTTCCACCATTTGAATCACCAGTTTGCGTCCACGGGGCATCGCCTGAGAATCATGGCTATATTTTTCCTGACCCGCTTTAAGCCATGCAAAGGAAGAATGACGCCGCCCCAGGGTATCGCAGCCCATATTGGGTGCGCCGCCAAATCCGGCAATGCGTCCTTTGGTAGCAGTGGAACTATTAGCCTGTGCATCCATTTGCAGGGTCGCCCCAATAAATACATCGCAGGCATAGTGACCAGCTAACTGGCCAAACAGGCGATTGGAACGCAATGAACCATCTCGGCCCGTAAAAAACACATCGCTACGCGCCCGCACATAGTCGTTCATCCCTACCTCACCGCCTACACAGAAAATAGAACTGACAAACCCGCTCTCGATAGCAGGAATTAAGGTGGGTAAAGGATTAACCATCCAGTGCTGGCATATCTGGCCTTTTAAGCCCAAAGCATTTGCATAGGTAGGAAGGATAAGCTCGATAGCACAGGTATTGAAACCGACACCGTGGTTCAGACGATTCACCTGATAAGGGGCGTAAATCCCCTTAATCACCATCATTGCCATCAGTATTTTAACTTCATCAATTTGAGCGGGATCGCGGGTGAATAAAGGTTCGATGTAGGAAGGCGTTGGCGCCTTGACAATCACATCCACCCAATCGCCAGGAATATCGACTCTGGGCAATTGATCGACAATTTCATTGACCTGGACAATTACCAAGCCATTTTTAAAGGCCGTTGCCTCGACAATGCTCGGCGTTTCCTCAGTATTGGGCCCTGTGTATAAATTGCCCGCATGATCCGCTTTGTCGGCCGTCATCAGTGCGACATTGGGCGTTAAATCCATCGCATAGCGGGCATAAAGCTCATTATAAGTATGAATATTGCCAATTTTTAGCTGGCTTCGCTGGATCATTATCGCAAGACGCGTTGCCTGCGGTCCGGCAAAGGCAAAATCAATTTTTTCAGCGATTTCGCGTTCAAATAAATCAAGGTGCTCCGCCAGCGTTACTGCCGATTGAATCATGTGCAGCTTATACACTTTTTCCGGATTCACCGCACATAAACTGCGTGCTAAAAAGTCAGCCTGCTTCTGGTTATCTCCTTCCAGACAGACTTTGTCGTATGGCCTGATGGCCGCTTCGAGCAAAGGCAGAATATTTTTGATAGAGGTAATCTTGCCATTTTCCAAAAATGGCCTGATATCGCGAAGTCTGGCTTCATAATCCTGTCGATTCTTATTCCAATCCATAGTTTTTCATAAGCAGCGGTTTGTAATTTACTGTAGCATGAACCGATTACAGCAGAAAGCAAAGCCTTAAAGAATTGCATGAATCCTATTTACGACCAGGGCTGTAATCGGGGGGTATTTCTTTATGTATCTTTTGGCGTGTTCTTACTGGCGCGGCCCTCTCATTTGCTTGAATGGACGCAGGGGATTCGGTTTGGAGCGGCTCTTGCAAGTTCGATTCTTTTTTAGCTGCCTGCTTTCTTTTTTTGTTTTGTCCACTGAAAAACGTTGGGTCAGTATTGTGTCGGCCAGGAGTACGTTGGCGTTTAGCTTCTCGTGGTGGAACATTGCCCTCCTCTTTCGTCTGAGTTGTTGCAGGCGACGTTTCCTTGCTGCTCTTAAGCTTGTCATGCTGGGTCAATTCTTTCAATAGCTTATTAATCTCCGCCGAATAGACGAAGGATTTTTGTGCAATTTTATTCAGGATCACCTGGCAGTGCGCCCATTTTTCCTCTGCTATCAGTGAAGAAAATTTTTCAGAGGCACTGCTTTTGTGCTCAAGCAGTTTGGATAATGCGGACGGCCTCATATCCTTTATTAGCTCTTCAAGACAATCTGTCGTTTTTAGCCGCAATGCCCAGTCAAAAACAGTGAGCCCATCATCATCTTCAAGCATGAGATTGACTTTTTCTTTTCTGAATAATTCAATAATTTTACGTCTTGATTTGGCATCACCGGAACTCACTCCAAAATATTCCCCGGCCATTACCATATGAAAACTGGATAAGCCAGCTCTTCGAGACTGCATGGCAGGATCCGCCTTCATTTTTAATAATGCCTCGACTCCTTCTGCGAGCCCCAGATAGGAAGCTATCATTAAACTGCTGAGCCGCTCTGTGGTGCTATTTTCCTGCAATTCATTTTCGGGGGTGATAAACAAAACAGGAAGATCTGGATGTTCGAGAGCTCTTACCTCTTTTTTCTCTGCCAGAATATCCGCTAAAGCGATAGGCAGGATTGCTCTTTCGACCACATCCAAATACAAACCATTTAATTCACCAGGAGTGTTTGTCTCTTGGTTCTCGCCTTTATTATGAAATAAAACGGCTGTTTTTGAATATTCCTGCTGGTATTTGTGAAGCAGTTGCTTTGAATTATAGGGCCCATCGGAATGATGCAGGAAGACTCTTTGGATATCCCCATAATCATAGTCGTCTGAATAATTAACCAGTATCTGTTCTCCAGGCTCGATATCCCTTATCGCCATCACGACTATTTCAAAACTAACCTTTCCATCTTCTGTCCTGATTGGACGCTTGCGAAATTCCGCATTCGGTGTATGTTTACTCTCATTGAAAAATCGGGCAACGTTTCCGGAAAGCCTGGCATCAATAATCGTTTTTGATTGGCCAAGCCGCATGAAATAATGCGTATTGAGCTCCTCTTTTGGGATGCTGTTTGCATCATCTTCAGTAATTTTCGCGCCCTCGTAGACACAGAAAATTTCTTTGGCTTTTATTCTTGTTCTGGCCAGAACGCCTTTCCCTCCGAATAACAAATTGATACCAGTGACATCCAGTTTGGAGTCCAGATCGGCGTCATTATGCTTATAGGTAAAATTTTCCTCTGCAGCCAACTGCTTTTGATGGCCCTCGATGTCCATGTGGAATACCGCGGGCTCTTTAAAGTCTGAACCTGCAAGCCTGCCGAAATCAACTTCCTTATCTAATGACACCAAAGGCGGACTTTCTTTTGCAGGAGCAGGGCTTTGATCTTTATCACCTATCTCCTCTATCACTTCCTGGATTTCCTGTACTTCTGGTTGAATGACAACCGCAGCCGCGCCTTTTTCTTCTACCGTTTCTCTTTCTTTAGTAACTGGTTGAGCAGGCGCAACAGGAGTTTGAGTCCTGGGGCTATTGAAAATCGCTATCATCTGAGGCGTATTAGCGTATACGGACTTCCACAGCTGCATATTGATTAAAAAAAGATGATTTGGTAATTGATAAAAAGAAGTCATCCTGTCGCCCTTTAACAGCTCTTTATCTTCTTCTGATTCTACTTTTACCAGTTGTTCAAAATGATTTCTCGACAAAGTTTCCTTGGTACTGACTAAATCATATGCCATTGTTATCAGCGCTTTGGCGTGCAAAAGCTTTCCCTGAATCGACTCTTCTTTTATCCTGTTGCCTGAAGGCGTATTGCCTGGGAGACGTTTTACCGTGTCCATGGAAGCGGTAACAGTAATAGTTGATTTAAGTAATCCCTCAGCCGCTTTCACAAGTGCAAAAAAAAGACTGACTTTATCAAGAATGATTCTGCTGAACCTGTCATTTTGAACGACTAGAGGAATGGTTGATTTTAGCCCATTGTAAAGCGAGATAATCTTCTGATAATCTGCACAGGCTGCATCTGTTAAATCCCAATCCTCTATTGCATAATGCTTTTTCAATTCATAAAACACGATAAACTCGAGAATTGCAGAGATGGGTACTTCCGGGTGTTGTTTTGTTATTTCATCAACCACCTTGTCATCAAATGAAAGCGTGTCAATCATAAATAAATCCATCAACCCAATTGCCTTAAATTATAACACAAAGCAAAAAATTGGTGCGATAAGTACTTAAAATATCAGAGTTGTTATCTGTTGGAGATCCCTCGCTTCGCTCGGGATGACCGGGGGTTTAGCTCGAATGACCGGGGGTTTAGCTCGAATGACCTGGGTTTAGCTCGAATGACCTGGGTTTAGCTCGAATGACCTGGGTTTAGCTCGAATGACCTGGGTTTAGCTCGAATGACCTGGATTTAGCTCGGATAACCTGGGTTTAGCTCGGAATAACCTGGGTTTAGCTCGGAATAACCTGGGTTTAGCTCGGAATAACCGAGGGTTTACGTTAGTAATCGACAAAACAAGTTAACTTGCTTAAGCTGCTCAAGTGAAACGGCACTCGCATCAGGTAGCGAAGGGGAGTAAACAACGATTGCCAGACATTTAGCTCTTGATACCGCCACATTGAGCCGATTCTTATCCAGCAGAAAGTTTAATCCCCGTGGTGATTCTTCCCCATCACTGGCGCACATGCTAAGAAATACAATGGCTTCTTCCTGCCCCTGGAAGCGATCCACCGTTCCCACTTTGGCTTTTGGCCCTAAACTGAATTGAAGTTTATTGACCTGATGATTATAGGGTGCCACAAATAACATATCGCTCCAGCTAATGGTTCTTCGTGTACCATCAGTTTCAATATAGGTTCGTCCGCATAATTGCTGAGCCAGTGTTTTAACAACCTCTACCTCTTCTTCACTCGCCTGAGTATTGCCTTCATGAACAACGGGCACCGCAATAATTCCCGCCTCTCTATCTAAAATCCCTTCATAGGTTTCAGGCACTTCAATAATGCGTTTATGATTAAAAGGCGCGGTCTCAAGCTTCCCCTCATAAATCATTTCACTGATAAACGCATTGACAGCCGGGTGCATACGATAGGTCGTACCAAGAAAAATACCGCATTCCTCCGAAATCGTCGGGCTATGATGGAGTAAATAATCCAGAATGGAAGAACCGCTTTCCTCCGGATGACTCCCCTGGCAAGGCTGGGGCAATTGCATCTGATCGCCCATTAAAATAATATTACGGGCGGACTGACTCATTGCGATTAAATTAGCGACGCTCACCTGTCCTGCCTCATCAACAAACAGATAATCAAATTGCTCCGCCAATTCGGCTCTGGAAAAGCCCCAGGCGGTTGAGCCGATAACGCAAGCGTCCTGCAGCTCATCAATCATCTCTTTATTTTTTACCAGTTTAATATTTAATCGCTCCAGCATACCATCACTTTCCTTCGTGGAAACAAAATGCCCTGCAATCCCCTTTTCCTGACAATATTCCGCGCTACAGCAAAGCAAGTGATTCAAAGCCTTGTAAGCATTGGATGTCACTCCAATTTTTTTTCCCTGTATTAGCAATTCAGCGATGATATGTTTGGCAGTATAGGTCTTCCCTGCTCCTGGCGGACCTTGGATAACCAGATAACTGTTATCAAGATTTAAGACTGCATCAATTATTTGATTTAATCGAGTTGCTGGCTCATGGCTTGGCGCGATGGCCTGTCCTGGGAGTCTGTTTTTTATTCGAGGATAGGCTCGGCTTAAAAAATCCCCGATCGCCGTATTCAAGAGTTGATTCTCTATAAACCTGCTGGCCTGTGCATAAATGGCAGCAGGAATTGGATCGGGATTAATATAATCATCCGGGATTAGCGTAATGGTTTCATCAAGAGCTTCCTTCATCTGCAGCGTGATAAATCCCTCATTGATGCGGCTGCCTTCCTTTTCGAGAGTCACTTTCAGATTTTTTCCATCAGCGCCCTTTTTCCCTAACACATAATAAACACTTGAGTTGGGCTTAAACTCCTGTCTTAAATCGAACTGGTATTCATAAGCGAGATTTCGTGATCTTGGTGTGGGTAAGTAAGGCTCTTTCCCGGTTCGCGAACATAAAGCCAGGCATTCAATATCTTCCAGCAGCTCTTCTTCATCCATATCCATTCGTTCATACAGCTTCCAGATAAGCGGTTTTGCTTCCCGACGATGGAATTCGAGACACCATGCGAGTAATCTCGCGATTGCGGCTTCCTGAGGCTGGCCCTTTTGTATCAGTGTTTCTGAATGATCCAGCAATTCATTACGCAGTGTAATCGCCTGCGTCACTGCCTCTTTAAGTTCAGGATCCACCAATTCATTGTTTCCGGAATAATTAATTCCAGCTGCTGATTGCCTGTCTCTTAACCAGTCCACCAGTTCCTGGGTTGAATCGCAATCATCGCGATTATAGTCCCGAATCGATTTCAGGATTTTCGAGGACTGCCAGTCATGGCCATCAGGATTTTCTCGCCAATGCTCATAAACTGCCACTGAATCGCCGCCACTCGCCACCTCAGTCTCTCTTTTGGGTCGATAAAGATGTTCTATATTTTTTATCGAATAGCGTGGCTCGCCCACCAGCAGTGCATTTTTCACAATTTTATATAAATCGACAAAAACCCCATTACGAAGGAGTTGATCCACCTCGTATTCGCAAATGCCATAACGTCCCATTAAACGACGGCAGGCACTGATTTCATAACTGGCATAATGATAGATGTGCATGGCGGGATCCTGAATCCATCGCCGGTACACCCATTGTATAAAGCGGTTAAAACAATCCTTTTCCTCTTCTGCGTCATGCGCCCAGAAATCCTTGTATTGTCTGCTGCCATCTTCAGCAAAATAAGTGACTCCCCAAAGGTATTCCAATCCGCCCTCATATAAGGGATCGCCCTCGATATCAAAAAACACATCGGCCTTACAGGCTGGCGGCAGTAAATAGAAACCCGTATCTTCAGGATGCTCCAGAATCTTGAACAAGGGAATTTCTTTATTTTGACTGGCCTTCTGAATAGCGGCCTGAGCTTTTAGACGCGCCAATGTTTGCCTGTTGATTCCTTTCACATTATCTCCAGACTCAATCAGACTTTGCATGGTCGAAATCCCTGCTTTCTGCAGTTTTCTGATATGGGTTTTGCGAATATTGGCAACCTGGGCCAGATGATCCTGCTGGAAGAATATCTGCTTTGCATAGGCGCTCCATCGCTCATAAGAGCCTGACAGAGAAGGATCAGGACATTGGTCAGGATTAAACCCTGAGTGTGCCGCCAGAAATTTCTTTTTTAAATGCAGGTAATAATAAATATATTCCCTGAGTGCAAGGCGTTTATGTTCTCCTGAACCCAAAGAAACAACGATATTTTCCGGTCTTTTTACCTGGATAGTTTCCAGCATTTCAGAATAACAGCAGAGCTGTAAAATAAACTCTGGCTTCAACGATTTTGCCAGCTTGCTGTCCCAGACTTCATAATGATAGTCACCCAATACGCTTTGTCCGGTGACCTTGACCAGAAAATCAGCACGCCCTTTGAAGGGAATTAATTCCAGTGGTGCCTGATAGATGACATCGATACCGGCGCGCATCGCCTCGATGCTATCCACTATGCGATTGCTATCCGCAAGATTCGTCACACGAAGACCCTGGGCTTCAAATTTCAGCAGTTCCCCTAATTCATGAAGCACTCCCTCTTTCTGCAAAACGGCAGTCATCGAATCATTGGCATCCGGCTCCGGAGATAACTCAGGATGGGTTACATGAAGATGCTCCATCCAGGAAGCGAAAGGACTTTTGCTAAAAAGACTTAAATCGGAAGGAGAGAAAATCAGTTCCCCGGCTTGCAGATGCATGGAATACTCCAGTTATTAGGTAAAGAAACAATCCAGCTCGAACTTTGAACGTAACTCCCCAGGTACGTCATCCTGAAGTAGCATACGTCATTCTGAGCGTAGCGTACGTCATTCTGAGCGTAGCTTACGTCATCCTGAGCGTAGCGTACGTCATCCTGGGCGTAGCGTACGTCATCCTGGGCGTAGCGTACGTCATCCTGAGCGTAGCGTACGTCATCCTGAGCGTAGCGTACGTCATCCTGAGCGTAGCGTACGTCATCCTGAGCGTAGCGAAGGATCTCAAACTGCTTGGAACGGAGCCAGATTCAGGAGATCCTTCACTGCGTTCAGGATGACGTACCTGGGGAGGTGGCTTCACTCTGTTCGCAAAGACGACAGGTTAGTTCATTAGTTTTATTCATGCAACAACACCTGACAAGCTATGGCTAATCAAAAGACTGAGGCTTGGCTCTGGATTGTTTAAGTTGGCCCTGTCTGGACTTTTCATCCAGCATTTTCTGCTTTGAGCGCCGTGAACGCCGCCTTTTCTGCCGCTTTAATTTTTCAATATGCTGCTGCTTTTTTGATTTCTCATCGCTGATTAAGGCATTTAATTTTTCGCAGATTCTCATCCTGGCAAAATAGCGGTTGTCCTCGCGGCTTCGTGCATCCTGGCATTTGACCTCAATACCAGAGGGCAGATGTTTAAGATAAACCGTCGAAGCTGTTTTATGTAATTTTTGCCCGCCCTTGCCGCTGCCAATAATAAATTTTTCCTGCAAATCGCTGTCACTGATTCCAAGTCTCTCCATCCACTCGCTTAAACTGTTCCACTTGTCATTGTTAATCATAATTGTCTCAACATCATCCTGAACGAAGTGAACAATGGGAACTTAAAAAATTCTGTATTCTGGGAATAATCGTATTGCGAAATTTACTGCCATTGAAGAGGCCGTAATGGCCAACCTTGGGGGCCAGATAATATTGTTTCATCGAATCAGGAAGATTTTTGCATAAGCTGATTACAGATTTGGTCTGGCCAAGGCCGGTGATATCATCATTCTCCCCTTCGATGACCAATATGGATGTCTTTGTTATATCCTGTAATCGAATGTCTTTCCCTCTTGATTTGTATCGACCTCTGGCAAGCAGATGCTCCTGAAAAACGGTATGAATGGTTTGCATGTAAAATTCTGCAGTCAAATCCATAGTCGAGAAATACTCAAGATAAAACTGGATTGTTTTAAGCGCTTTATCTTTCTGATTTGCTCCATAATCATGAACAGCCGATAAAAGCGATTCGATATGCCGTTGCATATTCATGCTCATAAAACCGGAAAGCTGCATGAATCCAGGGTAAACGAGCCGCATTGCACCCGGAAAATGCCCGGGGACCATTGAAATCACATTTTGCTGAAACCAGTCATCCCCTCTTGAAACTGCCAGACGGTTTACTGCCGTAGGCGATTGGTTCGTATCAATGGGGCCGCCCAATAAAATCGCACAATGAGGCAGATGCGGATCATTATCGGTGGACATTAAAGCCAATGCGGCCAAAACAGGTACTGTCGGTTGGCAGACCGCCATTACAGAAAGATCAGGACCTAGTTGTCTGAAATAGGAAATGACGTAGTCAATGAAATCATTCAAGTCAAAAGCACCCTCTTTCAGCGGCACATCGCGTGCATTTTTCCAATCGGTGATATAGACGTCATAGAATGGCAGCAAGGCTTTGACCGTGTCTCTGAGTAATGTGGCATAATGACCCGACATGGGTGCTACCAGCAGCATCTTAGGCTGCGTTTCTCCTATGTTTCGTTTTTTAAAGTGAAGCAAATTGCAAAAGCTTTTATCATCAATAATCTCTTCAAACACATCAAAATAATCATCGCCTATCTGAACTTCTTTAATGTCAAATTCAGGCTTTTCATAAATATTGGTGACCATGTGGTATACATAAAAATATCCGGCTAATTCCCGGTAGTTTTTAACAGCCCCCTGAGTGAACTGGCTGATTGCATCAGTCTGCGTTTCAGATAAATAGGGAAGCGTCACCGGCAAATCCAGAGAGTTCGCAATTCTTTGGCAGCGTTTGGACAGGGTCAGACTGTAATCAGACAGGGGTTGAATAGCTCGCATTAGCCAATCATAGGCATTATACAAAGAACGATTATCGAGTGGATTGAACAACATGGGAATTCCTTTAAACGTGTAACTGCTCCTTGTGTATGCTTAGTATAGTTGATAAAAACAACTAGATCTTTTTATTTTTTTCTTTATAAAATGCTATAAAATCATCGACGTTAAGTGCTTTGGAGTAGAACCATCCCTGTCCGTATTCGACCTCTTTTGAATCCAGATATTCAGCCTGCTCAATCAGCTCTATCCCTTCTGCCAATATTTTGAGATTTAAAGTTTTTGCCATCTCAATAATATGAGGGGTCACATTGCTGGTCGCTGAGTTGGTGCGGATACTGGCTATGAAGGATTTATCAATCTTCAAAACATCCAATTCCAGATTATGAAGGTAGGAGAGACTTGAATACCCCGTTCCGAAATCATCAATAGCCACCACATAACCCAGACTTCTGGCGTTTTGGATCATTTCTTTTGCAAAAGCCAATTCAACAAAAGCACGCTCGGTAATCTCTAACCAGATCTGACGGTTTAAAATAAAGGTATTAGCAAGTTTAGCCTCGAGGATTTTAAGGATCTGCCCTTTTTTTATGTCAGCCGCACTCAAGTTAATTGAAATATGCAAGTCTCGATCAACTGATAGTAGCTTGCCTAAATCCGTGATTATCAGGTCGATCACCTGTTCTGTGATCTGAGTAATTAATCCCTCATTTTCCGCAATCGGTATGAACAACTCAGGAGATATCTCCTTGCCGCTGGCACGAGGCCAACGGATTAAAGCTTCAGCGCCAACGCATTGGCCTGTTTTCAAGGCTACAATAGGCTGGTAAAGCAGGTGGAGTTTTTTATTTTTTATTGCTGAGGCAAGTTCGCCGGCAATTGAAGGCGATGCTGTGAAAGATAAATAACCAAACCAATAATAAATGCGGAGATTGCAATAGCTAATGGCAATAACAAGCCCAGTTCATTTCTCAACTCATTGTATAATACTTCTCGCGACTCTATTGCAGTCGCAACGAAACCTTCATCACTTGAGGTATCAGCGATAATTTTATCGTCGACTTGCTCATGATCCTGCGAAAACTGTTTTACCAGCTTCATATCTGGCTGATTGCGCTCTGCAATTAACAGGCCTTTTTGAGTGGTCAGGGCTATTTGTATTGAATGGTCAACGAGAATATCAAGAAAACGAAGAGGGTCTACCAGAATATAGTAATTTCCATATTGGAAGGCTATTAATAACTTGTTATTTCTTACCGTCGATTGTATGTTGAAAGAAGCACCAAATCCTCTTATTGTAATCAGATCCGGTGCATACTGGGAAACAGGAGTGTTAAAAGCACCCCAAATGGAACATTTTAACAAGCCATTCTCAAAAAAGCCGATTTCCTCCACTACCGGATTATCGACAGTCATTTTTCGCATGACGTTTACATGCTCAGGAGAGCAAACGGGCTGGATTTTCAACCTGTTCAGCTCATATAAAGTTTCCCTGGCCAGGCCTGCTGTATGCGAGGCGCGCTTAACGACTTCATGGGTAATATTCGACAAATGCTTCTGCTCAGTTTGAATGGCACGCTCAATTGATAGATACAGCACAACAAGAATGGGGATTACTGCACCCACGATTGCCAATAGGATTGCGACAATAATCAGTTTTGCACGTTCCAAGGGATGTCCTTTTTGTTGCTGTTGTATGGGCTCGCTGATATTAAGTTAAATTTAAGCGTAAATTTATATTAAACTGTCATCCCAGCGGAGAGCGGGTAACCATCTCTGAGCTCGCTATAATGCCAACTGAGAAATGGATTCCCGCATTCTCGGGAATGACAAAATTTCCGTAACTTAATGACAGTGGCATTAAAGCTTTCCTATACGCTACGGCCTTTCATAAGCCCCGACTCCCAATGATTTATCTTTCTGGCCGCCGTTTTGAATCCTGTACAGAATGCAATAAAAGGCAGGAACCAGGAACATGGTAATGATAGTGCCCACCGTCAGACCAAACATAATGGTTACTGCCAATGAAACCCAAAAAACGTCCTGCAATAAAGGAATCACGCCCAAAATGGTAGTTACGGCGGCATTGACTACTGGCGACAGCCGACTGACACCTGCCGAGACCACCGCTTCATAGGGCTTCATCCCTTCCGCAAGATTAATATTGATTTGATCAAGAAGAACAATCGAGTTCTTAATCATCATCCCTGATAAACTCATTGCACCCAGTAATGCGATGAACCCAAAAGGAACCCCGGTCATCAGTAAACCTGCGGTCACACCAATCATCGCAAACGGAATAACTGCAATAATGATTAGCGGGGGCCGGTACGAATTAAACAGCATCACAATAATCATTAACATGATCACAACTGCCGGAAATAATCCTGGCTTTAAGGCACTTGCAGACTCATTACTGCTTTTGTATTCACCATCCCAGGTGAGTGTATAACCAGGAGGCAGTTTAATTTTTTCAAACTGCGGCAAAATACTGTTTCGCAATGTACTCGCAGTTACCTGATAAGGAGAACACTGAACGGTAATAGCCCGTTTGCGATCCCAGCGCCAGATAATGGGATCAGTCCAGGATAATTCAATACCATCAATTACCTGCGCCACAGGAATTGTTTTGCTTGAGAGTGCGGTACTCACCTGCTGAGCAGGCAGATCAACTGCTGCACGCTCTCGTTCTACCAAAGGCTGACGTAAAATAATAGGAATCAAGTTGTCTTCTTCCCGATAAAGCCCAATGGGTATCCCGTCACTGGCTCTTTTCAAAGCCTGTGCCAGATCGGGACGAGAAATACCTGCCCAACGGGCACGCTCCTGCTGATAATCAGGAACCACTTGTAAAACGCGCTCACGCCAGTCAGTCCTCACGTCAATCGCATAAGGGCTTGCTTTTAGTATTGCCATCGCCTGATCAGCGAGATTGCGCAGTATGGCCGGATCAGCATTGGCAGGACCGCTAAAACGGGCTGCAATCTTCCAGTTGTTAAATGCGCCTACCGCGTACTTCCTCACTCTTACCAGCGATTGAGGGAAAGTTTTTTCATTCCATGCCGGTAAACTGGCAACTAATTTATCGACTTCCTGCAAGTCCTTAACATTCACTATGATCTGCGCGTAAGAAGAGTAAGGAAATTCGGATTCAACAGGTAAGTAAAATCGGGGCGGTCCCTGACCAATAAAACTGCTGACGCTGACTACACCCGAATCGTCCAGTAGTTTTTTTTCCAGGGTTTTAACATCAGCTGAAACATCCTGAATTCTTGTGCCTTCCGGCGCCCAATAATCAATCATGACCTGAAAGCGCGAGGAATCAGGAAAATACATAATCGGTACAAAACGAAAACCAACGATAGATAATATAAGTAAAGCAATCATGGTTACAGAAAAAATTAAACGATAACGAATACCTGCTTCAAGTAGAGAGCGGTAAACTTTGTAAAACCGGCTGTTGTATTGTTGGTTATCATCCCCGGTTTCCTTGGGTTGCGGCATAAAAGAAATACATAAAAGCGGTGTAACAGTTTGGGACAATACCCAGCTTAAAAGTAATGAAACTGCAATCACAGTAAACAGACTGCCAGCGTATTCTCCTGTGTCATAGCTTGAGGCAAATATAGGATAAAACGCCATCGAGGCAACAAGAGTCGCTCCAAGCAACGGCCAGGCTGAAATGTCGGCTGCTTCAATGGCTGCGGTTTCGCGATCCATTCCCTTTTTCACACGAATCATAAATCCATCTGCAACGACGATGGCATTATCCACCATCATTCCCATCGCAATGATTAGCGCCCCTAATGAAACACGCTGGAGATCGATGTGTAATAGTTGCATCACGATAAATGTGCCCAGAATCGCCAGAATAAGCCCGGAGACCCCTATGATCATTCCCGCAGTAAAACCCATAGTAAAGGTGAGAACGATCAGTACAATAACAACCGCTTCCAGTAAATTAATTAAAAAAGCATTAATTGACTCAGCAACGATATCGGATTGCCAGGAAATTTTGTGTATTTCGATTCCTTTCGGCAAAGCGCTCTGAATTTCATTGATACGCGCATCAATTGCCTTGCCGACCTCTACCGCATTAACTCCAGATAAGGGGGCTAAAGCAATTCCAATTGAGGGGAGTCCCGAATAGCGCATTAATTGTTTGGGCGGATCGATGTATTCTTCTTTCACCTCGGCAAAATCACGAATACGGATGATCTCATCGCTTTGTTTACCCGCTTTAACTTTTAACTCCGGCGTGATGGCTAAATCGCCAATTGCCTCGGCTTTACTAAACTCACCGGTTGGTGCAACTCGAAGACGCTGCTCCTGAAAATCCACAAAGCCGGCATCTACAACCTGATTTTGTAATTTCAGGGTTCTCTCGAGATCAGCCGTTGTAATCCCCAGCTGTGACAACTGGGTATTGGAAATGTCCAGATAAATCCGTTTTTCCTGAACCCCCCATAAATCGACACGAGCCACACCCGGGACAATGCTTAATTCTTTTTGCAAAATTTTGGTGTAATGTTCCAATTCCGCGTAACTATATCCGTCTGAACTCACTGCCAGTAAAAACCCAAACACGTAGCCGTAATCGTCTCCGACTACAGGCAGACTAGCCCCCGGCGGCAGCTTGTCCTGAATATCTCTTAATTTTTTTCTTAACGTATCCCACACCTGCGGCAGGCGATCAGACCAGTATTCGTTTTTAATATTTACTTTGATAATGGATAGTCCGGGTCTTGAAATGGAAGAGATATCCTTCACCTCAGACATTTCCTGAATTTTTTTCTCAAGTAAATCGGTTACTTCAAGTTCCACCTGCTCAGCACTGGCACCTGGATAATGGGTAGTGATGATCGCAGTTTTTACTGTGAACTCAGGATCTTCTAAACGACCAAGATTGAAAAAGCAGACAGTGCCGGTAATGGTTAATAACAACACAAGAAACCAGGCTACTTTTTTACTTTTAACGGCACTATTAGCCAGTGAGCTCATTTTTTCTTATCTTCTTGATTTAAAATACTAACCACATCGCCTTCCTTCAGACTGTGGATTCCAGCAATCACCAGCCAATCCCCGGCTTTTATGCCTTTCAGGACCGATAGTCCGCTTGGAGTCAACTCGCCTATCTGAATTTCCTGCTGATGAACGCGGCCGCTTTCCGGATCAACAAGCCAGACAAATGTTTTATTAGTGTCTCCCACCGTCAATACCGCTGATACGGGCACTGTTAATTCAGACTGTGTATTTTTTTTCTTGATTACCCCCTTCGCCTTGCCTGCCATACCTGGCAAAATTTCAATATCTTTTGGCTGTTGCAAGAGCAGGGTTACAGGGTAGGTGCGAGTATCCGGAGAGGCTTCGTTGCTGATTTCCTTAATCTGAGCGGGAATGGAGTGCGTGGGAAATGCATCAAACAGCACTACGATATTGCTTACTGAGGACATGAGACTAATGGCACTTTCAGGAATTTGAATCACCATTTCAATTTCTGAAATATTAAGCAACCTTGCTACCTGCTGGTGACTGGAAATCGTCTGGAAATTTTCAACATATAAGTTAGCAATCTGACCATCGAATGGCGCCTTGATAACACTGTCTACTAATGCTTTTTCGGCTAACTCTAGATTGGATTGAGCCATAATCCATTTTGACTCGACCAAATCATAATCTGATTTGGAAATGTGACCTTTTCCTACCAGCTCCTTAGCGCGCTGATAATTTTGCTTATCGCGCATGAATTCCGCCTTGGCAGCCTTTACCTTCGCCTGAAAATCCCTGGGATCCAGCTTGGCGACCAGGTCCCCTTTTTTTATTTTGTCACCGATTTTAACGGGTAGTTCAATGAGTGATCCGGCTACATTAAACGAAAGATCAACTTCCTGAGACGCTTTGGCCTTCCCTGGGAAAAATCGGCCATCGAGTGCTGTGGCGTTTCCTATTTGAATGGCTTTGACCGGTCGTGCCTGGGCAGTGGTTTTATTGTTCTTTTCATTTTCGCTGCAAGATAAAAGTAATAAAGCCGCAATCGCATATCCCACATAACATAAGCCCCTTGGAAACAGCTTCATGATTATCCTTAATTAAGTATTCCTTTTTCCCGTACAGACGGAAATCCATCCTTACTCCTAGTCAAACTGTCAAGGCCCGCTGATGCTCGCTGTTTCGGATGCATCAAGCTCAGCATTCGCTTCTGGCTTAACTTCATCCTTTATCTGAGCCAGAGAAGCTTTCATTTGGTTTGTAATTGCAACCGACTTCGTTTGCAGGTTTATTCCTGTAACAGCATGGAACAAACGGGCCAGACAATCAAGAATTCCTCTATGTTTTCCTAGCTCGGTTTTTTGCGCGGCTTCAATTTCTTTTGTGGTTTCCTGTTTAAACTCATCAGGGGTTATTTGAGCCTTGGCAAAGCGTCCCCGCAACTCAGATAAAGTATTTGAAAGTTTTACAGCTTGTTCACCGGCAACACTGTTCCTGCTCGACAGGCGCATACTTTCCTTTTTCAATTGTTCGAGATTTTGGTCGATAATATTCAGGTAATTATCTTTTTTTGCTTTAGCATTCTCAAAATGCTCGGCAAAATCCATCACTTTATCTAAAGAGCTGTTAAGTGCTGCATTTAAATTTTCAGACTGAGAGCTTTTTACTGCCTGCCCTTGCAGGGCTCCAATCAGGAGGGGGTAGCGCATAAGATGCTGCATTGGAACTATTGCCACATTTTCTACCGAATTTAAAGAGATTTGCTGACTCACATCAGAATGCGCTTCGTTATAGGTCTTGACTGCATTTTCGACTTCCTGACTATATTCCGGCTGGATCAATGCAGCTTTTTCCAATCGGCTGATAAATTCAGCAAAACGTGGGCTTTGAATAAGCTCCGCTAACCGGTCAACCACTGTTTCCAGGCTATCCTCTTCACTGGTAATAAGCTTGTCAATTTCGATTTTTTCATAGGCGGTTATTAAGGCATCAATCTCTTTAATATAAGAATCCATTTCATGATTTTCATTAACCCTGTTGAGAAAGTCAGAAAGTTTATTAAAACTGGCGTAAGCCGTTTCAGCCTTGGCGATAATTTCTTCAAAGGCATAGGCTGCTTTGGAATTAGATTTAGCTACCCAATTGGCGCGCAGCTCTTTCTTATCTTTCATCTTTTACAAATCAGTAAGGGAATCTTACTTAAAATATAGATCTAATTCTCACAAAACTCATTTTATTAACAATTTGTTAATATTTTTACAATATAATTCACTTAAACATGCATTTTATGTGGCGTTTATTTTATGAAAAGAGAAGAAGTCGACACCCTGATTGTAGGCGCTGGCCCATCAGGTCTACTACATGCCATTGGACTGCTTCAAAAAAACCCCCAGAAACAGATTCTGATATTGGAAAAACGCGAAGAATACACGCGAAATCACGTGGTGCGTTTTAAATATTCCAAACTGGAAGAGTATATAAAAACAATAGGCGGAGAAAACATACCGGAACTCACTGATCTGGTAAAACGTCTTAAGAAAAATCCAGCAATCCGAATTAATGAACTTGAAGGAATATTAAAAAAAGCTGCATTGAGAATGGGCGCTGAAATTGAATATGACGAAGTCAAGGATGTTCAGTCGCAAGTATTTGAGAAGTATCCTAACCTTGATTTGCTGATTGGTTCTGATGGGACTCATAGCACTGTTTCCAAGCAGGTGTTTGGCGAAGATAACCAGATTAAGCACTCTTTTGATTATGTGCTCCAGGTACGATTTGAGGTAACCGGTCCAAAGCCAAATGCCATCGATTTACCCAGCTGGCCTTCTTATTTACAAGCCTATGGTGTGGCTGGTGAAGAAGTAATGGGTAAAACAGTGGATGGTAAAACACCGATTACCATGCAGATCATGATTTCCAAGGAAGATTTTGATGCCTTGACTCCGCATGCCACATCAAAAACACCTATTCGTCCTTTTAATGACGCCGAAACCAAACTGGACAAAGTTCCTGATGAAATCATGCAGAAAGTGAAAGGCTATCTTGGTTTACGGCTTGCGCATTATACAAATAACAATGCAGGCGAACACATCGATATGAGCGATGTTCGTCTGAGCGTTAATGAGGCCCCTGCAACAAGGGCGAAATCAGTTCTTACGTATAAAGAAGTCGGCGAACGGAAAGTCACAGTAATGCTGGCTGGGGATGCGGCACTAGGCCTTTCTTATTTTAAAGGGGTAGATGCCTGTCTGGAAAATGCGTCTCATGCACTGAATGCCCTTAATACAGATTCACCAGAGCAACGCATTGAACAACTCGAGGAATATTCAGAATGGTTTGATAAAGATTTAGCACCTCGAAAAGTAAATGAAGTAGCCCAGTACAGCAAATACGGCGCGCGTCTTCCTGTTGCGATTTTTGCTTTCTTAAACCGATTGCTTGGACGTGATTTTGCAATGAATACTGCGCAGGCTGAGCGTTTTGCTGATTTATATCATGGCAATCAGCGGGAAGTTCAAAAAAATGGCGCCTCACAGGACATTCTGAATACCCCCTATCCGCATCGCAGCAACTACTTTATGTCGGTACTCAATACCACCCCCACACCCGTTTCTGAGCACATGAAAACTATTGGCAAACATTTCCAAAAGTTTTTTACGACGTATAAATCCAATAATTACCTTTACAAAGATTTATTACAGCCACTCAATGCGGTAAAAAATATTATTGAGGGGGCTTTAAAAATTGGCTTATCGCCTCTGATGTTTTTGATAGCAACACCGATTAATTTATTCAGCACCAGAAAACTTAAAACTGGCTGGGAACAGGTAAAATCCAGTTTTGCGGCAACCGTAGGCAGGATGGGAGACGGATTTGGGCAATTGGGTGTAGGAATCACTTTGGCTCTTACCGCGGTCTTGATGCCGATAAAAGTAGTGGTCAATAGTATTACGACTGCTCGTGCAGAACCTCGTAAAATTGAAAATAATCCGGGCATGGCCAAATTGATAAAAGAGGCAGAGAAAGTTGATCATGAAGAAATGTCTGTTAATAAAATGAATGCCCTGCGTATTGACATGCATCGCAAACTTGAAAAATCCCTTGATAGGCATCAGAAAACAGATATTTCAGTTGAGGAAGAGCGCAAGGCATATAAGGCCTGTCAGCCCAGCAATCCGGAATCGTATAAACAGTATTTCAAACTGTTTAAACCAGCGCCTCAAACTCCGATTGAGGGCAGTAAAGCAGCTAACGATGCCGCAATAGACCCGACAGAAACCACCTTAGGCAAATAATGCTATACAGGCTCAAATAATTGAAGCAGACGTTCCTGTAAAGGCCGGGCAATTTCAAGCCCAGCCTTTTCTGGCGAGCCTGCATTAAAAGGCGGCTCAGGATCGTATTCGATGCCAAGCTGCAAGGTTTCAGCCACTTGTCGGCCCGCCACTTTAGCGGCCAGCAGTAAAGCCATATCAATTCCTGCCGACACGCCCGCAGCGCTGATAATTTTGCCATCCTCGACAATCCGCTCCGAAACAGGTTCAGCACCCCAATACCTTAGTCTATCCAAAACGGCCCAATGACTAGTGGCACGCTTGCCCTGCAAGAGCCCAGCCGCTCCCAGGATTAAACTGCCCGTACAGACGGAAGTTGTCCACTGAGTCGTATTATGAATTGATTTTATCCAGTCGAGTATTTCTGGCTCATGGGAAAGACTGGTTGCCTTACAGCCTCCGGGAATCACCAGAATATCGGTTTCCATGACATCCGATAAGGCATAATCCGCTATCAACTGCAGACCCAAACCGGTCTGTACTCTTCCTGCCTGTTTGGCCACACGTTGCACAGTAACTCCTGGTAAACGCGCTAAAACTTCATGCGGCCCAATACTATCGAGAGTTGTCATCTCATTATAAAATACAAAGCAGATTCGCATTAACACTCTCCTAGTTTTCCTGTGTCAGCTGGTAGATTAATAAAGCAGCACGTTCGGTTTGAATTCCCAAAGAAGCAATGTCCAGGGTTTCTTTTTCTGAATGAATACCTGAACCTGCTGGTCCGAGGCCAGCCAATGACGCCTCGACTTCTGATGCAATGAATGAAATATCCCCAGCTCCTCTCAAGACAGGATCCAGTGGTTTAATCGCTCCATAACCAAGCTGGCTGCTTGCCTGACTGTACTTTTCCAGTAATTTTAAATTGCTTTCAGTAGGAGACATGGCAGGAATCCCATCCTGAAATCGGATAGTGGCATTGGTACCGGTCAGGTGGGAGTTAATAATTGCTGCTATTTTTTGCTGAGCGGCTTCTTTTTGCTGTTCACTGATAAAGCGCAGGTCCCCATTTGCCACTGCCGCTTTGGCAATGACGTTTCCTTTACCAAAACCCTCCCCTCGGGAATCCTTATTGTCATAGTCAACACTGGTACCGCCCAAAATAAAGCCAGGATTGAATGATAAATACTTTTCACCAGCTAGCTGCTCACGCATGGTATCCAGAATTCGTACCAGTTCATAAATAGCACCGTAGCTGACACCCTGCTGAAAAATTTGTGAAGAATGCGATTCAGTACCCTGACTAGTCATTACCCAATTGGTTATTCCCCGCCGGGCAATTGTTGCAGTATCCATAGTGACTGCTCCTTCAAAATCCAGAGCAATATCGCAATGTTGAGCAACTTCTTTAAGCGGCTTTCTTGAAATAGAAGTCGGCTTGCCGGAGTCTTCCTCATCACCGGTTAACACCACGGTAATATTGGCATCATTAAGAAGGTTGTTCGCTTGTAAGGCTTTTAAAGCATAAAGGATAACGATATCCCCTCCTTTATCATCGACAACGCCGGGCCCCATTGCAAAATTTGCTTCGCGCTTAAATTGCTGAAAAGGACTGTTAAGAGGGAAAACTGTATCCAGATGACCTATTAAAAGCAGACGCTTCCCTTTTTTACCGGGATGCTCGGCAATCAGTGTACCCGCCCGCTGCATAGAGGGAGGTTCTTCTTCCCAGCGCAGTTTAAAACCCAGGACTTCGAATTCGCTCGCTAAGATTGAACCCACTTTGCGAACACCAGAAATATTGCTGGTACCGCTGTTGATATTCACCAGCTGCTCTAATAAAGAAAGCTGCTCTTGCTGATGGGCCGATACAAACTGCTTAATTTGCTGTTCAGGCGGCTGATTGGCTGTTGCTTCATTTGAAGCAAAACCCATCATGAGAAGTACGCAAACTATTCGTTGAAGCGAGTATAGCCTATTTCCTAAGCGCATTTTCCCCTCCATAAAAGTCCGCATCAATTCATCCTGACATGTTTTTTCCACTCCCGCGAAGGCATTGTTGCCTAGATAAACCCATCGTCTTTGCGAACAAAGTGAAGCAATCCACATCCAAGCTTGAACAAAGTAAGAAGCCAGATTGCTTCGCTAACGCTCGCAAAGACGTTTTTTTTTATGCATCCAAACGCAAAACTCGTAATATAACAACTCTACATTAACACGCAAGGGCATGGGGAATAATCCGGACCATATACGATGTAATTCTTAATTTCTTCGTTTTTGGCATAATAGACAGGCTTTTTCCCTGAAGAGTCCAGCGCTTCGCAATCTGCTTTGTAACGCAATAATAACTGCGTAAGCGCTGCATGTGATGATTTGACGCTTCGATGCAGCAGGCTGTCTCCATTCTCATTCTTCTCATTGACATTGATTCCAGCCTCCAGAAACAAGGCGACCATTTGCAGATTCCCTTTCTCGACTCCTGCAAAGACAGGACTGCCTTCATGCGTCATAAAATGGAGTTCGGCGCCCTTCTCTTTCAGTAAATTAAATACTGGTTTATGTCCCATCTCAGCGGCAATCATTAATGGCCGGGAAATAACCGGATAACGAAGTATCAACTCCCCGTCCTGTAATTCATTATCCGAAACTATAACTGGATTACCATCAGGAAAGGAGAACAACGATTGCAGTACTGGCGAATTGATATCAGCGCCATGTTCAAGCAAGAGACGCGTCATTTCCACATAGCCTTTTTGTACTGCTACAGTCAGTGCAGTACAGAGGATCTCGCCTCTTTGCTGATATCGGTTGATATCTGAAATATGAGGAAGCACCTGCTCCACCACATGAAGATTGTTCTTCTCTACCGCGGCAAATAATAATTGATACTCATCTATTTTTCTAAAAAAATTGATAGTCATGATCCCAATCTTCCCTGAATATTCATGATCCTGGATATTCATTCAATCAGAATTACTGACGACTTACAATTGCCCGCAATCATACCAGGATAAATAAGTATAAACCGGGCTATTTTTTTAATTTTTTTTCTTTAAAATACGCCAATAAAATTCACAATTAAAGAGCAATTATGCCTTATACCCTCCCTTCCTATGCGACTCTGCTTAAGCAACTGGATGCATTAAAAGACGGTTATTTAAAAAAAAATCAACTTTATTTAAGAGAACGCCAAGTGCAATGCGTAAATCTCAAACATAGCTTAATTAAGCAGGGTAACCTCATGCTGGCAATAGAGAAAGCAAAGAGGGAACAGACAGAAAATAAGGATCATGATTTGATGTTCCAGTTAGTCAGTTTATTGAGAGACTTAACCTATCCTCCTGTTGAACAAACTTATAGATCAGCGCAACCCCTTCGTTTATATGAAAAAATAGGCTATTTAGTTAATTATGGCCCTGTAAATCTGGAACTATTAAAAGAGCTGTATCAAACAATTCCGGCTACATCGGAATACTACGAAAAGTCTCAAAAACAGATCGCCGCCATTCAGGAGATGATTAATTTCAGCAGCAAATCTAATGACTTGGCAGAAGAACTTACCGAAAAAGATCAAGAACGTACAGCATGCCCTTTGGGCTTGTAATTAGAGAATCCAGGCTGGGAAGAGAGCTGATTTTGAACCCTCTCTCTAACTCTCTCCCAAAGGGAGAGAGGACTTTGAGGAAAATTAAGAGAAAATCCCTCTCCTCTGAGAGGAGTCTTAGCATGATTTAGCACTTAAAAAATATCGATTCTTTAAGAATACGTTAAGTTTAACCACGTATAATTCAACTATTAATCTGACTAAATGGACTTATGTTTCTGTAAATAAACGGATTCGCAGTTTTGTTGTAGGTGATAGCATGAAAGAGAAGAAAGAGAAGGTATTTGTACAGGTTAATCTTGGTACAGATACTTATTATACCCCGACCCCAGAGGAAGATCCCGTTAATTATCCTGACGGTGAAGCCTTAAGTGTCGCCGGTCAATTAGTCGATTCAAATGGCGTTCGTCGTGATGATGAAAGCCCCTATGTCTCTGATAAAGTAGAAGTTATCATCGGTCCCGATACATTGGGTAAGGCCGTTTATAGCCGTATCGCCCGGCAGATGGAATCCCTTCTCAAAGCTATTCTTCGCGGTGACGACCGGGCAGCTATTATTGCTCATAGCCGCGGAGGGGTAGAAACCATTCTGCTCACCCACTACATGAATGCAATCAAAAACCTGTTCAATCAGAATAAAGGTTCTAATTACGAACAATTCATAACCTTGCTAAAAGCCGATCCGGTTGTCGGTCCTTTTTTAGCAAATGCAACGATCACTCACAAACTGCAGCAGGAAGTGTTTCCTCAATTGAAAGCCGTTTATGAGCAAAAGCAAACAATCGATCTTAAATTAAGTATTTTTGTTCTGGATCCAGTTCCTGGCGACGTTCCCATTTATGGATGGGATGACAAGTTATTTTATCAACCCCTTCCTGAAATTGTTGATCAGGCAGAAATCGTTTATTACGAAAACGAAAAGAGTTGGGGATTTACACCCATCATGCCTAAAGCACCTGTTCACAAAGGCGCAAAGTTTTCGGCCATTACTATTCCGGGGCATCACGGCACCGGATCTTCCGGAAATAACTGTGACCAGACGGGAAAGCCTGTTCCTGCTGTACCACGTAAATCAGGTGAAGGCAATGCCAATGCAAAAGAGGCTCACAAATTAGTATTTTTAAAACTGCTTCGGTTTTTAAATAATAATCAAGTGCAGTTTGACATGAACAGTTTTGCAAATGCGCCGGAAAAAGGTTTGCTTAACCGAGTGATTCGATCTCTTAATAAACACAAGCTGACCGATAAAGACCATCCTCTGGTTTCCACAAAACAGACTGAAGGCGAGCCAATTGAAACAGTAATTAATTCTGAATGTCTGGTTCCTGCCACTTATCATTCCTACTATAAAATGCAGGATAATGAACTAGCCTATAAAGTGTTTAACAACACCAATTATGCCTGGCTTGGCCAGCGCAATAAAACGTTTCGCGAAGCCTTACAGGATGGTAAATATGTTCCCTTATCCAGTGTCATACCACCCGTATCAGGCTTTGTTAATGAAGAACATGCCAACATTGCCCGAGAAAAATTGTTTAAGGATTTTGGTATCGATGCAACCTCGTCCATTGATCATCTGCTGACTCAGGCGACACAGACTCTTGTGTCAGGATTTTTAGCAGCAGTTGCCAAACCAGAAAAACAATTAAATGCCATCGCGGTTGACCTCTCTGTTTCATCATCGATAACCGAGAGCTGGACTAATTTAATCCCTGCTGAGAAACCAGCTGGCATGCCTTCCACAGTGGCTAATCTGCTGGCAACTGAATCAGGCCAGAAAATGATTAAGGAAGGATTCTCCGCGGTGGTTGAAAAAATCAGCCAGAGCTATTTATCCGCTGGATTAGATCCCGCCACTCGATGGACCCTTTATCAGGCAATTGTGGGTGCATTTAATCAATTTGAAGAAACACTGGTTAGCTTAAAGAGCAGCGAAGAAAGTCAATCGTCTTTACCTGTTCCAATCGGTGCAATGGCTGCCGGCGCAATCGCCGCAACCAGCTCCGCGCAGAATAAACAGAGTGAGCTGTCCAAGCTGCTGGGAGAGGTTAAAGAGGATGCGAAGTCGTCTCTAGTAAAAACATTTGCTCAGTATCAGCAAAATCTCGAACACGAGCTTCAGAACATAGTTGCTACCATCAAAACACCCAAACATGACAAATTGGTAAATGGCTTTACGAAAATAGCTTTTTCAATTGTTAAAAAGAATGCGGATACCACGGAAATTAATAGCGAAGAGGACAAACGCTTTTTTGCCGCGCTGGAGGAACGCGTAGCCGGAGTCGAGGATTCAGATTATCCAGAGACTATTGCATTGCTTTGGCCATTAATCAAAGGCGATATCATCGAGATTTATGGTTTATCAGGGGAAAATGCTGAAGCGATTGACTCTATTGATTCCGAATTATTAAGCAAATATTTCGATACTGAACCCACCTGGTCTGACTTTGAATTGCTCTTTGAAAAATTAATTAATTTTCAAAGAGATCTCAAAGCCGTTGAGATATTACCTACCGATGAATACCTGCATGAACTTCAACTGAATCTGAATGCATTGTGTGATTGTGCTGCCCGGTATTTGCCTGCTCCAGACGGTGACTCAGAATTCGCTAAACAAGTGAGATGCTTCAGAATTCTTGCAGGAAAAGATGAGTTTCCTTCGATTGAAAAACTCCAGGGTGAATATCACCTGTTAGAAAAAGCGCTTGCTAATCTTCTCATTGAGAATAAAGACCTGTCAGAGGTAAACGAGCGTTTATCTCAGGCCAGAGTTCACGCAGAAGAAAGAATGAAAGTTCTGGAATCTGAAAATGCAGCCTCACTCCTGCTGATGGAAACTTTGACAGCACAGATAGAAGCTTTTCAACAAAAAACCCAAGTTTTGCAAAATCAGCTTGAAGCCCGGACTCAAGAAAAAGAGGGATTAACTGTTGAAAAAGCTGATTTGCAAAATACTATTGAAAGTCTTCGACAAGAAATATCAAGTTATGCTCAAAAAATTGATGTTTTATCCTCTGAAAAAGACAGGCTGGATGCACAGAATAAAGAGCTTTTATCAACATTATCTAAATTTAAAGGAATGAATGAACACATTCAGGCATTGCTTAAAGACAATCAGGGACTTCAGTTAGGCAATGACAGGCTCAAGGATGAAGTTGCTGTCTTAAAGCGGGAGAAAAGCGAGGCCGTTGCACAGCAATTCGAGATGGTAATGGAAGCTCAGGCAAAAGACCGGCAACTGTCTGCTGCCGCCAACGAAAATCTGGAACTAAAGTCTCAACTGGAAGTCATTACAAATACTCGCAAGGAGTTAGATAAGCAAAACCAAAGCCTGGCCGATGAAAATGCCAGATTGCGTGCCGAAATTGAAGCGAAAAGCCGTAGAATGGAGGAGGCGCGAAGATTCCAGCAGGAAGCAGCTCGTGAAAACGAGGCCTTAAAGTCTGAAAATAGCGATCTACGCAATCAATCAGCTCAAGCGAAAGAATCGGCAGAGCGGCAAATGGCTCAATTTAGTGCAGAGAATTCACGCCTGGCAGCAGAGTTGAATCAAGCGACGGAAAGAAACGAAGCTCAGGAGAGCGATGTCAGACGATTAGAAACTGAGAAGGCCCAGCTTGAGGAAGAACTTGCTCAGGCCAGAGCAGGCCAGTCTTTACAAGATGAAGCTAAACGTGTTGAACTTCTCAGGGCTTTAAACAGTGACACCCAAAGAAAATGTCTGAATACCATTAGCGATGAACTCATACCCCTCATTGATGGGTATCTGGAGCATCTCAATAATAAAAAAGATCCTATTGCCGAACAGAAAAAGCAAATAGTGTCAAACCTGAGAGCCATCTTAACTGACGAGGTTAAAATTCCTCTGGCAGTAGATAGAATGAAGGAATATCAAACAAGGCTAACTCAAGCAGACAAAGAGATGCTTTCATCGCATCGTGACGGTCCCTGGACACGTTTTGCTTCAAATTCGCTGAAAATCCTGGCGATAGCGCTTACCGGTGTGCTCCCTGGCCTGGCAGTTTTAGGTGCTTATTCTCTGGTAACAGGCAAGTCACCGATGTTCTGGCAGGCACAGGGTAACCGGACCATGCGCAAAGTGGAAGATACAATCAACCACTCCCTGAAGGAATTTGAAACTCCCGGAAGAACTCTGTAATTATCTGGCCAGCGCCTTTCATGAAAGTGAAAGGCGCTACTTCTAATTATTTACGGGCAGTTTGCGAAAGCCTACTGCAAGTCGATTCCAGCCATTGATGGTGATGATAGCAACTGTCAAATCAACTGCTTCTTTTTCGCTGAAATGCTTCAGCAATTCCTCATAGACTTCATCAGGTGCATGAGTTTCTGATAATAAAGTAATTGCCTCAGCCCAGGCTAAAGCCGCACGTTCGAGCTCTGTGAAGAATGGCGCTTCATGCCATACGGCAACAGCATTCAGACGTCTTTGCGTTTCCCCTGCTTTTAAAGCATCAACACAATGCATATCAACACAGAATACGCAGCCATTGATTTGAGAAACTCGCAGTTTTAGCAACTCAAGCAAGCGCTTGTCCAATCCGGATTCATTCACAAATCGCTCAAGATTCAACATGGCTTTAAGTGCTTCAGGAGATGCTTTATAGAAATCAGCTCGCGAAATAGCCATCCTAACCCCCATAGTTATAATGGATTATCAGCCGTGAAATGTGAGTTAATTATAGTTCATGGCAAAAGCAGTGTCGGGGTTGCCTCTAGCGTCTGCGTCCCTCGGCTTGTCCCTGAGGGCTCCCCTCATTTTTTATATAGTCAGCGGATGACTTAACATTTGCTCAAATAAGTCTATTATCGTGTCGTGCCCGCGAAGGCGGGAATCTATTTCTCAAGGTAATTCCTAACTTTGTTTGCAAGATGGATTTCCGCCTACGCGGAAACGACACTATTTAAAGTCAGTTTGACCTGATAATGTATGTATTTTTTAAATGAAAAAATGAGGGGATTCCTCAGGGCTTGTCCGAGGGATCCAGGAAACTCGTAGATTAACTGGATTCCCCGCATAAAGCGGGGAACGTCGTGGTGTGAGGAAATGCCGCGAGCGTTGCTACGTGAATAAAGCAAGGACTTAAGGCGGAGATTGCGTGCTTAACTGCTGTAATTCATATCGAAGACGGGAGATTTTTTCTCGGTGGCTAATCAGTGATTTAAAATGCTCAAGAGATTCTATATAGTCCTCAGCACGTTCTTTCCGATAATCACTCTGCTCGGCGAACTGGTTTTCCACTCCATTAAAAAGCTCAGCCGCATCCTCCAGGGCATTCTCTATTCCGCATCCCAATAGAAAATTGGCAGGCATAAACGCATCCCCTATCAGGCAATAAAATCCACCCTGTGGAAGACCCATCGCATGATGGCTGGCAATTTCGAGATCCATTTTGAACACTGAAGACAGGTTTAAGGCCCTGGTTTTGAATTTTTCATTCTTCATTAACAATTGAATGATACGGTCAAACCATTTTTTTAGTTCCCCGGTGTCTTTACTTTGTAAGATTTCCTCAGGCACTTCACCAGTAGCATAGACGGTTTCAGACTGCTTTGAATACTTTATAAAGAATACCGGAGAACGTTCAAGCTTCCAGCCTAAAGATTTTAGTTCGGATATCTGCTCCGGAGACAAAATGATACTGGAATCGAATGGAGTCATTACCGGGGTACGCATCATCTCAAAAGGAGCATTCTCAATGGCCAGACTGATAATACCAAAGGCATTATATTCAGGATTCTCAATCGGCTCATAGGAAATCGCAAACTCCGGATTTTGTCTATTCCAAATTTGTGTATAGGATTTAGCAGTTTTTCCCGACGCATCAACCAGCAGGTCAAAATGAACATTTTGCTGCTTGCCATCGATTTCAAGAACCAGCTCCTGCTCCTTTCCTCTGGCCTCGATAACCTGAGTGTCTCCTTTGTGAAAAACCAATTGCTGATCGTCTGAAAACTGGATTGTATTTCGTTTAAAAGAATACGCTCTCTTCGCATAGATAAATTGTAATTTTTCATACTGATAGCGTTGCAAATCACTAATAGCAATTACAGTTCGCTCTTTCTCGATAAGCTTAAAAAACGCCAGATCAAGACGCTCTTCTTCGTTAAGCTCGGGAAGCTCTTGCGGCGCAATTAACTGGCATCTGAAATCCCTCTGATCTAAAAAGTATGCTTTATTTTTAAGTGAGCTTAGATTAAAGAAATCAGTAATGGTTTGCTCTTGCAATACCACTCCCTGACTACGGCTAAACAATTGATCTTCTCGCCTGGAGTCAATCAAATGAACCGAATAGCCTTTAGTTAACAAGCTCAGAGCAGCAGCCAATCCGGCAGGCCCCATCCCCATAATATAGGCATTTTTTGTCATAAAGAGTTATTAATGAGTGAATGTGTGAAAATAGTATCACTGGATTATTAAGAAATTATTAGGATGTTATTAAGGCGATACTGCCAAAGTGAAGAAATCAATTTGAATGATCCTGTTATTTGGAACTCGGCCGGAAATAATGGTTTTCCCGGATTGAAAGATTAAATCTTGGCAATTTTCCAATCATTCCTCCAGAGAAATAAAGTAACTTCCCAGGTTGTGGACAAGTTTGATTTTAATTCAATCAAATCGTCTCAACGTCATCCTGAACGCAGTGAAGGATCTCCTGAATCTGGCTCAGTTCTAAGCAGGTTGAGATCCTTCGCTACGCTCAGGATAACGTACCTGGGGAGTTACGAAATAAATTATGATTTTTCGATGAACTGACATCTGATTTTTGCAAACCACTGCCTGTATGACTATATTTAAAATTGTTCATTAATTCATCTATTCGGGAAGAGGTGTATGATTCCTGACCATCCGTTTAAAAACGCAAAGCTGTCTCTCGGGGAAATTGATCATTACACACTGATTGTGGAAAATGCAGAGAAAGTAGCCGATTTTCATATTAATCTGCTGGGATTTAATTTCCAGTATATTAAACATGTTAATTCGGGAACTGTTGTTGATCCCGAATATGACATGACCAATTATATTCTGACTCTGCCCGCTAATCCGGCTATTTTTTGTGTGATTACTCAGGGAATGAATGAAGAAACGGTGTTCAAAAAATATCACCGAAAATTTGGCGAGGGAATTCATCATATCGCGTACAAAGTGGATGATCTATCAGAGAATTGGAATATTTGTGAAGCAAATAAAATTACGAGAACCTCAACAGAGATTATTACGGATCCCGTCAGTGGATTGAAACAGTTTTTTATTGTGAAAGATTTGGGCGGTTATTTTATTGAATTAATTGAACGATCAGATAAAACAGTAGAGAGAGAAGATTTTACCAGCCAGAATATGAAAAAATTGTCTGATAGTATCAAGAAATATGTTTAGAGCTTACAACCCCTTTATCTATCCCTCTGTAGATAACTTATGATACAAAATAAGTAACTCCCCAGGTACGTCATCCTGAGAGTAGCGAAGGATCTCAAACTGCTTAGAACTGAGCCAGACTCCGGAGATCCTTCACTGCGTTCAGGATGACGCTACAATCTTGGGAGTTACCAAAATAATAAATCAAACGCTGACAAAGGATAGTCGTCGATGAAGGAATCAGAATTAATGGCTCTTGTACGAGATTTGAGGGTGAATATTGAAGGATTTATTCCCGGATTGTACCTCTTTTACCGTAACACTTCTGAGAACGACTGGAGAAAAGCAGGTAAAGCGCGTCTGGAACAAATTGAGAAGGCTCATCGATTAATTCAATATCTGGATAAAGTTACCAGGGATTTTATCGAGATTGATAGTACGCTGTTTCAAAACCAGAAAAGCTACATCAAGGCCAACTTTCAGCGCATCCATGAGTGGCTTATAGACAAGTCCGATGTGGTTATCTACCACGTTACAAAATTTCATATTTTCAATGAAAATCCCTTGGGAATCATTGTCCTCGATCGGCCCGAAGATACCCGAAAATGGCATTATTTGTACGCGAGTTTTCAAGCGCTTGTTGCAGATGTATATTATCAGGTTGGATATCTCAATCAGCTGGTTGAGGAAAAGCTGGAAGAAATACCCACTGTCCAATCGTCTCCTTTGAAAAAAATTACAGAGATGGCAAGCGACTCCAAAGAGCTTAATTACTATTATTATCAGTACGGCCGGGAATCTTCACTTAGGATACCAGCCTCAGTTTTTGATAAAGAGAATGCTATTCAGTTATCCTCAGAACAATTCGGAAGTTTTATTCTGGGTGTTTATCATTTTTTAAATCAGTATCAACCTGATTATGCTGAAATATCCAGGCTTTGCGCATCGCAAAGCAGTCATCAGCTATTATTGATTTTTAAGGCGGTTCACAAACTTGCCCCGCATCATCTTGATCTCACCGAAAGTCTTTATCCCTATCCACAAGACCCATCAATTCAGGCACTTAACAGAACACTGGAAAATACAAAAGACTATCCTGCCCTCTCACTTCTTCTCCCCAGCTATCGTAGTGAAGCCATGATTTCAATTTTGGAAAAACAAATTAAAATCGAACAGGAGTTCAGTGGTTTTTTTAATGAAGATACCAGGAAATCACTGAGTGATATGCCAAAAAAAATATATAACTCGCCCATTGAAACGATTAGAACATCCATATTGACAATAAAAGAAATTAATCAGCAACTCCTTAAAATGAGAAATTTGCTGGATATTAATCTGCTCCCGACTAATGAATTACATTCTATTTATATTAACTTCCTCTCTTATGAGGAATTGCTTTATGAAACTTTAACTATCTCCGCAGGCTTAAACTTCCAGGATCTGGAGTTTTCAACTGTCATTTCGCCTCTTGAACAAAACGATGGATTATTACAGGGAAGCTATCAGCCCCTGCTGTTTGAAAGCTATTATCTCCTGAGAAGTCTATGCATTGCTTTATCCTCCATGTTAAAAAAACCTGCCTTTACACGCCATCAAGATAGTGAGAATGTGAAACAGTCTTCGCGTGAAAAAGATTGCATATACTATTGTTCAGGGCGGGATTTAGATCTAAACGGATTAGCTCCAAGTAAAATAGAGTCCTCTTATTCTGCTTATCTGTCAGGTTTATATTTTGCATTGTATCTTTATGACGAAACGCTGCCTGTTCCTCCCCAATATCCAGAAACAGGCAAAGCGGAACTCATGCAGGCGGTAAATGATATCAGAAAGACCATTCTTTATCGATTCGCAGCACAATCCCTTAATCAAGCTGAGCTTAAACCCTATATCCCTGTTAACCCTTTTGAGCAAACTTTAAAACTTAGAAAATCGATCAACACCCTATTAAGCCTTGCGGCAGTCAGGGAGGTGGGAATATATGCCTTGTCGAGAAGACAGTCTGAAAGAACCTCCTCTCCCCCTGTAGAAACGGCGGCCAATCCATCTTTGTGAGTTTTGAAACTAAAGTCCTGCTTTTCTAAAGCCTGGGGGCTTGCACTGTCTACTATTTTTATAGTAGTATCTACTAAAAATATAGTAGGGATATGTTTAACTAAATTTCCAGGTTCGGCGCTTGCGATATTTTTGCATAATGAAAAACATGTCGTCTTTGCGAACAAAGTGAAGCAATCCACATCGAGTCTTGAACTAAATCAGGAATTGGATTGCTTCGCTAACGCTCGCAAAGACAGTTTTGGTACAGGTATCTTTATTCATGCAACAACATCGCTTTATACGAAATCCATTTATAACTATCGGAGTAATCAATGCCCGCACATTCGACTATGGCTCATGAACGCCTTCTCACTGAAGTAGAGCTTGAACTGATGAATATCATCTGGACTTTAGGCAATACCACGATTAAAGAAGTGGTTTCACAGCTTTCCACAAAAAGATCCCTGGCCTACACCACAGTCGCTACTGTGTTCAAGGTGCTGGAAAAGAAAGGCTTTCTCAAATGTGAGAAAAGCACTCATGCCCATATTTTCATCCCCGTTGTTTCAAAATCTGATTATGAAAGCACTTGTCTTGATCATGTAGTCACCAATGTGTTTGATGGGGAGCCCCTGGCACTTGTTCAACGTCTGCTAGTCGCCAATAAACTGCAACAGCAGGATATTCTGGCGATTGAAAAAGCGCTAAAACAGTTAAGCACCAATGAAAACCTGACAGGAATTGAATAATGTTATTTCTGGAAATTGTATTAAGCATTCATAGCCTGTTATTGTTAAGCTCCTGGTTTATCCGGCTCCCCTGGTTTGCGAAGCAACCCTCCCTCAAGCTTAAGCTCACCCGTCTTTTATTAATCAGTTGCGTCATTTCGCCGCTGATAATTCAAAGCATTCCTTCAGCGCCGAATATAAAACTGCCAAAACTCGTCTCACTGGACAGTCTTCAACACTATATAAAGCAGCCTGTTGTAAGCAATGACTTAATCAAATCAGGTCTTGACTCCCCAATACCCAAAGTTACCGAGCTAAGTTATCTAAACCTTTTTCTTCTTCTATTTGGTTTATTTATTTCCATTCGCATTTATCGGGTATGGTCGCATTGGACTACATTAAGAAGGCTTTTAAGCGAGGCCATTTCTTATCGAAGCGCTGGTAGACTGCGGGTGAAAGTCTCTCACCAATGCCATATCCCCTTTTCAGTCAATCTGTTTGGAAAAGCCTATATAGTGTTGCCGCTTTCATTATTGTCTACTCCGAAATACGCAAAAATTGCGATTGCTCATGAGGGTCAGCATCATCGTAACGGAGATTGCGTATGGGCTTATGTCGTTGAAGTTTTAAGGATTGTTTTCTTTGCCAATCCAGGCATCGCTCAATGGCAGCGTGTATTAAGCGATTTACAGGAATGCGCCTGTGACGAAAAAGTAGTCGGTCGCCGCAACATTTTAGCACTCGATTATGGCCGCTGCCTTTTGCATGTTGTACAAAACTTGTCTTCTAATTCTCTGCAATCAATTCCTGCGTTTGCCTGCACGGTAGGTATGGCTTTAAGCAAAGAAAATAAAGACTCCACTTTTATTATCAGGAGAATTTCAATGCTAAACCAATACTCAGGCAATACATCCCGAAAAATGATATCGGGAACGGCAATTGCCGCATTTTCCATTTTGCTGCCACTCTGCGTGGCCTATTCCGCTAGCGGCACATTAAGCGCGACGCAAATAAAAGAAATGGACTTATCTGCGCTCGATCAAAAAATTCAGACGATTGCAGAAAAGGAGGTCAGCAAAGCGATTAATCAGTACCATGCAAAATCGGCTGTTGTTGCTATTGCAGATGCCAGTACAGGAAATATAATTGCTTTTGCTGAACTAAGTCAGGATAAGCAATATCCCAGTTGGAAATCGCGTATTTTCTCTCCTGGTTCTACCATTAAACCTTTTATTGCTGCCGCAGCAATTGATTCTGGCAAAAGCTCGGAAAATCAAGTCTATGATTGCCCTTCACCCTATTCTGTAAATGGGAAAATGTTTAGCAACAGCGATCGAAGCGTAACTACGGTCTCCCTGTCTCAAGCTATTGCGAAATCCATTAATGTGTGCCTGATTAAAGTGAGCGAACAAACGGGAGTTTCGATTATCAAAGAAAAACTAAGCCAGTTTGGATTTGACCTAAAGACCGGTTGGCAATCTGGCGAAAATGAAAGGCTTCAGCTTGCAGAGACTGCTGTGGGGGAAAATATCCCGGTGACAATTGAATCGCTAACTAAATCTTACGCCATTCTGGCAAACAAAGGTCATCTGTTTTCTACCGCCAGGCCAGCAGTGATTTCAGAACAAACAGCCAGTTCTGTCAATCATATGCTTGAAAACGTGGTGAAAAAAGGAACAGGAAAACTTGCTGATATTCCAGGTATTCCAGTCGCTGGTAAAACGGGAACACTTCTGGAAAATCCTCAGGATTCCCAGGGACTTCAGCTTGCCCTCTTTGCCGGATATATTCCTGCAAATGCACCCCGCTATGTAATTACCGTCATCATTGAAGAAGGTCATCTGACTAAAAATGGCGAGGTATTGAGGAATGGCGGAGAACTCGCGGCTCCCGTATTCCGTCAGATTGCAATTGAAAGTCTGGCCTTAAACGCTACAAAATAATCTTCCCCTCTGCATTAGCAGAGGAATGACGTATCCAATATCAGAGAAATAATTAATGAAAAAATACGCCTTGCTGCTTCTTTTACCTGTATTAGCTTTTGGCTCTTCACTTTTGCCTCAGAGAAGCTGTTTTCTGATCAAGGAAAATCAAAGGATCCTTAAACAGGAAGGAGAGGACTGTAATCAACGCTATGCACCCGCATCGACCTTTAAAATTGCATTAAGTCTTATGGGATTTGATTCAGGTATTTTAAAAGATTCGCTTCACCCGCTGTGGCCTTATAAAAAGGAATATGAACTGTATCTGAATGTCTGGAAGTACCCTCACAATCCCAGTACCTGGATCAGAGATTCCTGCGTCTGGTATTCTCAGGTGTTAACGAGACAACTGGGCATGAAACGTTTTAAAGCCTATGTCCAGGCATTCGACTACGGTAATCAGGATGTTTCTGGTGATAAGGGACAAAATAACGGTTTAACCCATGCCTGGCTATCAAGCTCTCTCGCCATTTCACCAGAAGAACAAGTCGATTTTCTTCAAAAGCTGATCAATCATCAATTACCCCTGCAAGACAAAGCCTATGCCATGACCAAAGAAATCCTCTTCATTCAGGAGCTGGTCGGCGGCTGGAAATTATATGGAAAAACGGGTAGTGGACAACAATTGTCGGCGGACAAAAGCCAGAAACTAAACTTGCAGCATGGGTGGTTTGTGGGCTGGATAGAAAAGGATGGGCGCGTTATTCGCTTTGCAAGTCATCTGGCTGACAGCAAGGAAGAATCGAGTTTCGCAAGCTTCAGAGTAAAAAATGAAATGATGATAAAATTATGGTATCTCATTAATGAACTGGAGAAATGATCAAATAGCGAGGATAAAGGTTTAATGCTAAACTGCAATCGCCTTCATAAGAATATTCAAGGAGAGAACATTATGAAACGTTTATCCATTGCCGCTATACTATTGTCTGTTTCGTCCTGTGGCCTGGCTGCCACGCTCTCCTCAATGAGCCAATTGGAAGTAAGCGATGCTTTAGGCGATAAAACGCTTACCACCATATCTGCAGCAACGCTTAACGGTAAAGTGCTCCCGGACAGTTTCACCGGCTATTTCGGTAAAGACGGTAAAATGATGGGTGGATTTGCTCAAAAAACTACTGATGCACCGCAAAATGACAAAGGAACATGGCAGGTCAAAGAAGATGGCAGTGTTTGCATGACCTGGGAACACTGGTTTAATGCCAAAGAGGAATGTGTTTATTTTTATAAGCTTAATAACGGGTTGCTGGCTGTAGGTGCGGACCAAAATTTTGAAAGTGTAATTTTGAATTCTGACATTAAATCGGGTAACCAGCTTTCACCCAGTCAGAATCAGTAACATGAGTTGATTGGCTTCGCTTTTAATGAAGATAGGTACACAAATAACTGTCTTTGCGAGCGCCCGCGAAGCAGTCCAGCTTCTCACTTTGTTCAAGATTCGATCTGGATTGCTTCACTTCGTTCGCAAAGACGGCAGTATTTCTGTTTATGCAACAACCCAAATGTCGGGGCATCCATAGTTCTAGCCGCCTGGCAATGGTACCGCTTCCTTTTCAGCAATCATTTCCTCATACTCTTTTACACTATGAGGTTTATAAAAGTTCCAGAAATGACGTTTCATTTCGCAGAGGTTTTTAATTCTGTTTTTAATTGCAGCCTCATCAAAATGCTTGCTTTCATCAATAACATCACTCAAAACCTCTTTTAAGAATCGCAGCTTTTCGGAGTTTTCGCCGCGCGTTTTTCGATTAATCCCTTCACTGATATTAAAAATCAGTTTTTCGAGAATTTCACGATATTCTGTTCTTTTGACATGATTTACAATTGGCTCATTCAAAAAAGTTTTTAATTGCTCAATCCCCTCATCAGATCTTGAGGAGATTATCAGATGTCTGAGCCTGGCTTTATCGGCCCATCGAGTAAAACTGATAAGCGCGTCATGATTCTGAATATCACATTTTGTACCCAGCAGTATAATTTTGGATTTTGGATACTCTCTGATAATTTCGTCAATTTTGTGTTGATAATCGGCTATATCCAGAGGATCGTCTAATGAAATGTCAACACAGTATAGTATGGTTTGTACACCATTAAGATAGGCACTTCCCAGGCTTTCATTGAAGGGGTCATTTACTGTGTCACAAAGCTGGGCTCTTTTTTTGCCATGAGAATACTCAAAAAAATCATGACCAATGGTTCTTCGGTATTGGGTTTGAAAGGAGCTTCCAATCAATCGGCGAACAAGCTGCGTTTTGCCGGTATTCGGTTTGCCCAGTATCGCAATTTTATATAATGACATTATATAAACTCCATCAAGCGAGGACTTCATTCACGTGGAAATTTGTCCATCCTTGTTAAATGCCTGTAATTAGCCTGCTGACTTTTGGCTGATTATGCCTCAAGATTCATGATTATATCGTAACTCCCCAAAACGTCATCCTGAACGCAGTGAAGGATCTCTTGAATCTGGCTCAGCTCCAGGAGTTTGAGATCCTTCGGTATGCTCAGGATGACGTGCCTGGGGAGTTACATTATCTCTACAAGAGCGGTGCACAATTGTACTGATTTGTCGCTGGTCTGTCCATTTCCAAAGTGGTCAATAGAGTAATAGCCTTATGGTACTTTTTAAAAGGGGAAGTGTTGATTTTATTTCCCTCTCTCTAACTTGCACTGCCATTAAGTTAAGCTCAGTTGTATATAAACTGTCCTCCCCGCGAAGGCGGGGATCCATTTCTGAGCTCGCTATAATGCCAATTGAGGAATGGATTCCCGCCTTCGCGGGAAAGACCAAAATTTCCTTAACTTAATGGCAGTGTCTGTCTCTCTCCCCTAAAGGGCGAGAGGATTTAAAGGAAAATATCTACTGTGGTCATTTATTTTTGGTTAAAGAATAGACTTGTTCAGCCCCTTGCTTTAATCCACGGTTTTGAAGATGAGAAGGTACATCAAAAGGTTTATTATATAATTGATTTATATCAAAACAGTCACTGTACAGTTCAGTCACCTCCTGTTCATCTACTGAAAATGGCGGTCCTCGCATTTCATCCTGTTTGTAGCATGTTGTGATTAAGAGCATCTTTGTTTCTGGACGCATCAGTTCCGTTAAATGCCTGGCATAGGCTTGACGAAGCTCTGCCGTTAAAGCAATCAGCGCTGCCCGATCGTAAACTGCATCGATGTTGCCAATAACAGACGGTCTGATTTCGAAAAAATCACCTGATAACAAAGTGATGGTGTCGCTGCTATAGACTGTGAAATTGTCGACTTCGACTATCCTGCAAGGAATCTTGTTCTCTTCAAAAAAAGCATCACAAGCCATTTGACTGTATTCAACGCCAATGACCAGATAGTCCTGCTCTGAAAGCCATAGCATATCTACACTCTGCCCGCACAAGGGTACAAAAATACGAGAACCCGGAGTTAAATTCAAAGACGGAAAATAGCGCTGCATAAGTTTATTGGGTTGCTGCTGATTAAATCCAATATCCCTGGCCAGCCATTTCTCTTCCCAATAATTTTTATCCATTCAGAAGCCTCGCCTTACTATCAGTCCTAAATCCTTGATTATGCCATGAAGTATGATCCAGCTAAAGATTGGGCTTTTTCAGGTTTGAAAAAAAATTACGGTGGGAATGGGCGAGAATTAGTTTGAAACCTTCCGCTTTCGCGGAAGGAAGCATGTTCGTGACTTATGATTTAGATAGTTTGATAAAGTTGGCTAGACTCATCTTCTTCAGAGCATGAAGGCAGTGAATTCCAGGCAGCACCAGCGAAATCAGCTATATTTAAGAGCGAACCCACTAAAGTGATAGCAAGAAAAGCCAGACTATAAACTGCTAGCTCTTTAGCATCACTCATTGCCTTATTTCCGTCTGCCTTATTGAAGGCTAAGTAATTACAAAGTCCCCAGAAAACACTAGCTGCAGCAGCCAGAGCCAATCCAGCACTTACCACAGTGCCAATAACTGGAGCGGTTACTATACTTAAAAGTCTGGATGAGAAATCCCAAACGGATTCAAAGGCCTCAAACAAGTGGATTTTTTTCTCGGCCGGGGTGTTACTACTATTTTGACTAATCGCGGAAATAAGCGTGGTTCCAAATAAATTTAATCCAAAATGTCGCTTTTTCATATTTATCCTCTTCAATTCTTAAAAAGAAGCCAATTCTAACATACTGTAGAAAAATAATGCAATAAATTTCTCACAGAACTCTTACTTTATTAATATTTAATCTGTTAGGCTAAGATATAAACAATTTCATTGTGTTTGCTTACATGAAGTATGAGCGAACCAGGAATCTGAGTATTACATTTTTTAATAATTGAGACGGGAATATGAGAGGCTACGTTTAAATCCCCTCCGCTTTCGCGGAAAGGAAAGTATGATGTTTAATACACGGTTTAATTTAAGCCTGGAGCTTCACTTAAGTCCTCTTCTTCAGAACAGGAGGGCAGTGTATTCCATAAGGCGCCGCCAAAATCAACTATATTGCAGGGCACACTCGCTACAGCTACAAGAAAAATACCCAGGGTAAAACCTGCATTTTCGCGCGCTTCCTTCATTAGGTGATTCCCACCCCTTATATTGCCAGCCAGGTAGTTGCAAAGGCCCCATAAAAACTGAGCAGTGGCTAATATAGCAAATCCCGCAGATATTGTCGTAATAATGATGGGAGCAACGACCAGACTGATAAGTCGCGATGCAAAGTCTGAGGCTGATTCAAACTTATCATAAAAGAGTACTCGATCCTCTCTCCTTTTCTCGTCATCCGTTATAATACGAAGCGCAGTAGTTCCAAGTAAATTGGCTGAAAAAAAACGTGCCATTTTTATCCCCTTAAATAAAAGAACTCGATGTTAACACACTGTAGAAAAATAATTCAATATTTTTTAAATGACCTTTAAAATTATTTACTATTGATCTGTTGGCACAAAAAGAGACCAATAAATTCTTTCATCTTTTTTTAATAATTTCAGAAAAACTGTAACTCCCTAGGTTGTCAAATCGTCTCAACGTCATCCTGAACAAAGTGAAGGATCTCCTGAAGCTGGCTCAGTTCTAAGCAGTTTGAGATCCTTCGCTACGCTCAGGATGACGTACATGACGCTCAGGATGACGTACATGACACTCAGGATGACGTACCTGGGGAGTTACGAAAAACGTTACCCAGCTTATTTTTTATTCTTAATTTTTCCTTAATAATCCCTGCTTAAAATGATGAGCATTTTTGCTTGTTTCAGGTTGAATTTTGAAAACACTTTATAATGTTTGTAATGAAATACAAGAAAAAGAACTTAAAATACTTGAGGTCTTTTCCTCCTTCTATAAAGAAAATTTTGAAGTGCTTAGAGAGGTTAATAAGGAAAATCTTCTCAATGAAATGGATATCAGGCAGTTAGAAATTTATTTATATCCCTTCAAGAAAATTTATTCGCTGATTGCTCCAAACACAGCCTTGGACAGCAAAACCATACTGAAATTTTTCACTCAGAATCATCTTAAGGTGACTCCAGATGATTCAGAAGACGAGCTGATAAAAAAACTGCTTATGCTGATTGCTTCGCCTGCCTTTCTTTCCATTCGTAAAGCAGCAGCTCTTGCCCTAAGCCAATACAAAGAAGCAAACCAATTTTATCAGCGATTAGCGGAAATACTGGCCTGGCCGTCTTTAAAATCCCGACATCTTCAGGACAAGCATATTATTTGCGCTCAGATATTTTCACAATTTGCCATTTTGGGTAAGGAACTTTTTGAGCTCAATCAAAGTACAGGCTCTCGACTTATCAGCGAAACATTCGCCAACATTGCCGAGTCCGCGAACCAGTTTATTGCTCCTGAACTCGACACAATCAAAGAACTGGAAAGACTCGAAGCCATTAAGCATGAACTTCAAAATCAATTGAATCGCCTGGAACAAGAGGCCAGGAAAGTGCAACAAGCTTCTGTGGCGCTGCAGCTGAGATTTCAAATAGCTGAACAAATGATGCAATCCACTGATAAACAAAAACAAAATCAATTGTACAGCAAATGGAAAGACAGCTCGTCTCTTCTTGATTTTCCATCTGATTCACTCAGTCTGGTAAAATTGTCACAGGAAATTGCCGAACTGGAGACCCAGTTACAACAACAAAATGCAGACCTTGAGCCGCTCCAAAAACAGATTGGCCAGGTAAAAAGATTGCTAGACAAGAGCCAAATGGAAATTACACTGCATGACTCCACTTCCACAATAAATGTGCATCCTGATGTGCCTGCATGGCTTAATAAGCAATATAAATCAGAGCCCGTTCAAACTACTTTCCGGGTCGTTTTAGAAGAGAACCTGGCAAGTAAAGAGAATCCGGAACCCACTGAGTCCACACCCAGTGTCGGCACTTCAAAACACGGCTTTTTAACGAGAGCACGCAGCCTGACTAACCTCGGCAGAATAAGATCTTCAAGCTCTCCCCTGCAAAAACATGCAAGCTCTGAAAAAGAAAAAACCTTGCCGCAGAGTTCCTCTAATACGGAAGTGAAAGGAAAAGCTCGAATCCAGTTTTTTACTGATAAGGCCCATGCCGTCGAGCCATTACCACAATTGCAGCAAGTAATAAAAGAGCTTAAGTCAACCAAGAGTTTTACATTGGAACCTAAAGGATTTACAGGGTAATGGCCCTGTCATTTAAACCCTCTCTCTAACTCTCTCCCAGAGGGAGAGAGGATTTTAGTGAAGATTTTTTTAAGAAAATCCTCTCTCACTCTGGGCTAGGACACTGCCATTAAGTTAAGCTGAATTGTATATTAAACTGTCATCCCCGCGAAAGGCGGGGATCCACCTTTTGCAGGCGCATTACAAAAAACTCGACACTCCCCTTTACTTTCTGTCATATTACGACAGGAAATTACCTTTAAAGGACTTATTATGACAAAAACCCAAACCCTGCTATTTCATCTTTTACTAGTATTCTTAAACAGCGCTTTTGCTGCCAATACCTGCGACAGCTTATCCCGTTCATGGCAGGGTGAAGGTCGATATGTAAGCCCGTATCTCGCTTACCTATTTGACGCACAGGCCTCATTCACCAGAGAAAATGGATTGAACAGTTTTCGATTCAATTACACTGCTCACGGTGACGTTGAAAATGGGAACACCTATTCCTATCAACTGGAATGCGAAAATGGATTTTTATCGATTAACGATGGACCAGTTCAGGGTGAAGGCGCGGTTACCGGTACCAGATTGGTATTAAAACTATTTGATGGAACAGGCTACACCTTCTTGCGACTGAAGTAGTACATTGGGGAAGCGCTTATAAAGTCTGATGGATGACATGTGTGACCACTCCCCAGATAATCAAATCCTGATTTTCAGTGATATCAATCGGTGAAAAAGCAGAATTCTCCGGCATTAGCTGAACCTGGCCGTTGATGCGTGACAAGCGCTTGACGGTTAGCTCCCCATCGACTGCCGCAATAACGATTCGCCCATGTGCTGGCTCAAGGCTGCGATCGACAACGAGCAGATCGCCATTGACGATCCCCGCATCTTTCATTGAATCCCCGGAGGCTGTTAACAGAAAAGTAGACGAGGGATGTTTAATCAGAAATTCATTTAAGCTGACATAGGCTTCAATGTAATCATCCGCCGGTGAAGGAAATCCAGCTTTCACTTTACAGCTGTATAAAGGAATGGACGCTGGATTCGCCCCTGTAATCAAACATTTTACTTCCTCAATGCGAGACATCGGAATACGCATCGCCCTGGTGGATTCACCATACTGGTTGCTGCCCCTGGGTCGCCCGGAACCTTCACGCTTCCCGCCTCTCATCAACTATATCCGCCCAATTGATAACTGTACTTTAATCAGATTATATTGAAAGCATACGGGCGTGTAAAGCAGAAAGCATTCAGGGAGTATGGATGCAATACGCACTGAACATTTCATCTGTAGCCGCCATATCGTCATCGGGCAGAACCTGATGTAAACCTTGTAATAGTGATAAATGATTTAAAACATCCAGCAGCTGATCGGCATACAGAACAGACATACCCGGATCGGTACAATAGTCAAACCGGCTTGAGTTTCCATCATCAAGGCGCCAGCCCCGCGTGGTCAAATAGCATCGGAGCGATAAGGATTGCCCGTCTTTTTTATAATCGATAGTTAATACCCCTTTTAATGAACTGGTACGAATCAGCCATTCGTTCTCTTTTAATAAATGGAATCCCCGTACCCGACCATCTTTTCCGTGGCACACTTCATGACGGAGGCTGCTGGAGATTAAAGCTGAGGAAAAGACTAAATACTTGGTATCAGGCTCTCCATGCTCTTCTGGCTCAATGAAAAAAAATTCGTATTGGTGCCTTCTCATAATGTTTCCCTCGTCTATTAAAATATTCATCATTACAAGCAACTGATTATAAGTCACCCTGAATGGTTCTATTTTAATCAAAAAGTAACTTTTATAGAATTAGCTGATTTGGAAACCATTTCTTTCCAAATAAGAAAACAATTATTCACTAGTGTTTGTGACTCTGACAGTGATAGCAGATTGAGAAATGTCTGGGCAGTCTCTTATTCCCTTTAATTATCAGCATTTCTGAAAACTATACACATGCTTATCCACAGTTTTTGTGGATAAGTGAAATTGCAGGAATTAAAGAGGAAAATGTAAAATAAACGAATAAATACAGGGGGGTTATGAGGTTTATTTATAAAAGGAGCACTGGAAAATGCAGAAGAAGAGAGCAAAATTATCCACAAGGAGAAAATAATACTTCGGGCGGGCATCTTATCCAATTTTCTTATAAAGAACCAGTCTTGACATTTCAAGACTACTATTATGGGATACCGCGAACAAGTCGCGGTACGTAGCAGCGCAGGCTAAAGCGATACAGCATTGGTGAATAAATCACCAAACCACCTATAATTTAATGAACAGATTAAATCAGACTCAACATGCCAGAATCCTTAAAAATCATAATAGATGGGCCCAGCGCCGGATTAGTGGAAATACTTATCGATACTGATTCATCAGCGATTAGCGCCGCCTTCATTTACACCCCAGACACTGCAACTCCTGCCCCACATGAAATGTTATTGGGCTATCATGATGCCGCCGGAGAAGCGCATCAGCTCCCCATGACTCTCCAAAAAAATGGCCAATGGACGGCAAAAAGAACGATGGCTCCTAATGAGAGCAGCGATTTTTATATGCACCCGAATGTAAAACCGGGAAAATTAACTCAGAAACCCGATATTATAAGCAAAATAGCATTGTCGGATGGAAAAATTATAGCTTCGGTTTATGAGAATCCTGAGTTACCCACAGAAAGCAAAGGCAGTATCCAAAGGCGAGTCCTTAACGCCGAGGGAATTTTAAGTGAACCAGTGGATGAGCATCATCAGATAAAACCAGGGGAGCAGTTAATAGAAGTTTACATTCCAGCGGGATATGAGACTTCAGACTCCAAAGATTACCCAGTCGAGGTGATGCTGGATGGCGGCATGCATTTGCGTCAGGATGCTTTTGGAAACAGTATGGGTACTAAAACTATTCTGGATAATCTGATTGCAAACGGCCGCATGCCCCCTATTGTTGCCGTCTTTGTCTCCCCTTCCCCACCCACTCAGAAAGACGGGCAATGGGTTTCTATGCCAAGACTTGGAGAATATGCCTGCGATTTAAAAACTGATTCAATGCTAAAAAGCATTCCAGGCGCACTGAAACAAGCAGGGATGAAAACGACTGACGATCCTAAAAAAACAGGACTATGCGGTCAAAGCATGGGTGGTCTTCAGGCACTTTATACCGCGAAAATGCATCCTGAAATCTTTGGACAAGTGATTGCTCAATCACCAGCTGTCTGGTGGGGCCCTCCTGCCTCACGCCTGAATAATGAAGAAAATAAATCGCCTGCGCGTTATGAAGACGATGACACCTGGCGAGCTCCCTTGAACAATCAGGAAGAGCAGCAATACTTATTAACAATGCTGAATACAGGATATGACCAGTTGTCGAGACAGACTGTTCCCCAAGGGGAGCTAAGTATTTATCTGCAGGCTGGAACCCATGAAACAGGCGATAGAAACCAGGGTGACGAACCGCTTGCTCAGTCGGTTATGACTTTAGCCAGAAAATTAAATATTGGATGCAAGCTTCATAATGGTGGCCATACAGCTGAGTCCTGGGCCACAGGGCTGGCAATACTCCTGCCTCAGGCACACCCGGCACAGCCGGCATTAGAGACAACTGAGGAAGTCAATGCTATTAATGAAATCACTCGCAGCTCCACCGAAGAATTAATGCGTTCGGCAAACATTCAAGGAGCGGCTATTGCTTCTTATAGCGATGCACATATTTCTACTCTGTCGATAGGAACAACGGCTAAAACTCCTTTTGGGGTAGCCTCACTTAGTAAACCCGTTTTTGCTTATCTGGTCCTCAAACTTTTGGAAGCTAATAAGGCCGATGAGGCGATCCCCGGTTTTGGCAAGTTTAATTCATCGGATAGCCAATTTGATTTGGATACTCCATTGTATCAAGTGTTTCGAGATGCGAGCGGTGAAACATTAGCAGATAATGACAACCCCTTTCTTAAGAATTTCAAACCGGAAGATTGGGATCTGGCTAAACAATTGAATGCAAGAATAATTCTTTCCCATCGGACTGGCCTGCATATTGTGGAGCAAAAGCCCTACTCCTTTCAGTTTGCGCCAGGAGCCTATTATGCTTATTCTGGTCCTGGAATTGATTGTTTACAAACGGCGATCGAAGAACTCACTCACAGTGATCTGGAAACGTTGGCCTGGGCAAATGTGTTTGCGTCCCATGCTTTAAATATGTCTCACAGCAGTTATGGAGATGAGCCCGTTGCTGCGAATAGCTTAAAAACAACGGCTGAGGACTATGCTGCCTTGGTGAGCTCATGGATTAATGATGAGCGTCTGAATTATGCCTTCAAACCTCAGGAGCCGATTTATACGATGGAAAATGATTATTTTCCCCAGTCAAAAGATATGCTGGTGGAAAATATTAATATAGATGCACTTGACAGAAAACAAGTGAGCTGGGGGCTGGGGGTCGGGCTTGTAATAAAAGATAAGGAGGTAGTAGGCGCTTATCACACGGGGGATATGAACCAGTGGCGCTCAGGATTTGGAGCTGAAATTGCTCCTGAAACCGGGCGTTGTCAAACTACCCGGGTTTATTGTGCCAATGGCGCGAATGGGCATATTCTTGCTGAAAAGATTTTACCCAAAGCGCTAAGCCCTGCATTAAATTATTTTTTTCCAACTTATGGTTTTGCTCGAAATGTAAAGGAACTGGACGAAACCAGTTTCCATGGGATGAATCCTCAGCGTTTAAAACCCGATTTAAAGGAAGAGGCTTATCAAACAAAGAATATCAGTAATCGATACAAGGAACTCTTGCAAGGCAGTAAATCTGAAAAAACTGATTTAGCAGCGACTGAGCTATTGGATTCAGCTCAACAGGCAAAGCCAACAACACCCAATCCATACTCGATTGAACCTAAGCCCCACTGAAGGCTGGAATAGCCTGTATCGGGCTCGCTTCATCGCTTTCCATACCCTGCTTAAACATTTTTAAGCGTTCTTTACAATAGCTGACATTATTAGTCTGGGTAATACCATCCAGCCAATCACTAAATTTAGACAGTTGAATTCCAATGCTGAGCAGTATTCCGGGAGCCTGCCCTCTCTTTTCTTTCATTATTCCACGGACTCCGAAAGAAAAATCGGCGCCAGCATCTTCAAGGGCTTTTAAAACTGAATAATCAGTTTCCCTTGCAGTCTCAACACTTAAATAAATTGATTTAAACAATCTCTCGCGCGATTCTTTGGCAAGGTTATTCGAAATGGTATCGCATAGCAATTTTACCAGATGCGGCTGATTGGTCTTCACGGCAAGCAATGTATAATGGAGCAGCACTTCATCATCAGGAAACCTGTCGGCCTTCTTCAATTGGTCAAGCAGCAAAGATACCGATTTGGTGTTGCTCATCCCACAGTTTCCTTTTTCTCCAATTGCCGCTTCAATAGCATCCTTACCCTTATATTTATTTAGAATATGATCAGCCATTTGCTCATTAGACAACATTGGGTGCGATTTTTGCTGATAGTCATTGAGTAAATCACTCAAGATTTCCGGACTACCTCCAGAGGCAGCCTGATTCAGATATTGCGTGGCATTTTGACCGGATAAAATTAAATCAAAATAATTATTCTGAGTGGCGTCATTTTCAATTAAACACTTAAAACTGCCGTATTTACCACGCATTAAGGCAAAATCAAAAAGCAGTCGGCTAATTTCAGGGCGTTTAACCAAGCTTATTAACTCCTTATTGCTACTCTCCAGCATATAATCAATCACTTTTTCATTATTACTCATTACGGCATAGGTTAATCCCTTGAGCAAATCAGTACCGACAGGATGCGACTCTTCACAAATTAATTTCACAGCCCTGGCATTGTTTTTTCGGCAGGCAAAAATGAGTTGGGAAAGTTTTTCCTCTTTTTTAAGCTCATTATCCCATCGGCTACAGACGGCATCTGCATCGAGATAGCGGGAAAAAAGTTCAGCAGAAGAAGGCAACGCAGGAATTCGTATCTCAGCTATGGGGTGCCTGACTACTTCCAAATCAAGACCTAAATCCCCTTTCCAGCTGCATTTTCTGGCAATTTCACGAATACCTGCTATTAAAGACTTCTCATCGGCACAGTGGATAAACCCCTCAGGATCATTAGGATCCGCCAGACGATACTGGCCATTTTCCAATCTTGAAACACTGACAGCATGATTGGTGAGTGTTAATAACATTCCCTCCCTGGGCTTAAGATCAATATCCTGAAGTACTGAAACCCACTTCTCATCTTTCGCGATCAGGCTCATTTTCAAAGAAGGTTTCAGAGGATGACCATTAATCGACAGATTGGATAGTGAATGCCTTTGTTCTTTGGTCGAATCAAAGAGATGGGGAGAAAAGGCAACGAGAGTCTCAACTACAAAATGATTTACTTCATTTATAGAGTCTTTATCGAGCTTTTCCAGATTAGCAATTTTATCTATTATTGAAAAATATTCGCTTTCACGGTTTTCAAGAATATATTTGCAACGCAGAACTGCTAATCCCCGGCATATGCCATCAACAGGCATGCGAACAGGCAAATTCTGACTTTCCAGATATTTATTCAAATTCTTAATGACATTCGCCTGATTTCTTTTGGGAATGTTGAGCTGTTTTCTGGCAACCATTTCAGTTCGCAATAAATAACGATTAGGGTTATTTTAGCGAATTTAGATTATTGAAATATTAACAAGTGAATGATAGGGCATCAGGAGATTTCAAAGCGCCAGAAAAACAAAAACCATCTAAAAAGATGGTTTCTGTTGCAGGTTCAAGAGACGCCCTTTGGCGTTTCTTTTCCTTACACTTTAAGTATAGTACAGACTACAGACCTGTCAAATTTTGGCTATTTACTCACAGGCACACCGTCATCTCGAATGCCACACCGTCATCTCGAACGCCACACCGTCATCTCGAACGCCACGCCGTCATCTCGAACGCCACGCCGTCATCTCGAACGCAGTGAGAGATCTCCCAAATCTGACATGTCATGACACAGTTGATGAACTCTTTACTCAAGTCCAATTAATTTAGGCGGACACAAATAAGCATTTCCAAGATTGGTAACATTGGTTTGTTCTGAACCCCCGCTCATATATCCACTGCGTCGATCAAAAGAGCCGCTCATTGAACCTGTCACTCCGGCACGATTGGTCACTAATTGAATATAGTTTGCACCTAATTTTGCAGCTCTGTTCTTAAGGTCATTCATTGCACCCTCTTCCAGGTTTCGATTGGAAGTAAAGCCTCCAGTGAAAAAGTTACCTTGATTGCCAACCACTTGTCCCAAGTACTTGCAACCCTTGGGCACAGGATTTGGCGAAGCAATGACACGGGCTGTTTGCGGGTCGGCCGGAATGGATGCACAGCTGCAAATCAAAGTGCCAAGAGCAAACAGTGACAAAATCTTTTTCATTTTTACAACCTTTGTTTTTGTTTATGAGCAATTAATGCGCACCAATCATAATTTATCTACAATACAAATTCAATAAGCGAGTCTCATTGTCAGTTTAATCAGTTTGTGAAAATCATAAACGAGGCTTAAGTACTATAATTATCCTTAGCTAACCATTAAGAATAACAATGAAAAATGATATTCTCGATTGTATTATCATTGGCGGGGGTCCCGCAGGTCTTACCGCAGGCCTTTACCTGAGCCGCTATCGCCGTAATATACTCATTTATGACGGCGGAATCAGCCGGGCTGAGAAAATCCCGCTCTCTCATAATTATCCCGGATTTCCGCAAGGTATCTCAGGCCCCGAGTTACTCACCCGATTAAGACAGCAACTATCTCATTATGAGGCAACCATTATTCATGAATTCGTTGAATCCATTGAAGTGCTCGGTGATTACAATTTTCAGGTAATCACTCAATCGGGATTTCAATGCGCAAAAAATATTATTCTGGCAACCGGGGTAAAAGATATAGAACCTCGCCTCGGCAACATAAACGATGGTATTCAAAAAGGATTAATCAGGCATTGTCCGGTTTGCGATGCCTTTGAAATAATTGATAAAAAAGTAGCTGTTATTGGTTATAACAAATCAGGATTAGGGGAAGCATTATTCTTACGCGAGTATACACCAAAATTGTCTTTACTGACCCTTGGAGAAACAGAAGCATGGAGTAAAGCAGATTTTAAAAAAATCAAAAAAGCTGATATCACTTTAGTCAATGATCATTTGCTGGAAATTGAATTAACTTCTGACTCGGCCAAAATGACTTTCGATAATAAAAAAATACTTAACTTCGATTGCCTCTATTCAGCGCTGGGTTCAGTTTATAATAACCGACTGGCGAAAGATGTGGGTGCGAAGTTAAAAGAAGGTGCCGTTATTGTTAACAAACACCAGCAAAGCTCAATCAAAGGATTCTATGCGGCAGGCGATGTAGTTCATGGACTGAATCAGATCTGTGTCGCTACCAGCCAGGCAGCCATCGCCGCAACTGATATTCATAATAGATGCAGGGAGCTAACCTAACTTGCTCAGGCCAAAAACTCATAACGCTAGGGCAAAGCAGGCAAGGCTGAAGCAGCAGGGAGAGCCAGAGTGCAAGAGGCATTAATCGTTGTATTTGAAATCATTGCGCAGGACTGGTTTGAAATCGCTGACCAATAATTTGGATATTGTTTAGGAAAATAACTCTCACAGTCAGCAGTCAGATCTGCGGCGACGTCTAATGATTTTTCCAGTAGTTTCTCACCTAACTGACAAACTTTTTCTTTTGCCAAAGAGAAAAAGCTATGTCTTGAACATACTATTGAGGAGTCGTTTCGACTAAGTGTACGACTAAAAAACTGAGGATATTCTTTTATAAGATCTTGAACAGACTCAAGATTTAAAAAGTCTTCTGCAAGAAAATGATTATAAAAGCCTGGTTGATATTCAATTCCTGCTATTTTCGCAACCGACATGATTTCATGGGCAGTGTGAAATCCACCTCCGCCAATGAACCCAAAGATTGCTGTGATATACTGCTTTAGCTCTTCCTTATTGAAATTTCCAATCAATAGCGCCTGCAATAACGAATCGGCTGTACTACCTGAAGGTCCGGCAAGAAATGGCTGGTTTAGCCGTGAAATTTCTTCAGCCCATGCAGAATCTGGCGGTGGAATAAAAACACCTAAAACATTGGTATGCTCCTGGATCTCAAAGTTTGTGGGACACTCTTTTGGATCAGCAATCCCTGTGGTACGGACTTTCTGACCCTGATCCTTTACTTTAATACGCATTCGCGGTATTAAAAAATTTTCCTGAAATATTTGCTTATGAATAGCCTTTTTGCAGGCATCAATATCCTGTGGCCTTGCGCTTAATTTTTTCGCTACCCGCTGTGATACACTAAGGTTTCTAGTCTCGGTTTTCTCAACAATATGCTTCACATGTCGATCAGGTAAAAAATCATAAATTTTTTCGCTGAAAAATTGATGCAGATGCATAATTCGCGGAAGGTTTGTTATCGGTGAAGTAGTCAGATCGTCAATAATTAATGCCATAATTTCGCTTTGCAATGGGCAATAATCAAGAGCAGGGCCAAAAGTGCCAAAATGCGTATCGCTATAAAGATCGTTAACACCCTGATCGGTTAAAATATCATTGTCCATGAGAAATCGTCGGTTTTGCGGGCGAGTCAATAAATCCGCAATGGTTTTGGACATCTTTTCTACAGCAGGCAAAGTCTGTGGATTTTTAAGAATTAAGGCAGTTAACCTGGTTTCGAGGCAGAAAATTTCTTTGTCTGATCTTGATTTAGGCATGATAGCGGCTTGGTATCTCATTTTCACCGAACAGGAATGTAAATATTTTATACTGACAACATTAATTGAATATTAACTGCGAAGCTGATGGCCTGATTGCTCTATTAACCAGTATCTGACATTCTATTCACACAGTTATCAACAGATTTTGTGGATAAGTAGACACATGATTTAAAGTAAATTCGGGATGACAAGCCTTTGCTGGTAAGGGTTTTATAAACAGATGAGGAAATTACAGAATTTGAAACTATTAGCCAGGAATTATTTTATTCACAGGACAATAAATCCGAATAGATTTTTCGGAAATGCATTTTAACTCTTTTTTTTTGGAAGAACCAGTCTTGACATTACAATACTTTTTTTAAGAAAAGAGTTGTATAAGAATAACGTAACTCCCTGGGTACGTCATCCTGAGCGTAGCGAAGGATCTCCTGAGTCTGGCTCAGCTCTAAGCAGCTTGAGATCCTTCGCTACGCTCAGGATGACGTATCTGGGAAGACGTTAAAAGCTCCATTAAAGATATCTTGGTATGCCGCCTGGCGGTGCCGAATGGTTTTTGTGCCTGATGAAAAGCATGCATGTCATTGAGAGATCTCCGAATGCTGGCACAAACCAAGATTTTGGAGATCTCTCACTGCGTTCGAGATGACGGCGTGCCTGTGAGTAATGACACAGCGAAATGAACACTCTCTCCACCCCCTATGTCAGCTAGCCGCCAAATAATCCTGACCAAATTGTTCGAGATATCCCTGATAATTTCCTAAATAATTCTGCGCGCCATAACGCTCGGTTAACACAAGTACTCTGGTAGAAATTTTATCGATAAAGTACCGATTATGGCTAACAAATAATACAGTTCCGGGATACAGGCTTAAGGCATCGATTAAAGCGTCAATGGACTCCAGATCCAGGTGATTGGTGGGTTCATCCAGAATGAGTACATTAGGTTTTTCCAGGATGATCTTTGCCATAACCAGGCGTGCAGACTCCCCTCCGCTGAGCATGGCAATTTTTTTATCTACATCCGTACCACGGAATAAAACCTGGCCGAGGATATTGCGTATTTCCTGGGAGGTAGCCACCGCATTCGCTTCCATCCATTCTAATATAGTCATTTCAGGATCTAATAAAGTACGGTAGTCCTGAGAAAAATACCCCACCGTTACCGTTTCGCTCCATTCAAAGCGCCCATTATCGGCAGAAAGCTCGTTCAAAAGAATTTTCAAGAGAGTGGATTTCCCAATACCATTAGGTCCGATGATGGCGCATTTATCATTACGATAAAGTGAAAAATCAACTTGATTTAGTACCTTTTTCTCACCAAATGTTTTATGAATATTTTCAACATTAATGATCGATTTACCTGAAGGCCTTCGCTGCTGGAAATTAAAATATGGCTTCTGGATATTGGAATCTTTTATTTCAACCAATTGAATGCGATCAATCATTTTTTGGCGAGAAGCGGCCTGAGCGGCTTTGCTTGCCTTAGCGCCAAAGCGATCGACAAAAGTTTGCATCGCATTGATTTTCTTTTCCTGATTCTTTAGCTCACTTTGTTTTAATATCAATTGCTCTTCTTTAGCCGTCACAAATTGATCATAGGTTCCCGGGTAATTGGATATGGTATCGTAATCAATATCCAGAATATTGGTGGATACTGCATTCAGGAAACTGCGATCATGCGAAATGAAAATAAGAAGTCCTGGAAATGATTTTAAAAATTCCTGCAGCCAGGCGATGGAAACGATATCCAGGTGGTTGGTGGGCTCATCCAGTAACATAATATCCGGTTGCTGATAAAGAACCTGGGCCAGTAATACTCTTAATTTATACCCCCCGGATAAAGCACTTAGCGGCTTATCGTGGTATTTTTCTGCAATCCCAAGGCCAAGCAGCAAATTTTTTGCCGAATGTTCCGCTTCATAGCCATTGTGATGCATCACAATTTCTTCAAGCTCACCAAGACGGTATCCATCTTCTTCGGTAAACTCTTCTTTAGTGTACAATTTATTTTTTTCAGTGAGCGCATCCCATAAAACGGCGTTCCCTTGAATCACCACATCGATAAGCCTATCTTCTTCATAGCGAAAATGATCCTGCTTTAAAATACCGACATTTAAATTTTTCGCCTTTTCCACAGAACCCTGAACAGGCGTTTCTTCACCAGCAAGAATTTTTAAGAAGGTTGATTTTCCTGTGCCATTGGCACCTACCACACCATAGCGCTGTGAAGGCAATAAAATTAAATCCACATCCTGGAATAAGGATTTTTTACCAAAAACCATACTTAAACTGCGTACATCTAACATAGAAAACGGCCCATCTGTATTTAATCGATTACTTGTACCTGAGTAGCAAACCCGCCTCGCTCCCCTTCATTTAAGGTAAACGAAACCCGCTGACCAATGGTTAATTCTTTATATCCTGTGCCCAGCACTTCAGAGAAATGGACAAACACTTCCTGCTTATCCTTATCAGAGAGAAGAAAACCATAGCCTTTAATTTTATTAAAACGTTGTACTGTACCTGTTTGAGTCATCATTTACCTTATTATTTATGGCAGACGTTGTACGCCCACTTTTTTTCCTTTTATCTTTCCTTTCTGAAACTGTTCAAAGGCTTTCCCCGCATGACTTCGCTCAATAGCCACATAGGAATGAGAGCTCAAAATATCAATTTTGCCAATTGCCTCCGCCTTTAATCCAGCATCTTTGGTTAAAGCACCCAATATATCACCCGGTCGAATTTTATCTTTCCTGCCAGCCATCAGACGTAAAGTGACCACTCCAGGAGACTGATCTGAGCCGGTTTTGCCAGTTAATTCATCCTCTCTTCCCCAGACCATTTCGGTTGCCATAAGCTCTTCAATAGCACATAAGCGCCCGGCATCTTTAGGGGTTGTTATACTTAAAGCCAGACCTTTACAGCCTGCACGTCCTGTACGACCAATACGATGTATATGAACTTCCGCTTCGAAAGCCAGCTCATAATTAATAACGGCAGGCAGCTCTTTGATATCCAGACCTCGTGCGGCAACATCTGTCGCAACCAGAATACAACGGCTGCCATTGCCAAACTGAATAATCGCCTGATCCCGCTCTGCCTGCTCCAAATCCCCATTAATAACAGCAGCGCTAAATCCTTCATGATTGAGCGCTGCGGCTAACTCCTGCGTTTTTTCCCTGGTATTACAGAAAATTAAGGTAGAAGCCGGGCGATAATGAGTCAGTAGTTTTTTCAAAAGCGAATATTTGTCATTTGGGCTGGGTACTTCAAAAAATCGCTGCTCAATATCTTGTACGCTCTCCTGCTCCTCTGCTTTTACTTCCTGAGGATGATGCATAAATTCTTGTGCCAGTTGTTTGATAAGTGGTGTAAAGGTTGCAGAAAATAACCATGTCTGTTTTTTTGATGGACAGTAAGAAAGTATTTGCCTCAGGGAATCGGCAAATCCCATATCCAGCATTCGATCCGCTTCATCTAAAACCAGAGTATTCAGACGAGACAGGCTCAGGCTTTTCTGATCTAAATGCTTCTGAACCCGCCCTGGTGTGCCCACAATAATATGCGCTCCATGTCGTAAAGAGTCATATTGCGGTTTAATCGGGGTTCCTCCGGAAAGATTCAGAATTTTAATATTCGGTAAGAGTCTGGCAAGACGTCGCAGAACCTGACTGACTTGTTCAGCCAGTTCACGCGTTGGACAAAGAATTAATGCCTGTGTAATAACTCGCTCAGTTTTTAAATGATTGAGTACTCCTAAACCAAAGGCTACTGTTTTACCACTTCCGGTTTGCGCCTGTGCAATCACATCAGTCCTATTCAGCATCAAAGGCAGGCTTTGCGCTTGAATGGGAGTCATCTGAGTAAAATCTAATGAAAGAAGATTGTCAGATAATTCTTTTCGTAAAACTAAAGAAGAAAAAGATAACTCCTCTTTCCAATCAGGGAGTACTTTTTCGGAGCTAATATCCATTTTGAGAGAACTGCGGATCGTAAACGAAGCATATAGTACCATAAATCAGCAGATTATTGAATCAATTGATCCAATAGTAGACATGTATTTGCCTTCACCATTAACTCTAAATACGTAGAATCCAACCGCTCATGATCATAATATTACATTTATTAATCAGGGGTTACTCCAAGCTCACTTATGAGTATTCTCTCAAGATCGGGGTTATCCTGGCAATAAGTCATCAACAATGTCCATGCAAATTTCTGGCAATCTACACTCCTCAATACCGCAAGCCTTCATTTTAGTGATTGCTGCCTTTATCTCATCCGGCAAATCGTTAACACTGTTACTTTCACTTGACCAGGACGCATCACGAGTGGCTTTATCTGGCCATCTTGAATAGGCAAGCCAAATACCATCTTCTGTTTTATGCAGACAAGAACCAATTGCCCCCCTATTCTGAATAAAATAACTTGCGACCAGATTCCACAATTTCTGATACTCATTTTCTAATTCTGGTTTTATGTATGAACGGTAAATGACAGCAAACATACTATTTCCTTTAATCGTTTTAATTTATAAAATGAAGTATTAGTATAAAAGACATTGAAATCTCAATGAATGAAAATACCGCCAATCGTTGATGAAATAGAGGTAGTATGAATTAAGATGAACATCTCCTCAATAATACCCAATGAAAACATAGCCGCAAATGTAGTCGCCTCCATGATGGATGAAAAAGTATTAACTTCAATCAGACTAGCAACAGGCGATCAGCATTTTGTTTATGCTGTTAAGACTTCAAACTCAGAGTATGTGCTGAGAATGACGAAGGAGACTAATAGAAAGCACTTCATCTCGGCAGTGTATTGGCAGAAAAAATTGATTCCCTTAGGTGTGCCTTTGGCACAATTTATCTGCTGCGATTTAGATGGAAAATATTCCCCGTTTCCAGCTTTACTGATGATGCGTTTACCTGGTGATGATTTATGCAATGTCTACTCGGGATTAAGCAATTCAGACAAGAAAAACCTGGCTCAGGAAATGGTGGCAATTCAGAACTGCACAAAAGCGCTGCCGGAAGGCTCAAGCTTTGGGATAAGCCAGAGCTATGAAGACAGGACTGAGTTTGAAACATGGTATGACTTTTTGATGCAGCGTTTGCATCTATTCAAGGATATTATCAGCAAGCAGAATATTTTTGATGCAGTACCTGTATCGAAAGCTATTTCTATTGCCACCAGTATGAAGGAAGATTTTCTTGCAATTAAAGCCACTCCCTTCTTGTGGGATGCCAGCGAGAGAAACGTGCTGGTTCATCAGGGAAGAATTTCAGGGATTGTCGATGTCGATGAGCTATGCTTTGGCGACCCCTTGTTTGTTCTTGGCCTCACCTATTCTGCCTTGGAAAATGACGGGCATGATACCCTATACACTGATTATTGGGCGAAGACCCTGGAATTAGAAAAAAAAGCAAAACTTCGACTTGAATTCTATCGTCTGTTTTATACGATTGTCTTTATGCGGAAACATTCCATGACCACGGCAAATAATCAAAAAATTGTTTTCCATGTTGATCGTTTGAAAAATATGTTTGATCAATCGCTGAAACGAATATTAGAAATGGGAAATTAGTTGTAACAACGTGAGTACATTAATAATGAAAAGAGAATCACATTTATTTGCCTGTCATAAATTTCTTGAAGAGCGAGGGGCTCAACTCTTGATTAGCTTAGCCAAAGTTGACTTTCGCGATACCCAGCAAGTCCAAATTATTTTTCAGCAGATTGAAAATTATGTGAGCACACTTGTGAATCATGCCCGATGGGAAGAAGAATTTATATTTAATAAATTCTTTCGTAAAAGTGAAGTGGTATTGCTCTTGACAAATCACTCTGAGCTTGAGAACTTTGGCATGCAAATAATTGGCGAGTTGAATGCGCTCTTAGACCTGCCATCACAGGAAAGATGGCACCTAGGTAAACAGGTCTATTTAGATTTTAGAAGATTTTATGCTTCAAACCTTATTCACTTTTATGAAGAAGAAACAAGCTTTTTAAGCTTGTTGTTGGAAAGAGCAAGCGATGATGAAATCAGAGCTATCGACAAGCCCATTTATCAAGATATGAACAGCAACGATATTGTGGAAATGCTAGAGCAGCTCCTGCCACCAACGAATATTCTCGAGAAAAAAACAATTCTGAATGATATAAAGCGCTTTAATAGCCCTAACTTTGAGTCTGCTCTTCCAGAGATTAAAAAGATTCTTACTCCAGAGGAAGTCTCAGAAATTTTGTAACTTCCAGTTTACGTCATCCCAACCCTCCTACGTCATCCCGAGCATAGCGAGGGATCTCCCTACATTCCTGCACATAGTCGGATTTACATAACCAATACCAGCATTTTATTTCCGTTACATGCTGTACCCGTTATTTTCTGACCTATTCGACCCTATATAGTCTATTTTTCTGGTACTATCCCTGTGTTATGGAAATCTGAAATATCAAAACAGTCCAACAAAAGAAGGAGTAGTACATGCAAATGGAGTCATATGTCTATCTGCTGACAAATAAACACAATAATGTTTTGTATACTGGTGTTACCAATAATTTGATACGCCGTATATATGAACACAAGAATAATCTAGTTAAGGGATTTACACAAAAATACAATGTAGACCGCCTGGTTTATTATGAAGTTTGTTCAGGTATCATTGTGGCCATCGAGCGAGAAAAGCAAATCAAAGGATGGTCGCGAAAAAAGAAGAATGATTTGATTAATGCCTCAAATCCTGGGTGGGATGATTTGTATTCTTCCCTGCTTTAGAGATTATGCCACTGCAGGGAGATCCCTCGCTGCGCTCGGGATGACGTGGGACGTCTCAACGTCATCCTGAACACAGTGAAGGATCTCCTGAATCTGACTCAGTTCCAGGCAGTTTGAGATCCTTCGCTACGTTCAGGATGACGTACCTGCGGAGGACAACAGGGAGATCCCTCGCTGCGCTCGGGATGACGTGGGACGTCTCAACGTCATCCTGAACACAGTGAAGGATCTCCTGAATCTGGCTCAGTTCCAGGCAGTTTGAGATCCTTCGCTACGCTCAGGATGACGCACATTTGGAGTACAAATTGCTATATTACAAAGCAGTGCATTGCCGCGTGCATCGCATCACAAAAATAATTTAATCAGGCAAAATTTTATGAATCATAATGATGAATTGCTAATAAATGAGGCTCTTGTATACCATTTGGTGGCAACTCAGTTTCCTCAATGGAAGAACCTTCCTGTTCAACCCGTTGCGCGCAGTGGCTGGGATAACCGAACGTTCCACCTGGGTAATGAAATGCTAGTGCGTATGCCAAGTAGAGCTGAATATGCTTTTCAAGTTGAAAAAGAACAGAAATGGCTTCCAAAATTAGCAGCGCAATTACCTTTAGCTATTCCAACACCAATCGCTTTGGGGCAACCCGCAACAGAATATCCCTGGCACTGGTCGGTTTATCGCTGGATTGAAGGTGAATCCGCTGCCACTGCACCGATAAAGAATTTGAACGGTTTTGCAATTAGTCTGGCAGAATTTCTGTCGGCCTTAGAGCAAATTGATTCACGGGATGGACCATGGGCAGGTCCTCACAGTTTCTATCGTGGAGGCCCCCTTTCAACTTATGATGCTGAAACAAGACAAGCCCTTGAAATTCTTAAAGACACTATTGATGTGAAAACAGCAACTGACGTTTGGGAAAAAGCGCTTGAAACCACATGGCAAGGCTCACCCGTATGGGTTCATGGCGATATTAGCCTGGGTAATTTGCTGATAAAAAATGGGCAATTGAATGCTGTCATTGATTTTGGGCAATTGGCAGTAGGTGATCCAGCCTGTGATTTAGCTATTTCATGGACGCTTTTTAAAGGTGAGAGCCGCGAGGCATTTCGCTCAGCAATTAATCTTGACACAGCCACCTGGGCGCGTGGCCGAGGCTGGACTTTATGGAAAGCATTGATCTGTGCTGCAAACCTGACTAACTCAAATGCTGTGGAAGCCAGGCGAGCCTTGACCATCATTGCCGAGGTTCTTTCGGATCACCAACGTGAGTAATTCAGATAGCCTGCCTCCACCCAAAAGTACTATAATTAATCAATAAGGATAATTTGTTAACCACTAGCATCTCAGGAAATTGTTCCTGGCATGCGGTCGTTACAGGAAGCTGAAATGAAATACCGGTTATGTTGTGCGATCGGTCTATTCCTGGCATTAGCCAGCACTTCGCTTAGCTATGGCTATGGATATCATCATCGCTATTGGGGAGGGCAAAAGGTTATCATCATCAATCCCAATAACCCGGGATACTACAATGGGTATTATAATGGTTATAATCCCTATTACGCTCCCAATCCCCAATATTACTATTACCCACGCTATCGTTGTATCGTAGTTCCACGCTGCTATTCTTCTGGTTCCTGCAATTATCAGAATCAGGAATGTGGTTATTTCTAAACGCTCTGGAACTTGATTCATATCGAGTGGTGCAGGGGATAGTTATTCTGAATAGTTTTTTTTCTGTGTTACTTGGTTTTTCTGCTTATAGAAAACTCATTATCACAGTCACTACTATTCTCTAGCTGCTCATAGCCATCTGTTTTATCATGATTGAAAAACTGTTTAACTTTATTATATTTAGATAATTTTTGTTGTGTAGGTATTTCATTCTCTGCCGGCCTGTTTCCTCGGCTAATGGTAGTAGGAATATCCTCAACTTTTGGCTTCCATTGTTCAACAGACTCAGCCGCTGGCTCATCTTCAAATACTACATCTGCTGGATCAAATCCCCCAACCACTGGCGCATCTGAATAAACAACAGAACTATAGATAACTGATCCACGATCCGCTTCGCTATCCTCGGGATCAGGATTTTCAGGGAGGGGATTGTCAGAAACTACTGGGGTATCTGTATGGTTAACCGAATTATCAGCAGCATCACTATCCTTGACATTTGATTTTTCAGAGGTCTGATTATCGAGACTCGGTTTTTCCTCTACCGGCGGATCTTTATAAATAACTGAACTGTAAATGACTGAGTCATGCCCCTCTTCATTCCCAGCATCAGACACTGGATCAAGCCCTGCCTCCTGCTCCTGGGCAATATCGGGTATACCAACAGATTCCTGGGCTTTACGTTTATTCAGGGTATCAACAGCAACCAGCATTTCGTTTAATAATAAACGCTGATGATTATTAAGTTTGGAGTCCTGCTTTATCCCTACGATCAAAGCTATCTGTAGATTAGATTTCGTGTCCTGATTCATTTCTGGCAATTTGTTCTGAATCACCAAATCTTGAACAGAGCTGACCGCAGGTACTCTGTATAATCCTCCTGTAACTGTATGCAGCAACCGCCTGAAGAAGCCTGCCTTGTTAAAATCTTCTTGTAAAATCGCTTTTTCCACCTTGCTTAAATGCCGTTTGGCTGAGGCTATCTGTGTATCGAATCTGTCTGACTGCATTTTAGACAGGGAAGGAACTCTTGGATCGTTAATCTGTTGCAATGCCTGCACGAACATTGTATCCATTTCAGCTGTAATTTCTTCCCCGTTTAATACCTTGCTTAACAACTCAATTTCTTTACCAGTACTTAATGCTGACTGGGGTGCTAACTCTTCAATCCTGGCAAGAAATTCTTGTGGAGGTAGATTAATAAAATTCAAAAGCGTCTGTAAATGCTTAATGGGTAAGCGATCGGAAGGTTCTGAGCGAGTTAGCTCCTGAATGAGTACAGACAAGTTCTGTATAGCATTGACTGAGTTGCCAGCCCCTGCATTAAGGGGCTTCCAGTTTTCATATTCTTCCTCATCCTGCTGGGTCTGGATTTTACCGAAGCCGTAAAACATAAATTCCTTTAACGCTTTCCCTAATTGAAACGACATGTATGCCGGCATATCTACTTTAGTCTTTCTCGCCCGAATTGGGTCAAGATCGTCACCTTCTTCGTTTAAACAGGCTTTATATTCCGGGGGGGCATAATTGGGCGAGCTTAGAATATCCATAACTGAAGGATTTTTTTTATCAGTTAATGTTTTTCTATCGCTAACAATAATCCGCTCTCCGTCGGTTAAAAAATTCGATAGTTTTATATCAGGATGATAATGCCCTGCCGCTTCCAGTTTCAGGCAAAAGTCACTTAATTGAATAAAAAAACGCTGGGCATCTGCTGCTATAGCTGTGGGCTGTTCCCCTTTAAGCGCTTGGGCGTAATTTAAGAGAGATCCTTCTTTAGCAAAATTACTGATAACTACTGGTTTATACTCAGTTTCCTCCTCTTCATTTTCAAAAGGCACCATCAAGGTAACATAATCTTCCGAAAAATATTCACTTACTTCATTGAGTTGAAGAAAAGGTTCTTTTCCCAAAGATTCTCTGTCCTCAACCCGGATAACCACTTCTTCTTTGACACCGTCAATATTAAATGTAAAGTTCTTATTGTTCCCTGCAGGATTGCCCAGAACTTTAGTCGAATATTCGGGAAAAGCCTGTTCAACAAACCCCTGAATAGCTTCTACTTTAGCGTAACTTAAGGCTAAAAAATGTTTATGTCTTTCAATTTTTTCCTGTAATTTGGAGTTTGCCTCATAATTTTTCATTATCGCCTGATTGGCATTCAGATAATCATTTAATGCAGTCTGTGAATAATCTTGTCTTAGGACAGCATTAGCTTGAGTCATCGCTTCATATAAAGACAAGTTTGTCTCGAATACATCAGCACCTGCATAGCGGCTCACGGCTGTGGCAAATTCAATATTTTGCAGTAATACCGAGGCATCGCGATGTATCCCATATTGTTGTAAATGGGCTTCCAATCCGTCTTGAGATGAGGAGTTTCGCCAGCTGGTGAGTTTAGGTGACAGAAACTGCTTGTTTCTAAGGTAAGTGGTTATTTGTTGCAAGTAATATAACTTGTCCAAAGAATTCTCATTCGCCTTGTTATAACTTTCAACAAATAGTTTGAGTTGTGTATCGGTAGCAGGTAAAGCTAAAGGCTGAGTCATGGCTAGAACCTCTAAACTAAGAACATAGATAGGTGCCAGGTATCTAATAGTGTGTATAATTATAGACCACGTTTTAATATCGTTTTATTAAGATCACAAGAAAAAAGATTATGCATCAAATTTTATCAAATACTTATGGTTTCATACATCGCAAATGCGTCAGAATATCTATACAATCTATACCCCATCAATGATATATGGATATGTCATGCCTAAACCGGATGCCCAACAGTTTTTTGGTCAAAAAAACAACTTGTTTAAATCCATTACAGCTGAAAATCGGCTATTAATGGTGAACCGTTTTCAGCAATGCCAAAAACGCTTCTCAGAGGCCAACTGGTTACCCGCCTGGATACGCTATAAATGGCAGGATCCCTATTATTTTGAGATGTTACATTTACTTTGTCTGGATGATTATTCAGCTGTTTTGAGAACCGGTAAACTGGACGCCTCGTGGATACAAATAGCGCTTTATTTGCCCGCCAATCAACTTTGTACACAATGGTTTAATGAGCATCCATATTTTGCCAAATATTTTTTGAATAGCGCCCTATCGGCAGGTAATTTGCCAATGGTTAACTATTTATTAGAGCGTTTTCCAGCGCGATTAACTAAAGAACATTTTACTCTTGCTTTAAATTCAGGCAATGTGGATTTGGTTGATTTTTTACTACAGCAATCCATTCAGGATATTGATTATTCTTTAGTATGTTATGAAGCCAGTAGTTTAAAGCTGGTTAAATTATTATATCAACATCAAAAAGCGCAGGGAGGTAATTTATCCAGTGTGGATGAGTTTGCGCTAGACTCTCTGGAATCGGGTGATCCAGAGTTATTCGACTATCTGCACCAGCGTGGTTTTCCGGCTAAAAAATTATTCGCCAGATTTTATTACTCTGGAAATGTTGAAGCAGTCAGCAAAATTGTAAAAGAACATAATGATTGTTCACTGGAAATGATTGACTTAGGCATTCTGGCCGAAGCAGGCAAAGTAGAACTTTATGCGCATTGCCTGAATCATGGTAAATCGATTGAGCCCTATCATTTTAATCTGGCATGCCAGATTGGTCATGTTCGTCTCCTTCGATTTTTACTGGATAAAAATTGCCTGGTTAGAGCTAAATCCCTCCATCTGGCACAAAATTCTGGTCATCGAATCATTATTGATTTATTACTTGAACGTTCAAACTTATCTGAAAATGAAACCAGTATTGCTCGCGCCTATCAAACAGGAGCTATGGATGTTCGCATCGCTTTTTTATATCTCTATCGCCCCTTACTTAATTCACGCCCAGAAATTTATGCAGAAATTTTGAAAAAACTCATTCCGCTCCCTTTGACAGGAGGCGAAAAAAGATTACACCAGGAAACACTTGAATATGCTGTCCAGATGGGCCATTTGGGCTTGCAATTTGAGTATTTGGAACTGCACTCCTGTCAGGAAATTTTCTTACCTTTTGACCTGAGTTATAATAGCAGACGACGATGGGGGGATATTGCCAAAGCAGCGGAATTTTCGCGGCATTTGAATACGAGCAAAGACGGCTTTTGGAAAACTGATACGATTCCCAGCCTACTTCAGGCAATTGATATGGGCTTGGCTGCCGATGCCTATCATTGCCTGATATTTGCCAAACGCTTATTGCAAAATCAGTCCATTCCCTTTTTAAAAGCGGTACACCACCAGGCAAAACCTCCGGAGTTAAGAAAAATTCTGCAATTTCTGATTCAGAAAAAAACCTGGATGAATGATTTGCAAATCCCTGATGTTCTTCGTTGCGCCTGGCAAAATCCCCAGGAAGAACAATGCTTATCTCGTTTAAGTAATGAGGAATTCAGCAGAGAAGAAATCAAGACAGCGTCATTTTTAACATTTACAGCCGCGTTATACATGCAAAAAAACAATTTTTGCCAGCAGTGGATTAAGGAGCATAACGCTGACCTCGAAACAGTCACTGAAGCAGCCGCCGAAGCGGGAAATCTCTTCATTTTGAAATCAATAAGCCAATCACAAAAGTTTACACCCTCTAACAAACTATTGGCTAAAGCAATTCATTCAGGCGAGGTGAATCTGGTGCAATGGCTCTTGCAGTCATTTCCCCAGTGTTGCATTGACACACGCATTTTAAACTTGAAAAGCTATACCAAAAGCAGTATTCAGCTCATCGATTTGCTTGCCTCTTATCGTAATACACCGCAATGGCAACTATCCGAAGAAGAGTTTTTCACATTTAAACGACTATCGCTGCAATGCGGCGATCAAAACATTTTGTCTAGACTCGAGGGGATTAGCTGGTCCCTGGAGGATGTAAATAATGTCTGTGCAGCGGGTAAAACACCTCTCTTAGACCTGGTGATTAGTAAACAGGAGCCTTCCTGGAAAGGAAGAATAAAAGCCTTTGAAGCCAGTGCCTGTTACGGTCATATCGAACTGTTTGATCACTATCGGCATAGTTGCGATTTAACCCCTTTATTTACGGAGGCAGCTAAACACGGACATCGCTTGTATATCCATCATCTGCTTGGCAATATTTATGAAAGAGGCTTCAGTTTTAATAAAACGGAACAAGCTTTAAAAGCTGCCAAAGAATCGGTTCATCCCCTATTATGGGACGATGTATCAATATTCTTCGAAGAGGAAAAAACAGACACTGAAACTGAGTGCCACTTTGCAATCTCCCCAAACTAGCGGTTCACTATTGTAATAATGCCAATGCCTGTGACAGAAAAACAAAAACCACCCTAAGGTGGTTTCTGATGCAGGCTCAGAAATCGCTCTCGCGTTTCTTCTGCCTACACTTTAAGTATAGTCTGCTCATACAGACTGTCAAATCTGACACATGATACCAGGAGACTATTTCAGGAACCCTTAAATTCAGGTATTACAGTTAAACACTCATTTTAGGACTGGTTATCACCTGCGGTGTGCTTTCTGTCGGGGCGCTGTCTTTCATTTTCATTAGCTGTTCCTTGAAATTATTTTTTGAAACATCTTTGGTCAAAGAGCCCTCTTTTCTCATTTCCAACAATTGTTGTTTAAAATCCTGGCTTTTGGCTGGTGAAAATGTGGATTTCACTTCCAATTGTTTATCCCATGTGACGGTAATATCAGTTGCCAGTTGTTCTTTTGCTCCGAATATTGTTTTTAGGAAAGAAAGAAAAATCCTGCTGAAGATGCTCTCTGTTTTTGAAGGAAGAGAAGGAGCTGAAACCCCATGCTCTTTTAGCTCAACCAATATGTCATTGTTAACACGCTTTAAGGCATTCTGACTCAATGTGGTCGTTTCTAGTAATTCCCTTGGGATTTCGTTTACAAGTTTGGATACAACGAGAGCATTATTATTTTGAATGGCCGCAACTAAATAATTCATATTATCCTGAGGCTGAAATTTATATCCTGCGGATTTTAATTCATTCCAGATCAAGGTAAATGCTTCACTGTCGCCGCTTTTTATTGCATTTGAAAGCACATTGACTTCGCGCCCTTGCTCAATATTGGATAAACAACGACATAGTTGTTCGTTTATAAGTTTTTCTTTTATATCCGGAGGGGCTTTTTCGTAGTATCGCTGGATCTCATTTTTCGTTATCTCCAGACACTTTTTTAGTAAAAGACCATTTCCCCCTTCTGCAGCAAAAAACAACATCGAGCCATAACCTCGCTTGAAAAGATTCATATTGGCTTCATTTTCCATCAAAAGGTCAAATGCGGCTTCTTTTCCTGAAGTCAAAGCGAAGATGAGCAGATCAGACTGATCTCCAGGCAATGTAGTTAACAAGACTGACAATGCTTCGGTGTTATTTGCATTGATTGCCATTTTTGCTGCATTACGGGAATCGTCAGCCCCTTGCCGAAGTAAATATTCAGTAACCTTCGGGTCAAAATTTATAGAGGCTGCAGCCCGAAGTGTTGAGAAAGAATTCCCTCGTACGGTTGCTGTGGCGTTTACGTTAGGCAGATAGCGATCATAGAGGTCGGTAACAGCAGGATATTGTCTGGGGTTTACATCTGGTTTTCTGAAAAGATGAAGTTGCAGCCCCATATTAGCTGTTTCATAGCTAAAAACCCGTTTATGGAGCTCATTGATAACCTCTGATTCAGTAGAAAAGCTCTTTATACCTGTTGGATATTCGGGATCGTACACATGATACTGACCATTCTTTTTGCTGATTGTTATGGCATGATCAATACTGGAAACCTGGGCTATTTCATTATCATCCAGCGCGATTTCTCTAAGACAATTCGCCCAATTTCTGTCATCCGCAACCAGAGCAAAGCTAAATGCAGGCAAAAATGACTTGCTTTCTCCACCAGACTCAAGTCTGAGCATACTAAAACTATTATCCTGGCTGATATTTTGGTTATATTGATTTGCTGCAAATGCTAACAATACCTGAGTTATAAATATATGGGCATTCTCAAGCGCACTATCAGATGACGGATGGGAAATATTTTTCAAAAGCCCCCAAAAATCTGCTTCTCTACCTTCCATGCAATACTTGGCATGCATCATTGCCAAACCTTGGCACACCCCTCCTTCATCAAATCTGATTGAAAAACCATTTCGTTCCAGGTATTGATTAACATTATGTATAATTCGACCTTGATCGATGCTTTCGCTCACACTCAATCCCCAAACCCAATGATTTTAGCGCCGCCATTATGATTAATGATAGGATATGAGGAGCAATAATTATTCTTTTCGTTCTTTTTTATTGATGTTAAATACAATATTTACAGAAAGATCTCAGGTTTTCATACATAAAAACCATTCGCAATCATGACACTTAGTTAAAATCTGAAAATCAAAATCTGGCAATGTCATATAAAACTTAATCATGTTTACTCAATGAGCGCGATTACGTCTCTTAATTGATCACATATTAAACAATTGATATAATCACCAAAAATTTACCAAAGAGTTGACGATATGTACAAAAAGTTTGAATCCAATCTTGGCCAAATCCTGTCAGAAAAACCTCAAAAAATTAACATTAGCAATAAATTGCCAAGTCAACCAGATTGTGAAATCAAGCAAGTAGAAAGTGATGTACTTGCTAAAGAAATCGGGATGAAAGCCTGGACAGACAGCCTGGTTTTTACTAAAGATACCCAGGTGTTAGCTTATCCTGAAATTGAAAATGCCGTACCGCATTATGATGACGCCGCAATGAGCCAGCTACTCAGCACCATTAATTCAAACAGCAAAAAACTGTGTTTAAGCCCAATGGGAGCAACCGGGCTTGGGGTATTCGCTCTTGAAGTTATAGAGCCAGGTGAACCAGTCATCATTTATGCCGGTAGTATGAAGCCCATGTCGCCTGGTAACAATGTTTCTGCATCAAAAAATGATTACGGCTTGGATTTTGATAATTTTGAAGGTCAAACCTATGCAATAATACAAGCTAAAAACTATGGCAATCTAGCGCGTTGTATGCAACATGCTCCTCGTAAAACCACGCCTCCATATGCAGATCATGGGTGCATCAGTCTTGATGACTACCATTTTCTCGATATCGATCGAAACACCGTGGCTGTTGCTAATCTTGAATTGAAGATGCTTAATCATCGTGGACAACTAATATACTATTTCATTGCCAAAGAAAGAATTCTACCCGGCCATATAGTGGTCTGGGATTATAATATTCATTATTGGCGAACCAAAGAAGCCCCGCCTGAATTATTTACAAAGCATGGGGAAATAATTGATCGAAAAAGTTATAGGCCAAAAGCTTTCAGTGTTCGTATTAGCTTCGATAATGGTGATAAACCAATCGACCTATTTACAAAAGCTTCTTCAATGTATTTTGATTCAGAGAATTTACAGGCCTTGAAGATTCAAACACCCTATGGTGACAGGGGATATGTTTCGGCAGCAGAAATTAAAGCAAAATTTGATAATTCGCCTTTACTGTTCATCTGGAGAAAAAGTTATAACTCGTGGATAGAGGAATCACGCCCATTTACTCAGGATTTTTGTTTAATTCCACAAGACTCAACTCAGCAATTTTTTAAGCCCAGCCGATCTTCGAGAAAAGAGATTCTTGATGCTTTGAAACAACTTGCTAAAGAATATGGTATGCCTAAAGCAGCCCAATACGATCTTAGACAAAATAATTCAGTTGCTATAATTATGATGGATAATGATAGCCACAAAACTGAAGTGGCTGCATTTAAAGCTAAATTGACAGATGCTGGTATCAGGAAAACAGCCGCTGGATTCGCCACTTTCGGCAAAGAAAGAAAATATTGCCTCTATATCTATGAGCCGAGCACCCTGCTGTTTAAGGAGCTAACTAAAAAGCTACAAGATGAACGAACAGAGACTCTCCAGCAAAAATTTCATGACCTTAGCATTAAATAAGCCAGCCTCCTCAAGAGTGAATACATCCTTACGACATGCGACACTAACACTCTATACACATCGTTATCCACAGATTTTGTGGATAACCAACCTACTTATTTTCAGAAGATTAAACTTTAAAAGCCTTGGTATTTATAGGTTTGGCATGAAAAAAGAAACATAGAAGGAGTAAGAAAGAAGAGAGGTTAAAAAACTTATCCACAAAGCGAATGAGGTGAATATAAGTTTCGAAAGTGCATTGTATCCTCTTTTTTTTAAAAGAACCAGTCTTGACATTTTGCCACTGTTTGAAACCAACTGCAGAATCTAAATATAATAGGTATATTTAAGACAATAACCAGCACACCAAGTCTAGCTCTGAGTGAAATTACAGCTGCCAATCTTTCCATCGGGTAGAATCGCATTGCAAAAAGAACTCAGGGACTTAAGCTGCTCCGGTGTGATCTTCGCATTGTATAAATTAGATCCAGCCAAACTGGCACCTGATAAATTAGCGCCAGAAAAATCTGAGGATGTAAAATTACTATTACTCATTCTCGCTTTTTTTAAATTTGCGAAACTAAAATCACTATAAGAAAAGTCAGCAGCCCCAAGGGAAAACTCGGTGGCCATTATGCGATTAAATTTCGAGAATTGATGATTACCCCAAATACTCAAACTGGAACGATTTAAATTGCTACCACTGAGAGTAATAGCGCCACTCTTATCGGTAAAAAGATAGAAATCATTGCTCAAATCACAAGCCTCACAAACTCCTGTCTTTTCAAATTTTTCAACCTCTAATGGATTAGAAAATTGCTGGGAATAAATTACTGTGGAAATGGAAACTAAAGATAAAAATAAACAACTTCTCATGACTCCCTCATTCAAATAACCAACTGCGTTCCTGCATTCAGAAATGTATTTTACTTCATTATTCAACCAATTACACTGTGTAATAGGTCTATTGTTTTACATCGGCCAGGAAATGTCTAGCAAGCTCTTTAATGGATTCAATAATCTTTACCTGTATTATACTGTGTCTTAATCATTGTAATAAGAAGCCTCTTTAAGCCCTAAAACCGCTTAAAACCTATAATCAATATATTACCTGTTTGCAAGAGCTTAATTAAGAAAGCTGATGAAAAGAGAAAATTCAATAAGCAGTCTATCGCAGTTTGTACAATCTAAATGGCAATCGTTTATCGTGCTCCTTTCCCTCCTGGCTATCTGTATCTATCTTATACTACGCGCAGCTAATTCCGGGTTCGCCAATTTTCCTTTATTAGCTTTGATTATCATTGGAGGAATCCCGTTATTTCTGCAAATTTTTTTAAAGCTGCTAAATGGTAATTTTGGTGCGGATTCCCTGGCTGCAATTGCTTTAGTCACAGGGGTTATCTTGCAGCAATATTTAGCCGCATCATTAATAATCCTGATGTTAGCCAGTGGACAGACATTAGAACGTTACGCACGGCATAAAGCATCTTCTGTCTTATTGGCATTGGTGAAACGAATGCCCACTTTTGCTCATCGTAAGATTGATGGTGATATTTCTGATATCCCCGTAGCTGACATTCATATTAATGATGAAATTGTTATTTATCCGCATGAAACCTGCCCTGTTGATGGCATAGTCATTGAGGGAAATGGTTCAATGGATGAATCTTATCTTATTATTAGAATCGACGGATGTATCGGAGAAGCCTGGACAAGGTTTAAACGGTATCATCAATCATCGAAAAGTAAACGTTACGAGCCGAAAAAAACTATTAGAAATATTGCCTGATTCTCAATCATTACTCCCTCCTGTTTCCCCGGGTTTAGAATGTATTATTTTAATTGATAGCGAATACGCGGCCACTCTACATTTTCACGATGCACCAAGGGCAGAAAGCAAATCATTTATCAGTCATTTGAAGCCAGCACATCAATTTAAAAAAATTATGCTGGTTTCCGGAGACCGTGAGTCCGAGGTGAAATATCTGGCGGAATTAATTCCGTTTACAGAAATATATGCGTCTCAAAGCCCTGAACAAAAACTGGCTATCGTGCGCCGAGAAAGAAAAAACGCCCCTACAGTATTTATGGGAGACGGCATCAATGACGCCCCCGCTTTAACCGCAGCCACCGTAGGGATTGCTTTTGGGCAACACAGCAATGTGACTGCTGAGGCTGCAGGCGCTGTTATTATGGAAAATACCTTAAATAAAGTAGATGAATTGCTACATCTAAGTATCCATACGAGAAATATTGCCGCACAAAGTGCTGCAGGAGGAATGCTTTTAAGTCTTATTGGAATGGGATTTGCCGCAACGGGTTACATAAATCCGGTTTTAGGTGCAATTCTGCAAGAATGCATTGATATCCTTGCGATTGCTAATGCCTTACGCCTTGCATTTGGGTCCGAAATTAAAATTGATCTGCCAAATAGTTAAAAATAGCAGCACATTGATTCTCCCCATAAGCTTGAACCCCTGTGGTATTACAAGCGATTTTGACCTTTGAACAAATTATCGAACTCATAACCAGGCAAGATCAGGCTTGATTATTTGCAGGAATTGTTTTATTCAAAATTACCTTTAAGGGTTACAATAATCGCAATATTGTGGCTCAGCTACTTTCACACCGTCTCTTCTTGGCCGTTTCTCTTGATAATCACACTGGATACAACCCCAAATCTCGTATTGGCATAATGAAGTCGGGGATGAGCATTCACCGCAAGGAAGGTAGCCTGAGACTTGTTTTAATCCAAAACCAGGAGCTAAACAGTCAGGGCAACAGCATTGAATTCGATGAGCTAACTTTTCGGCGAGTATAGAAATCGCATTCATTCTGGTTGGATTCATCATGGCTCTCATATCCGTGGCAAGAAAGAGCTCCTTTTCGTGTTGAAACCCAAGAGAGAGAGCATTTTTCAGCGCTGTAATGTCTCTAATCCCTTTCGCAAGCACCTTTTTATCACTATTGGTCTGCAAAGTGAGCCCATGCTCGGGAAAACCTGCTTTATCTAAAAAATGGCTTAGCTCTGTTTGTGCCGTTATGGTCATCATACGATAATTTGTTTTGGGTGTAGTATATTGCTCAGCAATCACCCAATTGTTTTTGCGATCAATAAATACCATAATCTCATGATCAACAGGGGTAAATGGAAATGCTGGATGCGGCCCAAAACTTCCTTCACTGGCAATGACTAAATCATACCCGTAATCCTCTGCAGCACGTTTTGCCTTTAAAATACAGGTTTCATAGGGGCTTAATGTCCTTGGTATTTCACCAGTAAAGCTTCCGAATTGGTCGGTGTCAAATTCGTGCACATCCAATGTGCACGAAAGTGTATCAAAAAATACTTTAGCAATTGCTTTTTCTTTTTCATGTTTTGAAGCAAGTAAAACCGACTGATTTCGATAATGCATGATTAAACTCCAGTAATTGAGTGGAATAATCCATTCGCGCCACATCAACATCAGAAACAAACATCACACCCGAGTTTGGTTGAAATCAGATACTATGATTTCTATTTTATTCATTGGATGTAATTCTACTAAACGCCATTCCCCAGATGGGTATAGTTGATAAGCACATTGACTCTTCGGATCAATAACTACCAAATGCACCCACTCATTAAAAAATAAGGTTTTTAAAATGGAGTGTTTTTCAATCACTTGAGAAACCATCTTTCTGGGAGCGTAAACAACTGCCAATAAACGCTGTGGTTCATGATATGTTATATCATCCGAGCTCATTACCGACTGCAGGGGAAGACCATGCATCAAATCGCTTCCATTGCCCTGCATGATCCCAATGGTTCCAACTACATTGTGAGTGACTTTGCTTCCACTTCCAAAAGCAACATTATCTAAAGTAGAAAATAAGTATTGAGTATTTATCCATTCGGCCACCACCATGGGCGCAGTCAAAATCGTCTCGAGCAGTGCCCCGTCATGGTCGTGCTCAAAGCGGTATGAATGAAGAAAGCAACGGCCATCAAGGTTGATATTTTTTGTTAGATGCCGAGGTGCCACAATAAAGGCTGCATTTCTTGCCAACCCCCATTCAGGCCGTGTTTCAGACCAGTCCAGACTCCGTCGTATTATGTCTTTATGGGGCCTGCTACTCTGCAATTTGGTTCCCCGCTCCTGGTTGGTTATACGCTTTGCTTCTTTCAAATCGGCTTGCAATTGGGTTAGAAGTTCAGGATATATAGGTGTCTTCGCTGCCTCTTCAGAATAAAGCTCAACACAATCCGTCGTTGTATTATGCAGTGCCCCATAAAATATCGTATCCAGAGGGATGTGCATACCGCGGTCTTCCAGACCCTTCCGAACTTCGGGCTTATTGAGAATCGATGCCAGTAAACGGGCATTGATACCGCCATGATTACCACCACAGGCGCCACAATCCAGAGCTGATGCATAGGGATTATTTTCAGTAGTACTTCCATGGCCGCAAAGAATAATGAGCTTCGCAAAACCTGAAGTAAGTCCCATTAGACGCAATACCGTTTCAGCATAACTAATCTGCTCTTCTAAGCACAAACCTTGCTCTGCATCAGTTTGGCTTGACTCATAGGCAACCTTGGTCGGCATACGGGGCTTTAACCAGGTTCTGATAGCCGAAACTGCATGGTTACTTAATTCTGGCGATAAAGATTTAACGGTCATATTTATACCGCACCAAAGACCTAAGGACTCGACTAAGGCAAAGGGGGTGGACACATTGTGTTTTAGTTGCGTATACAGACTTTTGCAGCGGTCAACGAAGGCCTTTCCTCGCTGATAATGCTCAAACACATCTTTATTGGCAGCCGGTATTTCTTTAACGGCATATTTTGGCTTTAACAATACCGGGCAGCACTCTTTATTTCTATTACCATCAAACTCATCCACACGCACAGGAAGACCAAAAAAACCGGCAAAACCAAAGGTCTCATAATGGCCCAGGGATTCAATGGCGCGACGAAAAGGCTCGGAACGTACATCAATACAAAAAACCAACTGCGCATTTCTTCGCGCAAGATGGGACTTTTCTTTGTCTACCTCCGGCAAAAGCTGGCTTAATAGCTTTTGCCGATAGGAATTTTCGTTGCTTTTTAGTTTCGCCAACACTTGTTTAACCAAAGAGCCATCGCCGAGACTTTTTTTTTCTTTAGCAGCGTCAGGCCAGAAAATGCAGGTTAGCACCAGGCGCACTGCCAGAAAATCAGTGAGAGTTACATTAGTTTCTCCCGGTTTTTTTGAGTTCTGCCAGTCTGTTTTCCATTTCACAAATCCTGCCCAACCTGGTAAATAGGAAAGCGACTTTGAAAGAAATGCCTCTTCCTGCCCTTCTGGAACCAGAAGTTTTTGCAGACAGATCCTGATTGCTTCTTCTGCAGACTCAGGTAATTGCTGTAGAAATTCCTTTGCTTCTTTTTTATTCTGGTGCACTTGCTTATCAAAATAAGCCAATTTTAAGAATCCAAAATAAAAACCTTTCTCCCTAAAAGGCATATCAATACTGCCTTGTCCCGCATCAAAAAAGCCGCCACACCATTTGATCATTTGAATATTAACGTCCTCCAGTTGCAGATTTCGTTCAGCCCTTTGGCGTTTAAAGTTACCTTTAACCTGAGCCAGGGCGTCTTCAAACGTTTGTCCCTCAAACCCTTGTAGTGGATTACAAGCGATAAACGTTTCAAGCGGCCAAACAGGTGCGATACATTTTGCAGCATTGTGTACCCAGGCTTGAATTTCAAGCGCCTTGTTTTCTCCATGATGGAAGCTAATATCTGAATTTTTAATTTCGTTCATTGCACTATTCTGTTTCAATGATATTTTTGCAGCTGTCATAAATACTCCTTAATACATTTAGTAGTTGTAATCGTTTCGTAAAGCGGTGACAGTTTTTACAGAGGGCTGGCTTGAATTAAATAAGCTCATATAAAGCCAACAGCCTAATCTTGATTGGCCAATTGTTTGATGCAGACCCAGATTAAAGAAGGCCCAGAACGCCGCAAAGGAGGCCATGATAGTCCAATGAATTATCGATAACTGAGGGGCTTTCAATAGCGATATGCCTGGTATTAGCCACTGAATCAATTGGATACTCGCGCCGTACATGAGGCCGGAAATCATGGCAAGAAAAAGCGCCAACACGAAACTTGACGCCGTTTGGTGGGCCCTGATCCAGGTGAACATGAGTTGCGAGCCAGCTATGAAAGTAAATAACAAAACAAAGCTGCTTGCCTCATACATGGAAAGGGGCTTATTAGTTGCAAACGCAAAGGAAACCATTGCCACTATTCCGCCAGAAAGAGAAATCATAAGCATAATGAGAGACCCTTTAGAGGAATTAGTCTCTGATTTTCTTTGTTTTACCGCAGAGCCTGAACTTAAAAAAAGATAGGCCTTGAACAATCCATGCCAGCACAGATGCGCTATAGCTGCAGCAAATAGGCCAACGCCGCATTGCATCATCATGAACCCCATTTGTGCCATAGTGGAGCAAGCCAACATTTTTTTTACATCATGCTGCATCAACTTCCAGGTAGTACCCAGTAATGCGGATATAGAACCGACTATGAACAATAGCGTTAGCAAGCCAGGGCAAAGTATCATCAGTGACGCCAATTTGACGATTAGAATTCCTCCACCATTAACAAGGCCTGCATGCATCAAAGCAGAAACCGGTGTTGGTGAATTTAAAGAGCTGATTAACCATCGATGAAAAGGAAATAATCCGGACTGGACGACTGCGCCAACCAGGATTAGACCCATTGAAATGGAAAATAAGGAGGGATTGCCGAATTGAGTTATCTGCACCAGGGATGAAATAGAACTTGATCTATAAGTTACAGTTAAAATAATAAAAGCGATTAATAGACTTAAACATCCTGAGGCCAGTGTATAAAAGGCCAGGCGCGCAGAGTTTTTTGCAGCCGCCCATTCAGATTTATGTACCATCAGCAGTACTAGGAATACATTGGAAGCAGATAAGGCACACCAGAATAAAAACAAATCATCGGCAAGCACCATGATAAGCGCTGTAAATGTAAGCGTTGATAACAGAAGAAAAAAACGTCTGTAGAGCCTATCCCCATGCATATACCTTAGTGAAAAGCGATGCACGATAAAGCTCACTAATAAAATTAAACAGCATAACAACAGGCCCAAGGTATCGAAGCTAATTAACAAGTAGACTGCAGAATTCTGAGATAAGGATAAATAGGAGAGCAGCCCTAGCCCAGTTAAAAAGCCGCCACCAATACTGTAACCTGCCAGGCGCGCTGCAACCATTGGACGGGAAATTAAACTGCAGTTTAAAGCAAGCGCGATAATTGGACTGGACAACATGACACATAAAAAAAATAAAACTATAGTATTCACATGATTCCCCATTAGAGATTGTTTTGTTACAATGAGAATATATTAGATATACTGATATAAGTGAAATTAAAAATATTTATCTTTTCTATTAGGAATTCTAATGTCACTAGATACAGTAACCCTGCAATGCTTTCTGGCTGTGGCAGACACGCAAAGCTTCACTAAAGCAGCTGCCCGTGTAGGCCGAACCCAATCAGCGATAAGTCAGCAAATTGCCAAACTTGAAAATTTAATTGAAAAACAGTTAGTTACCCGTGGGCGCGAACTATCCCTTACCCCAGAGGGTGAGCTTTTTTTAAGTTACGCCAAAAGGATATACGAGCTGCATCGCGAATCACTAGACCGATTTAAGACACCGGAGCTACAGGGCGAGCTTCGATTTGGCCTTCCGGAAGACTTTGCCTCCATGATGCTTTCTGAAGTTCTGGTGGAGTTTTCCAGGCTTCATCCCAGAATAATGCTCAATGTGGAATGCGATTTGACATTGAATCTTATCAAGCGATTTCATCAGGATGAATTTGACTTAATCCTGATAAAGACCAATGAAAAAAATCTGATTTCTGAGGGCGTCAATGTATGGAATGAGCCCGTAGAATGGGTGGGCAAAAAAGAGTTGCTGCCAGCGCTCAATGATAAAGCAGTAATCCCGTTGATTCTTTCACCCACCCCATGTGTCTATCGCGGTAATGTGATTGAATCCCTCAATCAGCATGATCTAAAATGGCGCCTGGCATTTAGTAGTCCAAGTTATGCGGGCAAAATGGCGGCTGTCAAAGCGGGCTTAGGAATCACAGCCATACAGCGTAGTATGATTCCCAATTATCTGGATAGACTCGATGATTATTTTCTTCCCTCTTTGAAAGACATTCATGTATCGTTAATAAAAAAAGAGGCTGCAAGTAAAGCGATTGATTCTCTTGAATTTTTTATCATGGATAAATTAAGACTTAAATAAAGGATTTGGAACACTGATGAAACAGGGAATGAGTTCGATTGCTGAGGTATTAGATAAAGCGACGATTGCGTCAATCGTGATGATAAGCGTGGTCGTAAGCCTGCTTAGCTTAAGCATACCTATTGCAGCCCAAACGTTAGTCAATCTGATTGCCTTCGGCAAATTACTGCAGCCGGTAGTCACACTAAGCATCATCGTACTTGTCTTAATGATAGCGCTGGGGGCTTTAAATATATGGCAAACGGTTATCATCGAAGTCATTCAACAGAAACTAATGGTTAACATAAGTCTGAGCCTGACCCGTCAGTTTACTCATTTGTCACTCGATAATTTCTCGTCACATCATGGGCCTGAGCTCGTTAATCGCTTTTTCGAAGTGGCAACCATTAACAAAGCGTTATCAAGTCTTTTACTCTATGGAGTAAATTTGGGTCTGCAGCTTTTTTTTAGTTTAATCCTGCTCCTTTTTTATCATCCTCTTTTTCTCATATTCGATGGATTTATCATATTAAGCATTGTGTTAATTGTTTTTTTGCCCTACCGTAAAGGTTTGGCAAGTGCTGAAAAGGAATGTACTGAAAAACACCAAATAGGCGCCTGGCTGGAAGAGCTGCTGACCAATCGCTTTTTATTTCGGTTTAATCGCTATCATCGATACGCTATTATGCAAACGGATAGACGCCTGGTTCATTTTTTAAAGGCTCGCAATATCCATTTCAGGCAACTTATTAAACATCAGATTGGATTTTATCTTCTCTCAGCAATCGCCAGCAGTTTATTACTCGGTCTGGGGGGGTATCTTGTGATTAACAACCAGTTAAGCCTGGGCCAGCTCGTTGCAGCAGAAATTGTACTTGGCGCGTTAATTTATGCTTTCAAACGATTTGGTGTCCTTTTAGAAAATTATTACGACCTGCTGGCTTCCGAACATAAAATTGATCTGGTATTAAATCTTCCAACGGAAGCTGTCAACACCGAGTTAAGCGAACTTATCAATCCCATAAAAAACATCATGCTAGTCACCAAAGAACAGGAAAAAGGATCGAGCTCACCTGGAAACCCTCTGGTTATCTGCTTCAATGAGACACTCAAGCAAGAGTCGCTTGTCGATTTTATATTGGGTTTTAAAAATAATATCGATCTCAGCGTGTATATCAATCAGACTCTCTGCTATCAGGAATACAGGCGCTCCCTTCGTGAACACACCCTGTTACTTCGAGATAAAGACTGGTTTGCCGGCAGCATTTATGACAATCTGCGCCTTAACCAGGCGCCTTTTCCGATACAGCAATTAAAAGAGCTTTTAAAATCTTTTGGACTCATGGATAAAATTATGAGTCAGTCTCATGGCTTAAAGACCATGATTTATGATTGGGAGCAGGTGTTTACTGAACTCGAGCTCATTCAACTCATGGTGATTCGCGCATTAATTGCAAAACCCAAGCTTATTATCATCGATAGCCTCTTTGATAGACTGGCCATAAATGACATTGAATTACTGCTCTTTCATTTAGCAAATCTCAATGAAACGCTTTTGATAATAATCACTCAATATGCGAATCACATTCCCTTGTCTAACTGCCTGGTGCTTTCATGAAGCTACATGCCTATCAAATGATTGGCAAATTACCCAATCCGCGCAAAATCGCCAAGATTATCTTTTTAGTACTTTTTGCCTTAATCTTATTATTGAGTTTCACCCCTTGGCAGCAATTTGCCCTGGGGAGCGGAAAAGTGATTGCATTCTCACCTACGGAGCGATTACATACTGTCAACTCACCTATCTATGGCAGAATTAAAAAATGGTACGTCGACGAAGGGATCCGTGTTAAAGCGGGAGACCCAATTGTAGAGATTAGCGACAACGACCCGGAGTTACTCAAACGATTGGAGATGGAAAAAGAAGCGATTTTGCTTCGCATTAAAGCGGCCCAGCAATCGTTAACCGCAGGAAAAGCCAATGTTGAACGCCAAAAGAATTTGTTTCTGCAAGGTATAAATTCAAAACGTCAATATGAACTGGCTCAAATAGAATATGCCAAATATCAAAATGAACTGGCACAAGCAAATATTGATAAGGTCAGCATCGATGTTCGCATTGCCAGACAACAGACTCAGCTCATCAAAGCGCATGTCCCGGGAGTAATAGTCAAACGCCTGACCGGACAACAAAGCGTTGTAGTCAGAGAAGGAGAGATATTAGCTGAGATTATACCCGTGACCGAGTCCAGAGCGGTAGCCCTTTGGATTGATGGGAATGATATCCCATTCGTTTCCCTCAATCAAAAGGCACGTCTTCAATTTGAAGGATGGCCGGCGATTCAATTTAGAGGCTGGCCACAGATCGCCGTCGGCACTTTTGGGGGAAAAGTGGCCTTTATAGATCCGACAGATAATGGCATGGGATTATTTCGCGTCGTAATTGTACCTGATGAACCCTGGCCTGATCCAAACTTTTTAAGACAGGGAGTTCGTGTTCATGGTTGGGTTCAATTGGGTGAAGTACCTTTATGGTACGAGCTATGGCGTCAATTTAACGGCTTCCCGCCTGAAAGCATAGCACAAAAGGCGAATTCATGAGGGTATTAGCATTAAACGGGCTTTTCACTATACTAACTGGCATCGGCCTCTTATTGGGGTATTCATGGTCCTATGCCTCCCCCAAAACGCAGGAATTGAGTTTAATGCAAGTGTTGCAAAGTATTGACACTCACTACCCTCAAGTAAAAATAGCACGTCTCGAAGTCATAAAGGCCAGTGGTGCATTTGTTAATGCCAATGGAAAGTTTGACCCCGTCTTGGAAGTTAGTACCCGCTCACAACCCGCCGGTGGTTATATTAATAATTTTGGCGATACTCAACTCACCATCCCAACCCTCTACAACGGTTTGAAACTTTTTGCAGGCTATCGGAACGGTCAAGGCGACTGGCCCATTTATTATCAAAACTATTTGACGAACTCAGGTGGAGAATATCGAGCTGGGTTATCACTTCCCTTACTTCGCGACCGGCTAATCGATAAAGAGCGCACCGGATTATTTTCTTCTGCTCAATTGATGCTCATGAAGGCACAGGACGCCGAAGCAATCAAAATAAAAATTTACCAGGAGGGAATTAAAGCCTATTGGCAATGGGTAGAAGCAGGACTTCAAATAAAAACCTTTAAGCAACTCCTTCTGTTAGCACAAAAACGGCAACAGGCAATTGAAAAACAGGCTCGTCTTGGGGATTTGCCAGAACTTGCCATCAGTGAAAATTTACAGCAAATTATTCAAAGGGAACAATTACTCAATCAAGGCCAAATGATATTTGAACAAGCAGGCATTAATTTATCTCTATATTTTCGGGACCCACAGGGAAACCCGCAGGTCCCCGGGGAACAATCCTTACCTGCATTGAGCAGCACTTCAAACAATAAAACAGAAATCCAAACATCGCTCAGAGAACACCCTGGTATTAAAAAGCTTAACCATTATGCCAATATGATAAGGCTCAAACGCGATCAGGCACGTAACGAACTCCTGCCTCAATTAGATGCAACTGCGTACACCTTCAAACAAAATGGAACAGGAGGATACCCTTTATTAATTCCGCAAGCCGCAATGGTCGGGTTATCGTTTAAGTTTCCCTTATTACAAAGAGAAGCCAGGGGAAACCTGATTCAGGCTGAAAGTGAATTGCGACAAATTCAAACAGAAAAGCGATTTTTTTATGAACAACTTAACAATGAATTTGCAAATATACTGATTGGTATTAATAGGAGCAGACAGCAAGTCAACCTGTTAAAACAAGAGTTACGTCTGGCTAAAAAGGTGCAGCAAGGAGAAACAAAAAAATTTTATGGCGGCGACAGTACTTTATTTTTAGTCAATCAACGCGAGCAAATGACAACACAAATACAACTTAATACCTTACATGCTCAAGTACAATTAGAAGAATTAAAAGCCAGAGCCCGCTTTTTTAATTCAACCTGCAGAGAAAACCGGAAATAAAGTCAGCAGCTTGATTATTATATATACTATAGAAATAAGACCTGTTAACTAAATCGATATATGTGAAAATATTAATAACTACCGCTCCTTTCGAGGCCGAAAATACAGGCGACATCAGCTACGCGCGTCAGATGGAGAGATGTTTAAGAGATTCAGGACATGAAGTAACTTATCTGCGTGCTCAAGAGCTTGGCTTATCCGTCGAAGTGAGTAAAGCGCTTGATACCTCTATTAGATTAAGTGAAATCTACGCTGCACTAAAAAAAATTGGCGACTCATTACTGCATCATATCTTGACCACAATCCCCAAAGACACGGTTCTTTTCATGCATTTCAGAATTCCTCATACTGGATTTAGCTTCTCAGCAAAGCATCTTTCTCAGCTAAAAGCAGCAGGATATAAAATATGTGCTTTGATTAATGAACATAGCTGCAATAGAGAGGAACCTACCGAGATAGATAGAAATTATCAGACAGCCCAATTAATTCCTTTTTTTGATCAAGTTATTATATTTAACCCTATAGATAAAGCAGGCTTACTTAAGACAGCAGAAACCAAAAATTTTTATCACTGTACAGATAACAAGATGTCTTTAGCTAAAAGCAATGCATGGACTCTTTTTCAGGTCGGTGATGAATACCCTGCAAAATTCTCATTGGAAGAAAGAATATCTCTTATTCCAGCCCCTATACTAAGCGCTAAAAAATATGATCCTGGTCCTGCAGACAGACCAGATAATATATTGATGTTTGGAACTATCCGACGAAACAAGGGAAACACCGCCACGCTAAATTTAGCCCGATTGCTGGCTGAGAAAGGAATATCAACTATTCAGATTAAAATTGTAGGTAAAGTACTTGCTGATATGAATGGTTTTAGTTCCTTCAGACAATATGTATTGTCCACTTTTCCTGACCGCCTGGGATTTTGTGCTGATTTTAAGCCTCTTGAACGCATGCTCGCTGAAAAAGAGCACAGAATAGCAAAATTATCATCCTTAGATAACTATGAAAACGAGTTCAATAATTTATGTAGAGAAATAGTCAATGATTTGGAGTCGCAGGTCACGAAACAAAGACCTAAAGCCCTACCCATTGAATTTCATATCGATGTGAGTGAGGAGGCTTTCCGAACATTGTGCCATCAATCTCGCTACGGTATTAAATTCGACAAAAAAGGGTTTTGCGATAATGCCTCAACTATCATTAACATGATGGGTTTCGGATTGATTGTGATTTCAAACAAGACCCGTATGCTCAATCCTGTTTTCGATGATTGTCCCGCAGAGGAATTGCCTTTAGTTTTATTGGAAACGACTGAACCCGAGGCAGAACTTCTTTTTCAAACCATCTTTTATTTAAAAAGAGATGTACCTGCAAGACAGCGGATTCTGAAAAATCTGGAACGGGTAATGACCACAATGTATGATCCAATGCGCGTGACGGCTCAGGTTGTGAGAGTGCTTGAAAAGGCATTAAATATTGAGCGACATGCCAAACAGGAAGATGAGGAGACAGATAAAACTGAAAACAAGCTCTCATCAAACTGTGTCACGTCATCTCGAACGCAGTGAGAGATCTCCGAATGCGGGCACAAACCAGGATTTGGGAGATCTCTCACTGCGTTCAAGATGACGGCGTGCCTGTGAGTAATGACACAGTTTAATGAACCCTCTCTAAAAATTCCTAGCTATCAATTATCATAAATCTTCCAACCAGAGAATCATCACTCGTATTGTGTTTCTTGTTCATAGAGTTGGAAGCATAGAAGCGAGACAAAACAGGAGCTAGTTTAATAGCCCCATTTAAATCCGTCTGGGTTCTTCTGTGATATTCAGAAGAAACACGCTCTCGTAGGGCTTCTGGAACTAAAGTAGCCGAAACGCCGATATGATAATAGGGCATCTTTTCTTCACTTAATCCTGTATTTTCACCAGGGGCTAGAGTCTCAAGATGCCGAACAGCTTCGTAGTCAATTAGACGATTATATATTTCTCCAACTTCAATTACGGAATGGTGGCCGTTATAAACAATGACTCCACATAAAACTATCGCTAGATAACCTGCTGGACGGGATTGGAAAACTCCCAATGAATCATGAAAAAAGCCGAGATCAAGCAGCGCAACAAATACTCTAGCCGCAGTTGATGACGCACTGGCAATCAAGGGTAAAGAAGACCCATTTCCTGCACCCCAGCTTGCGAGATGTTGGATATAGGGCACCGGCACTCGTTTTATAAAATCTTTTGGACGGTCCGCAGGGTTTAAAGGGATTTTGTAAAAGGCCATTTTTTCTTCAAGAGCTTTCAGCGCCTGGTTCGCTTCTGGAAGGGTTCTATGAGAGGCAGTTATATCGTTTTCAAATCTTCCAGCAGCGACTGCGGCATCATATTTTTCAACGACCACCCTTGCCTTCTGATAAACATCCGCAGCGACAAAAGCAGCTTTTCCAGATCTATAAGCCCGAGTATGAAGAGCCGCACGTGGAGCGATGTCAGTGCCAATCTCCATACCTAGGCCGCGGGTTATGGCAAGATGCTCCGGGGTGCGGCGTACTCGCATATCGAGCTCTGCCTGGGTCGGCATTATCCACCTGTAAATGCTTTCAAACTCCAGTTTGCTTTCACCAGTCTTAGTCCGTGCCAGTTGTTCTACATAGCAGAAAGAGCAATCAGTGATCATCTTCACCACCTTGCTTAAGCAATTTACATCGGTAGTTCTCCTTATTCTTTCGGGCTCCATAATTGCCGAGAATCTTATTAAAAGCTTTTTCAGCAACTCCTTACTACTCTTGATTTCAGCAGTAGAATAGTCCTGCATCACCCCTTCCCACTGCGGATCATCCGCTGAATGTTCAGAGATAAGAAAATCCAGTGATTTCTCCTCAGACGCATTCAATTTAACACTTGTCTCTAGTTTATTTAGAATGGGAGTAATAACTACGGCTCTCAATTTCTGAGCTGCGTTCGCAATCTCTATTTTACTCTCAGCATCATCTTTAATAACGTGCAAAACAGACTCTGCAAAATTACTATCTTGTTTCGCGGTAGGCAAAAGCGTCTCCCTGGTAAAAACAATTTTTCTGGTTATCAAGTCTTGGACCTGATTTTAGAGTTGTTGTACATATCCTGAAAAATGGCTATCCCGTTTAACGATAGACAAACGCGCCTCGCTAGTCATTGTCGAGCTATCTTTTTGGAAAAATGCACAATTATTCTCCCCTACTTTAGAACTTGTTGGCGATTGTAACTCGTTGACCCAGCTATTTTTGTTCGTAAATAACATGATAATCGCATCTAAACTGTTTTTTATTTTGCTGGCATCTTCATAAGAAAGGGTTGCAAGTTCGACATTTAATTTATCTTTAGCATGTTTAAAAACTGTTTCATCCTGAACAAGGCAACAGGATACGATAAGTTTTTTTAATATCGAATGAATGTGATCATGAGGCCCAGATAAGGAATTCAAAATTTTATATAACGCTAAAATAGCCGCAGCAGCTTCATTTAAATTATGAATAATCCTCAGTCGAGCACCAGCAGACAATCCCGTAAATCGTCCCTGATATTCTTCTAGTTCAACACGACATAAACTAAGAATTTCAGCAACATCAAGTGCTGTAGGAGTACTCCTGACTTGATAAAAATCGCTGGGCTTTTTTAACAGATCAAATAAAACATTATTCCTATCTTTTACACTGGTGGTATAGCCACTTTTATCCGTTAATTCCCTAACTTTTATTTCAACCATTTTTTTTAGTTCATCATCAATCGATTCAAAACGACATTCCTCTTTAAAATCATGAGGCGCCAAAGGATGAAGTCCTAAAGCATCCAGTTGAATTATTTTGCTTTGAAATGTTCCGCATGAATCATAAACGGCATAACAGACAGAGGAATAGTAGCCACTCTTGCTTACATCTTTGGGGTTTAAGTAAACGTATATGGTTTGTTTTGAGGGGGATTCTGGTGGAGGATAAAATTCAAACTGATACTCGCCCAGCCAGTCCCCGAAAATCCAGTCTGTATACCAGCGAATACGATCTCGAAAAGGGGTAAAAAACACATGCAGCATTTTAACAATATCATCTCGCCATGCTTCAGCATCGGCAACATCATAACGCCTGGCTCTTCCGTAATCGATTAAATGAGGAGTACCCTCTTCATCAACGACAATGTTTTTTCCATGGATATCACCATGTATATAAGCTGTCTGTGAAAGAGAGTTTTTTCCAGTATGTATTTCTTGCAGAGCAAGCGCAATTTTAATGGCTAGCTCATATCGCTGATCGAGCGAAGCCTTATGCCTGTCAAGGTATTCAAATAAACGGATGCCGAGAAATTGATAGGCAATATAATGCTTTAGAGGGCATTTCTTTGAGCAACTTGTCCGTGTCGCTCTTTGACCAGCTATTCTTAAATCCTGAGCCACTTTCGACTCCTCAGCAGAATTAGCAGCTTCCTTTTCACTCGTAACTACTTTTAAGGCAATTAAATGGCCGCTCTCCTCTTCAGCAAGCTTGGCATGCCCATTTATTCCTGCCCCTAAATAGCTCCCTTTCCCTGACATAGCCACAATCTGACGATCTATAACTATAAATGAGTGATTTAAAATATCGGAATAATCTTTCCTGCGCAGTTTATTACCGTCCGGCAACAGCCTCCCTTCTGGCATTAATATTTTTTTGGCAAAATCCCATTCAAATGCCTTTTCTTCTACTAACCATTCGATTTCAGGCATAAAACAATTTTCCTTTAAGATGTTTTTTTGTCAAAAAAGAGCGGTTAATATACCATAAGCGGCCTTATTGATCAATTTATGATCACCCAGGCTTACTCAGTCATCGCGTAAGTAATTAGCCTGAATTTTAGTGATCTGATTATAGCTCCGGGAGCTGCTTAATCCGGAAGCAAAAGAGTGAATATGGATAGAGGGGCTTATTTGTGTTTCTTTTTGTTTTTTTTCTTGTCTTTCTGTTTGCCGCCACCAGTCTTCAGCCACATCTCGCTACTCCCCATGTCGCCAACCCCCAGGTCGCCTCCGCCAACCCCCCCTGAGAGTTTTTCCAGTTCAGTATCTGAAACTTTATCCAGTTTTTTATCTTTTGGTGTAGATTTTTCTGACATAAGTATCTCCTGTAGCAAGATATCTTGCTTAACTAGTATAGAAAATGTTTAAATATTTATCAACTAAACGGTGGCAGTATACTAAATAATCACAAATTCACTACTTATTGATTGGGGCAGTTTTCCGATGCTCATTCACTCTGATTTTAAGGTTCTTCCAGTATCTAAGAGAAGGATGGCGAACTATTTGTTTCTAATACCTCTTCAGCTGCCGAAGGTTTTACCTCCTCACATCTAATATTGCCCACAGCTTCTCGAAATCGTTGATTTAAATCCCGAGCGGATTCTAAATTAGCCATTTCTTGTGTTTCATGAATAGGCACATCAACCCTATCAGTAGGTTGTACCGGCACTCCATGAGCAGGCTGATGGTCTGACAATTCTGAAAGAGCAGCAAAAAATGAAGAGTGCTCTCGAGATTCTGGTAAAGACTGTTCAAATAAGAATTTTGGATCGCTATGGATAAAATGGATGGTCACTTGTTCTCCCTTAATGCTAATTTTGAAATCTTGATTCTTTTCAGGTAAAAAGTCAGTGTCAGAGATTCGCACCAGTTTTATTTCACGGTCGAATTCTTTGCATATTAAAGCGCCCTCTTTGCTGTATATTTCTCGCTTCTCGCCGAAAGGGTTCTTATATACTCCCGCAAATGTTTCTAATGGAGGGGTAAATTCTTTCTTATTTTGCTCGGATTCCTGTACCAAATCGAACCATTCTAAACGTCGTTGTTTGGATTCGTCGTCAGGTGCTAGCTTAGCGGCTTTGTCAAAATAAAATCTAGTTTTCATGATATCAATACGATTCTTAGCCTTAGCTTCAGCAATTTTACCCGCTAGCGTTTCTTTCCATCCTGGCTCATTACTTTGGGGATACTGAGGCATTTTTTCAAATAATGCTTGTGTCTCACCAATAGGTGCTAAATCAGGAGAACTCAATATTTGAGTTGCAATACTCATCCCCTGTTCAGAATTTGTAAAGAATGCCGCACCTTTCTTATCTGTGACATTGATAGCCATAAAAGCTCGTGTATTAAGGTTTTCACCATATTGATAAGCGATTACCTTATTATCTGTATTTTTATATATATGCCAACCTAACCCGCAGGTTTCCGTAATGCTGTAAATCCTTGTTGGCACAAGTTTCCCACTAAACGCCTTGATTTCTGCTTGTGTAGATTCGTCTATTACACGTTTTAGGTCATTAAATTCCGTTTTGCTGAAAGAAACATGCTTATAATTATCATCTGTTGCATTCTTGAGGTATTTTGGAGTGCTCTCAGCTTTGCTTAGACGCTTGAACTCTTCGAGTGTCAAATCTGAAAGTGCGAAACTCGTTTCAAACTCAAATGCTTGTTGGAAGGTAGGATCGTCCATATTTTTTAACCAGGCGGTCATGAATTTTGAAAAATCTTCGGCCGTTGTAAGTAGTGTACCTGCGGCATTAAGATGAGGGGTATGACCTGCTTTTGATGTTATCGCCAAGATATTGCGTTTGAATAAAAGATTATTAAGTTTTGTTGCCAAGTTTGTTAAATCAATCTCTGGAGGAATGGGTTTTAGTTCACTCATGCCTTTTACATAGTACATTCGTGGATTTTCAGATAAATAAATTTTACCATTTTCAGATTGGCTGAGATCAGACAATGATGACATTAATTTAAGATCATACCTAAGGTTTGGGATGCTCTCATAGATTGATGTCGGTTCTCCTAACTCAGTATGAACTGATACAATATTGGCCCTGCTATCTGGTTGTGGTAAAAACGTAGAGTGCTTCATTTCTAAAGGCTCAAAGACATGCTCATGAGCTAAGGTTTCTAAATCTTTACCTGTTTTTGTTTCAATGACTTTTTGTAAGTAAAGAAAAGCTTCGCCTGAGTAAGAATATCCCTTGCCTAGAACTGATTTATCATCAAAGGATAGTGGAGAAGATAAATCCGACCCTGACCCAAAATTGGGCAATCCAGTGGTGTGTGACAATACATGTCTGGCTGTTAATTGCATAGCTTTCTCAGGATATGCACCGTTTACCTTTAATCTTTCATATTCCTGTTCTTTCCGTTGCATTATAGAAAGTAATGGTTCATCTAAATCGATTTGCTTATCCTTGACCAACTGTAACACTAAATATGTAAATACAATTTTACTAAGTGACGATGCTGGAAATTGAGTATCATTATCTACTTCATCCTTACCAGCATTTGTAGTTTTCCCAACAGCGAGTGAAGTGCTTGAAAATTCATGCCCGCTTCCTTCTTTGGGTTCGACATAAGCATAACTTACGCCTGGAATATGAGCAGGCTCAGCTATATTTTTTAATTTATCTTTGGATGGTGTAGGCATAATATGTAAATGGCTCTAAAGATATACTCATTATAAGGCATGGCTTTCTACTGGATTGATATCTTCATATGGCAAAGTAAAATTATGCTTAACCACACGCGAATGCTATGGGACTGCCTAATTTGCTAATACTCCTGCACTCTGGATGGGCATTTACTGTACTTTTCCATCCATCGACATTCCACTTTTTTTCATCCCCTATGTTTTTAAGATAATCCATTTGCTCTAATAATGACGGATTTATAGGATTCCACTTTAATGCTGAGGCTTTTACTTCTCGCTTTAGCAGCGTAGAACTAAATTTCAAGTTCAATTTAGTTCATTTAATTACACCTTCAAAAATCCATTGACTCTAGCAATCAAACACGCGAATATAAATCACAAATTAAACAATATGTTTAATTATTTTATATCGATTGATGCTGATTGATATCAAATGTAACAACAAGAAAGATGGATTAAATATGGATTTTTTATTTATAAACCCTCAGGAATTATCAGCATTAGCTGGCCTTCCTTATGTTCAACAGGTCGCTTATTTGACTGGCATTAGACCCTATATGGATCGTAAAACCTTAATTGTTGGTGGGGTTAAACGGCGAATAAGTTATCAGTCATTATCTGAAGCTCTTTATGTTGAACCGCATCAAGGCATTACCAACTCTGGCAGTCCAAGTCGATAACAATTACGCAGGATTATTAAAGGTCTTGAAAAAGCAGAATTAATTCAGATTCAGTCTGCTGATATGCACCTCATTTTAAAGTGTCTTTTAGCCAATTCAGATATTCCTGACCAAAATAAACCCGACACAAAGCCGACACAGCAATCAGGCACAGTAAACCAGAGAAAAAATAACGATATTTCAGGTTATTACACTCAACAATCAGCAAAACCCAACACAGGTGGAATTGTAAAACCCGACACACCTCATAACTCAGATCTTAATCTTGTTTGTTTAGGCGAACAATTTGAGAAATTTTGGGAAAGTTATCCACAACCCGCAGACAAACTTAAAACCTGGTATGCATTTCTGAAAATCAATCCTGACAAAGTTTTATTCGCCAAAATGATGGACGCCCTCAAGCAACAAATCGTTGCCCATCAGCAACTACAGAAGCAAGGAGAATGGGTTCCAAATTGGAAGTACCCTGCCAATTGGTTAGCTCAGGAAAGCTGGAATCAGGTTCTAACAGTACAAACAACAAGGGAGTCAGCAAGAAATGAAAAGAGCCAACGAAATCATACACCAAAAAATACTTTCGATATCTTCTGGGCATCCTGCGGTCAAGGAGCCCACCTCGACTTCGATGACATCAACGCAATTCAGTAAGAGGGATAACATGAACATTAACTCACAAACGTCATCAACTTACGATTTGCGAATAGATATTTTATTCACACGTTTGGGCGCTATTTATGGACAACTTTGGTGGAACAACTATAGAAATGAAGAGTTGCTATTACTAGCCAAACAGGAATGGTCCGAAGGCTTAAAGCGATTCGATAACCAAATTTTCAAAGACGTATTGGTGGTATATCGCGAGCAAAAAAACTACCCCCCTTCCCTACCGCAGTTTGCTGAAAGTTGTAGAGCGGCACAGGCACGCAGAGTACCACAACCTGAAAGAATGAGAGAGGAAAGACGCCCATCAAGTCTCGAAACTGCAAAACTGCACCTCGCTGCAATGAAGCAGATGCTGAAAAATTAATAATAACCGGAGCTATACCATGCTAGTACTTACACGCCGTATTGGAGAGCAAACTTCATCGATAAAGGTCAAATCAAAATTAAGGTTTTATTTGTTCGTAATGGGAATCAAAAACGCTGGATTAAAATCAGAGGGTTTAACTTATTAACTTTGGTTATTAATAATGTGAAATTTGTAGATGGAGTACAAATTAGTAAACAGTCAGACAGAGTGGCCGCCTAATGGCATACACCAGATTTGACAATAACTCTTATTACCTGAGGTCGGATATACTCAGGCTTGTCAGATGATTCGTCAGGAAATGGGGATTAAATCTCCTAACACGCTTTGGTTGTATTTGAATAAATAAACACTGGGACAATTGGGACATCTGGGACAGCGTGCTGGTACTAATTCTTACTGCCCCAGATTGTCCCAAAAAGTTTATACGCTTGGGACAATGCAAACCCTTGATGGGCTTGATGTCCCAATTTGTCCCACGTGTCCCAGATATTTTATTCATCATCCCAAATTTTATAGAAAAATTAATGCCCAACGATTTGATGGTTTAATTGCTCCCAGCTTGGATGCTCGATTTTTCCATTGGCCATTAGCCAACAGATAGGCTGCTTCACCTGCTTCTTTGGGATCAATCTGGCTCAACTCATCCAATATTAATAACCCATCATTATGTACCGCTGCCAAGCCCTCTAAACCATTCACTGTGCTGCGCCATAGGCGAGTATAGTTATCGGGTTCACCCCAAACAGAGGCTGCTACTTTTAAAGCAGTAGTTTTACCTGATGAAGATGCGCCACGTATATGAAAACCGCCTGAATCTTCCCCGGCCATACTCGCTAATACTGGCGAAAATGCTGTAGAAATGGCAAACACCAAACGTGAATTGCCACTGGCCAAACGACCAATAGTATCTCGCCATTGAGTTACTGTTCCTGATACAGTCAAAGCGGGTTCAATACTGTTGGTATTTTGAAACACCACTTTTTCGCTACTTTGACCAATAGACATTGAGGCTGTGACATAGACATCTTGATGCCAGCCTAATTTATCTACGCATCTTGCCCTATCTTCCACTGCGACAATCTGTAAATAAGATGCCAGTAAATCACGAGCTGACTTGCTTGGTGAAATACTTAAACCCAAACGGGCTAATTCACGTCTGACATCAATACTGCGCCTTGCAATAGTGCTAAAGGCATTGCCCACTGATGGGTTACTTTATCATCATCCTGCCATTCTAACAGACGGCCCCATTCGCCACTTTTGGCATCACGTGTTTTAGCGACCACATGCAAGGGTGAACAAATCCAACGTGGCGGTAGTGACTTGCCTTCTTTATCGTTACCAATAAAGAAAATACCTTTAGTGGTTAACTGGAAGTGCCTGCCTGCGTAACCATAAGTGGCAGAGCGGGTTTCTTGAGAGTGATTTATTGTTAATTGTTGATTTTGTTGCATGACGCTTTCCAACGAGAGTTCACAGAAGGTTAATGATCGTTGATAGAAAAATAACCCTCCTTGAACGGTTATATTTCTATCAGTTGTTTACTAAAGTCAATGATTGCTCTTGATCACAAGTTGCCCGATAGGTTATTTGTCGTTGAAGAAAATCTAATACCTCGCTTTTTCGATATAAAACCTTCCTTCCCATTTTAATGTAAGGAATGCCCGTCCCAGCCCAGCGATTGCGTTCCAGTAATTGCGTTGAACAATTTAGAACAGCAGCAATGGTATTTTGATTAAAAAGCGCTGAATTTGGTGCAGATTCAAATTCGCTTAAAAGATGTAGCCGAGATGTGTGTTGATGGACATAGAAATACCTCTTCAATTGATGTTTCAATCGGCTCAAGTGCCGGCCAGCAGCATCCGTGCTGTTGAAAACCAGTCGATTCCATATCTATAGTTCATCTATTTTAGGATAGATAACTACTCAGAACTTAAAAGTTGTCATTCTTACAACTCTACAACAAGCTCTGAATACTGGGTGACTTTAAATCTCCTGAAAGCATTATCAGTGTAACTAAAGCTTTCTCAAAGTCTGTGGAGATTATTAGCTTGATTTAAAATGGGTGTCAATAGAGAATTTTTATTGTTATTAAATGATATTGTTTGATGCGATTTGTTCCTTCCTTGAAACGAGGATATAAAATAGACTATACTGTACATGTACAGGAAATGCGGAGAAAACCATGCAAACAGTATCTTATACTCATATGCGCGAACATTTATGCGAAATCATGGAAAAAATAGCCAATGGTGAACAAATTTGCTTTACTCGTAAAGGTCAAAAGCCTTTTATTATAGGAAAGGTTGGCACGCCAACTGAGGCTCAACTTGAAGAAGCAAAACATAAAAAACGTGCTCAGGCTGTTGCTAAATTAAAAGAACGGCATGCTGCAACCATTAAGGCTCTAGCGGATAAGTAATGGAATTAATTTTTTTAACTGTAGAAGATGTAGTATTTATTCAAGGTGAAATATTATCTAGTGCTTCTGTTACTGATATAGGGAAACTTGAATCAGCGCTTAAACGTGCTGAGCAGTATCATCATTATGAAAACATTAATGATATTGTTGAATTAACAGCTATTTATATTATTGGTATTGCTAAAGCGCATGCTTTTCCTGATGGGAATAAACGAACTGCTTTTTTGAGTGCTACTTATTTTCTTGATTTGAATGGGTATGCTTTAGAAGAAAATAGTGATTTGCCGGATATTATTGAGCAGGCAGCATCAGGGGTTTTGGATAGGCATAGGCTTGTTGGGCTTTTAAAACCCTATATTTTTTCAAATGAATAAGGTGAATTAGCTCCCGTTTGCAAGCAAATGGGCTCCCCTTAATCTTATCCTTGCAGGCTACAAAATTCATTGTCAACTTCATCTTTCTCAAAATATGAGCCTAAATTAGAATGAACAAAAGAGCCATTCTCAAATTTAATTTGAGCTATTAACCATGGCTTAAAGCCTTCTCTTTCAGACATTATCCCCTCACGCTCACACATTACCAAAATTGAAGAGTTATTCTTGGTTTTTACAAATTCTAAAATTATTAATTTTGGAGAATCATCATTACATGCGAACACCGCCCCAGTTTTTAAGTTTTGAAAATAATCTTCAATAGGAAATACCTTTAATTCTTTGGGACATCGAGGGAAATAATAGTTATCTAATCGGTTAAAATCATTTAAATCAATAACTGCCATAATGTTTTCCTTTTGTTTGAACATATGGCAATTTTGCAAAAAAATAATGGATTAATATCGGAATCAAAACTGACAGATTTTATTCCGAAAGATTAATGACCAATTAAAGAACCGATTCTTTTTTGTACTTCCTGGCTTCACACATAATTAAAAGCGAACTTATTGAGCTTCTATCAATTACTTTATTCGCCAACTCTATGCTGTGATCAATATCGTCATATGGATTTACCTCCTGACCGGTGGAGCTAGAAACTCGACCTTTAGGCCATATGAGCTTATGGAGACCTATGTTTGTAAATCTGACTCCTTGTATTTTAAACCAAAGCATTAAATCAAAAACTGCTAATATTTTACTTTCTTGCCAGCGATCGAATTGAACTTGTATGTCTTGAAGCTTTCCGACCGATGCATTAAGTTTCTTTTTCAAAACAGCAAGAATGTCTTTCTTTGAATATGCAGGATCAAGGGAGAAGAGAAGACCGCTCAAATACTCCATTTCCTTTTTTGGACACCAAGTATCTTGCTGATAGTTTTCATAGAATACGCACCAAGGTGTTTCGTGCATTTCATGAAAAGCGATCTTTTGTTCCATAGATAAGCTATCTTTATTAGTGATTGCAAATATAGCACTTTCAAAGGCTTCACGATGTGGATTGTTTTTATACCAGTCTGTATTTGTGACTAGATGATACATTATGAATACATCACTGATTGATACATCTCTAATTGGTTTAGGGGGTGTGGGTTTCAAAAAACTTAACATTTTTTCAATTTTTTGTTCAAATATAACATCAATAAAATATTGTTCTTGCTCCTTTATTGGAAGTTTGCGAATTGAATGTGGAAGCCCCGTTTTAACTCGATTAAATGTATCTCTCTTCCAAAGTTCATATAGCCATTCTTCAGGTGTTCTGGTTTTATTGTAAAATTCATCGTTATACCAATCTGGTCTTGCTAATTCTTTTGTCATATTTCATCTCTTTGCTTTGAAGTAGGTTCCATTTTAGAACCTACTGCTTTCTTCTGAATGTGAGTTTGTGCGAGTTAATCTTGCGACTGATTATTGCCTCAATATTTTGACATATGAAAACCTTGATTGCGCCCGTCGGCTCCATCAAGGCTACATTTTTATTTATTTTAATTTCGATTAATGATGGTTTTTAAACTTCGACACATATTCGACACAACAATTTGAGATTTTCAGATCTTTATGTAACCCATTGATTTTATTATGCCGTTGAGCGGAATCGAACCGCTGGCCTATTGATTACGAATCCCAGATTGCGCTATTAATGGCAATGATACATGACAAATAACGATCATAAAATCAATAAATTAACTCTAATCAATGATTGTCGATTGTTGCCATAAATCATAGTTTCTTGTCATCTAGTGCCACTAGAATGCCACTAGAATGTTTATCCATAATTACAGGAAAATATTGCAACCAACCTTACTTAGTCCTTATAAATCGCATTGAAAAAAATAAAATTATTCTTACCGTGTTTTTTCACGTAATACATCGCAGTATCAGCTTTCTTAAGAAGATCATTCATGCCATCTTTAGGGTACAATGAAATACCAATGCTCAAAGTAACTTTCAGGTTATAATTTTCAATCACAAATCCTTTTGAGAACAAACGAATTAACTTCTTCACTATTTTAATAACATCATTTTCTTCATTAAGATAGGATAATATTAATGCAAATTCGTCTCCCCCAAACCGCGCTATAGTATCAACGTCTCGTATACATTTTTGCATACATTTAGATGCAGCGCACAATAACAAATCTCCAATATGGTGGCCGTAAGTATCATTAATATTTTTAAAACTATCGATATCTAAAAAACACACTGCCATATTACAATTTGTTCTTTTTGCAATAGCAAGTGCTTGAACCATGCGATCTTCAAATAGAGGGCGATTAATCAATCCTGTCAAAACATCATGCTCCGCGAGGTGTTTTAATTTTTCTTCGATTATTTTTTGTTGTGTAATATCCCGGGCCGTTGTTGATGCTCCTATTACCTTTCCTTGAGCATTTTTTATTGGAGCTATCGTAATAGAAACAGGGATAGCATGGCCATCTTTATGTACCCTTAGGGTTTCAAAGTCTTTAATGTGTTCATCTTTGGCGATTTTATGAATGATATCTTGAAATTCTTCCTGCTTCTCCTTTGGAAATAACATTTTTATATTGGCACCAATGACTTCCTTTTCAGAGTAGCCGTAAAGATTTTCGGCTGCCTTATTCCAGCTTTGTATGGTCCCTTCCAAGTTTTTTCCTATGATTGCTTCCCCGGAAAACTCCACAAGAGCAGAAAGCATAGCCTGGGCATCTTCCAGTTTTTTTCGCTCAGTAATATCATGCTCAATCGCAGCAAAATACTTAATATCTCCTTTACTATCTTTAATAGGAATAATAGTAAAATCAAGCCAATATTCTGTTTGATCTTTGGCATAGTTTAATAATTCTACATGTATAGCTTCTTTTTTTTCCAAAGCGATCTTAATTCGTTTGAGGGTGTCTTTATCTGTTTTATCTCCTTGTAAGATTCGAGGAGTTTTACCTAAAACCTCTTGTTGTGTATAATCAGTAAGTGTTGTAAATGAATGGTTTACATAAAGGATTTTTGGACCAAAGGGTTCATCTAGAGGCTCAACTTCAGTTATAATAACTACATCATCTGCCTGATCAAGAACAGATTTAAATGGTATTTTCTTAGCATAAATTTTATCCGACATAAATCTAGTACCCCTAAATTAAAGAGAATATCCCAATTTAATTTCACATATAAAGATCAATTTTCTTTTCTAGAAATAATTTTTGACAAGCATTTACTACACTAGGGTCAAATAGAACTCCTTTAAACTTCTGAATTTCGTCTAGCGCTGCGTTTATCCCTAATGCAGGTCGATAGGGTCGATGAGATGACATTGCGTCTACTGTATCCGCAACAGCTATTATTTTTGATTCAAGTAAAATTTTGTTTTCTTTAAGTCCACGAGGATATCCGCTTCCATCTAATCTTTCGTGGTGTTGCCAAATAATTTCTGCGATAGGCCACGGAAAATGTATGTCTTTTAAAATATCGTACCCAGCCTCCGAGTGAGTTTTAATCAATTCAAACTCAGGTTTACTTAGCTTAGTAGGTTTTGTAAGTATCTCAATGGGGATGCCAATTTTTCCTATATCATGAACTTGAGCAGCGAGTTCTATCCATTGAATTTGATTAGGAGACAAATTCAACTCTTGGGCGATAGCTTTTGCTAAATAGGATACTTTATTCTGATGGCCGGCGGTATATGCATCTCTGTGCTCAAGTGCTATAGACATTGCAGCTATGAGTTCATTAAAGCCCCTCTGAATATTTGAGGCAAAATCAGAGCGTTCTTGCGTAATGCTCACCTGATCTGTAATGTCTTCCGCTACCCCCGCACTGCGATATAATTGATTATGTTTATTATAAATTGGAAACGTTCTAGCATGAATCCACCGTACTAAGCCATCTTTGAGAAGAATACGATAACGTGTATCAATAACCCCAGTCTTCATCTGTTGTTGATATAAGTACATCATACGCTCACTATCATCAGGGTGAATAGATTTCATCCAAGCAGTTGGATCGGCTAGTAGACTAGCAATGGGTCGTTCCCAGATCTTTTCATAAGCTGGACTTATATACAAAAAATTAGACGTATTTAAATCAATAAGAAAAAAAACATCTCGAATATGCTCTGTAATTTGACGAAATCGTTCTTCATTATTATCTAATTGCTCTAATATGTCTTTTTGTGACTTTTCTTCACGAAGGATACCTTGTATACATCCATTATCCATAATTTTAAGATGGATTTGTGCGTACAATGAAGTCCCATCCTTTCGTTTTACTGAACGTTCTATGATAGCCGTCTTTTGACTATGCAATTTTTTGGTGCGTTCCTCCAATATATCTAATTCTGATTCAAGATATGTGTCTCGAATGTTCATGTGCAATAATTCATCACATGAGTATCCAAGTGTTTGGCAAAAATGATTATTTACCAATAAAAAATTGCCTTCAGAATTAAACATATACATACCATCAGGGCATCTTCGAAAATAGTACGATACCTCCCTAAGGTTTCATTTTTTCTCATGTTAATCCATCTAATTATCAAATTAATAAAGAATTTATACTAAGTATCGGAGTATTTTTTGATAAAAACCAGTAAATAACAGAGAATAGAGATAAATCTTTGATATCATTTCTTCTTTAATTTAATGAAAGTAAAATTGAAATCACAACTTTTTGGCTAGCCAATCTCTTCCAAGCCGTGAATATTTATCACCACCTCCTAAGCACGAGGTTATTGAGCTTGTAGTAGTGATTCAAGGTAGCATGGTAGTTTTAATAGACGGGAAGAGAACAAAGCTCTCAAATGGCGAAGGTAAGCGATTTAATGCTAACCAATTTCATGGCTACCGAAACTTATGTCTAAAGTAGTTATATTTCAATATATTATCCATTACCCTGAAAAATTGACTGGCAGAGAACTTCGAAGAGTGGTGCGCTACCGGATGACCAATCCAGTGTAAAAAACCCGGGTACCCCTCCCACCATCCGACAATGTTTGGAATTGAATTTCATTTTTACTTAGCTAGATAAGCTCTTAACAAAGCTTTTACCCCGCTGAATTGTCAGTCTAATCTCTTTTCTAAAGGCTTTAGTCTCAGCAGTTGTTTCTCCGTGCTTTAAGGCGTTCAGATTATATCGTGGAGCTCCTGAGCCTCTGGCTCCTCCATGTACACGACAACGAACTTTACCTCTAATAGCTGGGCAGCGACAAGGCTTACCATTATTGCTTTTTGTTCGTGCGCCACATCGAGGGGCAGATTCAAACGCATAGTTTTTCTCGGTTCTTGAGGTTGTTTTCATATTTTATCCTTATTTCCCATACCCCCTTGAACATTACCCACGATAGCTTGGCCACCTTGGTGAATATCCACCCGCTCAACAGTGATCTTTTGCCCACCAACGCCTTGTAGTTTTGCAAGAATGTTAGCTTGTTGAGTAAAACAATTGGCCAATTTCATTGCAGAATTGGTGTAAAATCTTTTTGTCTCAAGATCGGTACATCCCATCGCAAAAGCCATAGTGGTTTGCTGTAATTCATGAATTGACAGCATCTGAGAGGCGAGCATAGCCTGTAACCCGCTCTGTGTATTCAAAGCAGTCAATGCCTCCTTACTTTTCTCTTTCGCTTTATCCATATCAAAATTATCTGAGCGAATGTTGTTAGTGGCAATAGCATTTTTATGGACCAGCCGGTTATTAAAATTTTTCTTTGCTTGCTCTTTAGCCCCAATGAGATCAAGCGACTTTTGCCAGGAAGGAGGCTTCATCCCAGTCAATCAATTAAATTTCCAAAAACGACTTGGCATGAGCAAAATTATTGTGATGAAAAAGAATGTGGGGAAAGTGGCTTTTTTGACCAATCAGATTGAGTATAAAAATTATGATTGATCGAGCCTTTTTCATCACCATATTCGCTTGCTAAATGATATACATGGAGTTTGAAATGACGAAAAAAGTGGATAAAAAATTAGAAACGGAGAAAGCTCTAGAACAGGCAGAAAAAAGATCTAAAATTCAGATCAATTGCTTTGCAAAAGCGGCCTTTGCAATTGATAGGCTACATGGGCGCGGAAGTTTACTTGATGTACCCACAGTAATGCAGGGATACATTGATGGTGCTAAAAAAATTACTGATGGTAACACCAAAGAGATCGAGCAGATGCTCTATACCCACGCAAAAATCCTTGATTATGTATTTTATGATGCGCTAAGTCAGCTGGCTGACTGCAGCATGATAAATCAAATTGAGACATATGCAAATATAGCGTTTCGAGCACAAAATCAATCAAGAAAAACCTTGCTGGCATTGGCTGAGTTGAAAAATCCACGTAGAGCAACATTTATAAAACAACAGAACAATGCTATAAATCAGCAGGTCAATAATAGCCAACCAACTGAATTTAAAAATTCTGGAAAACTTGCAAACGAATTATTGGAGGTTAAAAATGAGCAACGGATGGACGCCAGAGCGACGACTTCGTCAATCACAGTTGATCTAAACATGGCAACCGTGGAAGTCAGCCGGTGTAAAAACTCCAGAAGGAAAAGCTATCAGTCGAATGAATAGCTATAAGCACGGTGCTCGTTGTGCAGAAGTTAGAGAGACAGCCCGACAACTTGCAGAATGGAAAAGGACATTAAACCAGCTAATAGATTTTATGTAGGATATTAAAAATAGGGAACTAAAAAAGAAAAACCCCGGATTCATCACCTACCTATTAGATAAGGAGAGGAGTTGCCCAGGGACAGTAAGTATATTATAGGACAAAACTAATGCAGGATTCAAATCATATTTTTTTTGAGGAATTATCAATCATCTTTTCCGAAGAGCGATTGGATGGTTATCTCAGCCATGCTCAGTGCAACAATAATAAGTCTGATGCATTGATCGCTTACTCATGGAATATTGAATTAAGCCAATCCTTATATCCTGCATTACAAATATTAGAGATAACACTACGAAATTCTCTGCACCAATCGCTAAGTATAAATTTTAATACAGAGTGTTGGTTTAACTTACCTTTTTTGCATGAGCGAGAGAAAAAACAGATTGAACAAGCTAAAGAGGATTTGAGAAAAGAAAATAAAAAAGTTAAAGCAGGTCATGTGGTTGCTAAATTATCTTTTGGTTTCTGGACATCACTTTTTGATGTACGGTATGAGCACGGGCAAGTTTTGTGGCCCAAATTACTTAAACCTACCTTCCCGGGTCTATCAAGAATACAAAGGACACGTACTTATTTATCACGTGAATTAAACCGCATTAGGTTTTTACGTAACCCTATTTTTCATCATGAACCAATTTGGCATTGGAAAGATTTATCAAATCAACACGCCAGCCTTATAAATCTGACGAGCGGATTATCAACTGGCGTGAAAGATCATGGACAACATTGCCAACCAGCCTTTGTTACGTTTGATAATGATAAGACAGCGAAGTTTTATGATATTTCTTTAAGGGAAATTGTTATATTACAGGGCTGGGAAATTGCAACTTGCATCCCTTAGAAATAAATTTAATTAGGCCAAAATTTAAATGAGTCATAATGAAGAATTAGTAATAAACAATGTCCTTGTAAGCCATTTAGTAGCAACTCAATTTCCTCAATGGAAGGATCTTCCTATTCGGCCTGTTGATCGCAGTGGATGGGATAACCGAACGTTCCATCTAGGCAATGAAATGCTCGTGCGTATGCCAAGTGATGCTGAATATGTTTTACAAGTAGAAAAAGAACAAAAATGGCTTCCTATATTAGCACCGCAGTTACCTTTACCAATTCCATCCCCTATAGCGTTAGGAAAACCCGCAGCAGAATATCCATGGCACTGGTCTGTCTATCGCTGGATTGAGGGTGAGGCAGCAGCATCTGCTCCAATAAAGAATTTAAAGGATTTCGCGATTGGTTTGGCACAGTTTCTTGCTGCATTAGAACAAATTAATTCAAATGACGGACCCTTGGCAGGCCCTCACAGTTTCTATCGTGGCGGCCCACTATTAACCTATGATGCTGAAACGCGGCAAGCACTTGGAATTCTTAAAGACATAATTGATGTGAATACTGCGACTGAAGTTTGGGAAAAAGCTCTTGAGACTAGCTGGCATACTTCACCAGTATGGATTCATGGTGATATTAGCGTGGGGAATCTGCTAGTAAAAGATGGGCAATTAAACGCTGTAATTGATTTTGGACAGTTGGCAGTAGGGGATCCAGCCTGTGATTTAGCTATTTCATGGACACTATTTAAAGATAAGAGTCGCGAAGCATTTCGTTCAGCGATTAACCTTGATACAGGCACATGGGCTCGTGGCCGAGCTTGGACTTTATGGAAAGCATTAATCTGTGCTGCAAACCTAACTAACTCAAATGCTGTTGAAGCCAAGCAAGCTTTAAGCATCATTGGTGAAGTCCTTTCGGATCACCGGGGCAACAAATGAATACTACTCATCTTGTAAACCTTTGTGATGTGTTTAAGCTAGGCATTCCTATAGGTGAACCAGAAAGAATTCATGGAGGATTGCTACATGCCATGTGGCGTACCAACACGGAAAAAGCCACTTGCTATTAAACAACTTTCGCCAAATATTGATCTGGAAAATAAAGCTATTGTAAAAAATTATAATTTAACAGAAGAGATTGCTTCTCGATTTTCTGCTCAAGAAATTCCTGCCATATACGCTTTGAGCCACAATAAAAATTATCTCACTATTTTTGAAGATACTGGTTTTTTAATTTATCCATGGGTGGATGCTGCTCCTCTCCATAAGGATATGGTTTCTAAGTACCATGCTTTGAAAATTGCTGAAATTCTTGCAAAAATGCACGCAATTAATCTCTCTGTACCAGAAATTACTGAGCCTGAATTTGATATTCATTCGAACGCTAGCCTTATAGAATTGTTCCAAAAAGCTAAGTATTATCAATGTCCTTTTGCAACCTCACTAATCAAGCTGCAAAACGATATCATTGGAATCAATACAGCATTTCAAAATACAGTTTCCCTTCTAAAAACACAGATTGTTGTAAGTCATGGGGATCTAGATCAAAAAAATGTCTTATGGGATAAAAACAATAGTCCGATTTTGATTGACTGGGAATGCGCGCGGAAGCTAAATCCTACCCAAGAAATCGTTAATGCCTGTTTGGATTGGAGTGGTATCACGACAAACTTCAATAAAGATATAATATTATCCCAGATCTGGTGATGAATATTTAAAAAAAACAATAAGTTTTAATTTATTATTACAAGGTTTTCACTGTGCCCATAGAACAATTCCTTTCACATCAATACATTATTGATTGCCTTCATGCTCATTACGGCATAAATATTATTACGCTTACATTTCTGCCTCTGGGTGCAGATAACAACGCATCTGTATATAAAGCAGAGGCACAAGATAACCCCTCTTATTTCGTAAAGCTAAAACGTGGCCACCATCACAATATTGGTATCGCCATTTTGCAGCTATTACACGAAGCTGGAATTGAACAGGTTATCCCGCCCATTAAAACCATCGAGGGATCCCTAACTCAAAGTATTGGTGAATTTACTCTTATTTTGTATCCATTCATTGAAGGTGAGGATGGTTTTACTCGTGCTTTAACAGACGAGCAATGGCTAATCCTCGGTAAAACTCTAAGGCAGGTTCATGAAATTGATGTGCCTTTATCCATCAAGCAACAAATAAGGAAAGAGTTATTTTCATCAAAATGGCGAGAAATTGTTCGATCTCTTTACGCCCACATTGAAGCTAAACCAACAGGTGACAAGGTAGCTCTGGATCTGATGGCTTTTATGAAGAAAAATATACTTACAATCCGGCGGTTGGTAGATCGAGCAGAACAGTTAGCTCAGATTCTTCAAAATGAATCACCTCAATTTGTACTGTGCCATTCGGATATTCATGGTGGTAACGTATTTATGAATAATGATAATACTATTTATATAGTGGATTGGGATGATCCAATCATGGCACCGAAAGAACGCGACCTCATGTTTATCGGTGGTGGTGTTGCTAATGTTTGGAATAAATCACACGAAGAGGCCCTTTTCTATAAAGGATACGGAAAGACTGAAGTAAACAGAACAATTTTAGCTTATTATCGCCATGAACGAATTGTTGAAGATATAGCTGAATATGGACAAGAGTTACTTTTGAGCTTGGCAGGAGGTAAAAAAAGGTCAGAAATGTACCAACATTTTATAGCTATGTTTGAACCTAGAGGTGTAATAGATATAGCATTCGAAACTGATGACAGCTCCAATGTTTCCCTACCCTAAGCTTGTTTTAGAGAGACTCAAAATCATTAGTAAATTTAATTAAACAGCTATCCCACTGTTGTCCAAATGTATCTAGATTGTCTATAAGCTCAAGAGGATTTTCTTTGCTGTGTAGCAAAATTTTTTCTATCCCTTCTCTAGTTTTTCTGTCATATGCAATAAGTTGAGTTAATGCGCAAGACAAACCAGAGTGAATAACCTGTGATAACAATGCAGATTTAAAGTTATTCGTAGCTTTTTTTAATTGATTAATGTTAAGCATAGTATCAGAAGCATTCAAAAAGAAGCTTGAAGCCAATTTCTGAGTATTCGTTTTTATTTCCTCTTTACAACTCAGCAGCTTTTCATAATTTTCATCATAATCTTTTATAAAGCTATACAAATTCTTATTTAATTCAAATTTATTTAAATAATAGAAATTAAGATATGCTGCTAAAAATACTCCTATTAAAGTTAAAGCAGGAGCACTCCACTTACAAAACTTAATCCAGCACTTATGAAAAGAACAGTTTAGCTTAGACATTTTGACCTGCAATGGAAGGAGATTTTTGAACAAACATATCTCAAAGGTAATTTATTTCTAATAATTACACCATTTTGATCATTTATAGCCAAATAATAAATCCCATCAATTTTAGAAATATCTATGTTAGGCTTATCTATTATTTTTACGCCAAGAAAAGTTGAGTTACTTAATTTATTCTCTAAAAAATTTTTAATCCCTTCAGGTTCTTTAGTTGAATTAAATGCCATTGCATATGCTGCATCTGGAAGATGTGTACAAAATTGATACTCACTATAACAGCAATCTTTACACCCTCTGCTACAGTTTTCACTATATGCATAATTATTCAAAGAAAAAAGCATTAAATTGACAGTTAGCATTAAACATAAAATCGTTTGATAAACTTTCATTTTTCCCTTTTTATCCACAAATACTGACCACCCCAAGTAAAATATCTGCGCGTATTATCTTCAATCTCAAAATATTTCTCATAACCTGGATTCATTTTTTTTGACCAGCGAAATGCAGCACCATTATTTTTTGCTTCAATACATTTTATAGAAATAGTCGGATAATTAATATCCACTTTAACCTCTTCATTATTGTACTCATGTAAATTAACAATTTTTTTACCTAATTTTCTTAATACGTATGCATGAAGTTTTAAAAAAGCATCTTTTACTATTTTGACAACTGATAATGACTCCATTCAATTATTCTCAGTGCGATAAATAACTTAAGTATATAAGATAATTCTGTATTCGATAAGTGACGAAAGTGACAGCGGTGATAGGCCCAAAAACTTATTTTTTATCTGAATTATTTTTTAAGTTAAACAAAAATACAATTAGATTTATTTTCAATCATTGTATTTTGCTCCGTAAAAGTTTTAAATTGAAGATTGTTTTAATTTTATACTCATTATCAAAATTTGAAAAAAACAATAAATTGAGACTGTTCGTTAATTATACGTTATTGTCACGACTAATAGCCTAGCAGAGAGAGAAAAGGAACGTTTATAGGAACGTTTTAAAAATAAAGTCAGCTCATCCCAACGATAATTTACTCTAACCAATTGATTTTACTGATGCCGTTGCGCGGAATCGAACCGCGGACCTATTGATTACGAATCAATTGCTCTACCGACTGAGCTACAACGGCATTCAGATGATTATTACTTAATTTGAAGCGGTTTGCGAGCCCTGTTGGGGTTGTTGCAGGACTACTCCGATGGTCCAGTCGCCGGATTTGTCGGCGCCTAGATAGTGAAGGGGTTGTTGGGAATTCAGGCCGTATCCGTCTACCATCAGGGCGTAGTAATACGCTGGAAATAAGCAGTAGCCGTATAGGTATTCATTGCCTGGGAACTGGCTGTTTATTGCGCCCCATTGTTGTTGGCATATTTGAGAATTGGCTTCCTCGAGTAGGGATTGATTGTTGAATTCTTGTTCGGTGTAGCTGAATGGCTGGCTTTTTGCCAAATCAACCAGGCCGCCCATTACATACCAGTTTTTTACTGGATTGGCTTGAAGGGCAGGTTGAACTACGCGGTTTACGTGATGCACTGCATTCATTAAGCTGGATATTTCACTCTCGCACACATAGGCGTCGCCCTGCCCTTTTTCGCCTGCGGGCATTTGGTAGTCGTTCGCAAAGCATACTGAATCATCGAGAAACTGGTGGGTTACTTCAGTTTGTCCTAAGCCCAGAAAACTGTGAATGAACAATTTGAAGTGGCGTCCGTATATATCAAGCTCACGAATATCCTTGCTATCTGCCTCTGATGCACTCACTGGGAAAACGATTTGTACTGAAGCGCCCCCCATATCCATTGTACCTACAGTTTCGCTGCCGTTCTTTAACGTATCGAGCTGATAATTGATTGCCAGCCAGCCATACATTCCTTCGTCCGTACCAGTGATGGTTTTTGCTTCGACAAGCTGCCATTGACTTTGATGGGTAAACCATTGCTGCACTAAATTATTCATCTGCTGTTGTTTGGGTTGTGGCAGCAAGCGCATGCCCGCTGTGGAGTAGAAATAAACAGGAATCTGATAAGCCGGGGCGCCGGAAAAAAGAGTAGTCAGGTAGGCATCTACGGTCGGTTCGTTGGCTTCGATGGTTGCTAAACCGGGTTTGATTTTTTTGGAATATCGCTCCGTGATATTCACCGGAGTTTTACCTTCCAAATCATAGGAGTAGACATGCAGGCGCGATCCGGTACTTCCCGCATCAACAATGGCTATACACTGTTGCTGCTTGCAGTTTTCCTGTGCTGCATAAGTGGAATTGAAAAAAAGACAACAACCCAGCAGAAAAAAAACTACTCGCATTCTATTTTACCAGTCAGCATAAAGTTGGCGCATGATACAATATGTCCATTAAATTGTCAATTATTAACTCGTTGCGTATCGTTTTCCCCTCATCCACCGATAAAACTTGACTATAAAACACTATTTCCATAATGTGGTAACTGTGAAGGAAAACTATACACAGTCCGTCTGGTATTTTTTAACAGTGAGGTTATTATGCCATTTAATATTCCAAAATTAGCCACTCTCATCTCTCGAACAAAAAGCATTTCCGAAGTATATGCAGAAGAGCGCTCTCAAAGAGATGACAATCGTAGCTTCATCACCAGATGGGCTCTCGGCAAAACAGATAATAAAAAACGTAAACAAGACTCTTACTTTATTGAGGCGCTTGCAAATGGCATTGAGGCCAATAAAGGAGGCTATGGTAATTTGGATGAAGAGTTCAAAATTACTCCGGACATGTCACAAGAGGAAAAGTTTGACCGCCATGATAAAAAAGAGGCTTTTCTGGCTCGCGTCATCACTGGTGCCTGTATTTATGCGTTGATCAAAATTGATGCCGAATATAAGGGTAATGAGGAAAAGATAGCCAATTCAGCGCTTGCCTCAGTTATCTTTAAAACTTACGAATTTAACAAACTGAGCGACATTCCTATTGCTGATGTCAAAAGCTATTTAAATGATTTAGATCGCTATATAGATAAAATGTCTAAACCTCGACTTCCTCTGGTCTGGCACGAACAATTTCCCACAACGACATCACTTCGCAATGATATAACTTCCTGGGAAACTGAATTCGTTAGAAGCCATGCATTAACCGTTTAAGTTTTACGTAGAGGAATTTTTTCTGAAAGTTCCTCTTTACGATAGCAAACTGGCATTTCTGTATCATTCCACTCAAGCATTCCGCAATTAATGGTATTATAAATAATGGCTCCGGCCTTCTTTAAAGTAAGCAAGGTTTGCGGATGTGGAAAATGATAGCGGTTATCAAAACCGGCAGAAATTACTGCGAACCGGGGCTTCACCTGCTCAATGAATTCCTTTGTGGAGGACGTCTTACTGCCATGATGAGCCACGACCAGTAAATCCGCCGCCAAATGCTTACCATAGGTTTCTGTTAAATAATTTTCTGCTCTCTTTTCAATATCCCCTGTCAATAATATGGTTCGATTGCGACTGCTTATTTGCAATACACAGGATGAATTATTCTTATCTCTGAATGTTTGTTGTATAGAAAAAAAATGAAAGTGAATACCATCCCAATCCCAGTCAGGATAGAGATGGCAGTTCATGCCGCGTTTGTAAAATTTTATATTATCGACAATTAACTCACCGATGGGAAAGCGTTTTTCCAGACTGGGGAGTCCTCCGCGGTGGTCGAGGTCTGGATGAGAAATGACTACTTTATCAATTTTCTTAATGCCAATTGTACGAAGATACGGATTAATAGCGAGTTCTGCCATATCACTTCCCCGAAAAAACTTCATACCGGTATCATAGACAAGAGTATGATTGGCTGTTCTGAGCACAACCGATAAGCCCTGCCCCACATCCAGTACATTCAAAATAAAATCACCTTCTTTTACTTTGGGATAGTAAGGAAATATTGTGCAGACTACAAAGAGACTTAAGGCCAGAATCAGTTTTTTATCGGGTAGAAACACCGCGAGGCTGATGGCGAGACTCAAGGCAAACAGTTGCAGTATATTATTAAGACCAAACTCAAAATTCATCCACGCCAAGGAATTAATAGTGTGCAAATACCACATCAGCAGATGAATTACACTAATAACCGGCCATAAAACCACGGCCGTTTTAAAACAAAGCAATAGCAAGACGCCGAGTAATCCCAAAGGGACGATTGCATAACCAACCAGGGGAATAGCAATCAGATTAGCTAGTAATCCATTGATTGCGCCATAAGAAAACCAGAATAGAGTCAATGGCATCAAGCCAAGCAAACAGGCAATTTGTAAGGCCATTATTTTTTTCAAGCCTCTCAAATGGCTGATTCGCTGACTGGTAGAAATCAGAGTCGCAACCGCAATGAAGGACAAATAAAAGCCGGGTAATAACACGGCATGCGGTTCGATAAGCAAAACAATCAGCAGCGCATAACGCCAGGTTTGCCAGCCGGTAAATCGCTGCCTGCCAAAATTTTTGCTTAACATCAGGGTGCAGGCAATGAGCGATCGTTGCGCGGGTACTGCAAAGCCTGCCAATAAGGAATAACCCAAAGCCGCCAGAATAGCGCCAATGCTTCCAGCCTGCTGGGCAGGTCGATAAAGACATAAACCAGGAAATCTTGTCCAAATCCATCGGCATAAGCTATAGATAAACCCCGCAACCAAGCCGATATGTGCCCCGGATATGACCATCAAATGAGTAGTTCCAGTACGGCGAAACAGATCCCATTCCGCTTTGTCAATATGATTCGTCACCCCTAGTGTCAAGGCTTGTACGATGCCGGCACAGACAGGATCATTCAGATATTTCTGGATTAATGCGGACAGGTAGAATCGCAGATTTAAAACGCTTGAGGATTTTGATTCGTCCCGAAGCAGCTTATGATTTTTATTTTTTAAATAACCTGTCCAGTGAATATGACGAGCCTGCAAAGTCTGACGATAATTGATTGCTCCCGGATTACCCGGCGGCTGTGGCTTTTTTAATTTGACATCGAACTGCCAATACTGTCCGGTGGTTATTTCAGGGCAATGCTGATAACAGGATAACATGGCATAAGCACTGGCCTTTTTTCCATCCAGTTCACTTATCAGAAACTGAAACTGAGCTTTTTCTTCAGATACGGAAGGAATCGATACGACTTTTCCACGCACAGTCGCTTTAGCAATCAGGTCAGTGTTAGGAATACCCTGCTCGGCAACCCACCATTGATGTATTAATGACCATAAAATAGCCGCAATAAACCAAAGCAGTACCCATCGGCTTGCCTTGAATAATAAGCCAATGAGCATAAATAATACCGCATAGGGAGAATGCGTATAGAAAAACGCAATCCCTGCATAAAAACAAAGAATTTCCATAAGGTTGAGTTTGGACTTCCATTGGCGCCTACTTTATCGAAACTCAAATAAAACTGCAAACTCAAATTTTGCCATCATTCTGTCAACCCATAACAAAATCGAGTATCATCAAAGAGGAATAGTTTCTGACTGCTCAATTACCTGGGATATGCTCCAAAATTGAGAGACTTCAATACTGCTGGTAAAAAGGATCTTTACTATGATAATTACCGCTTTAAATGAAAACAGCCATGATACGCGAGTAGCGATTACTCCCAGTGTCGTTAAACATTACAACAAGCTTGAATTAGAGGTCTGCTGCGAAAGCAACGCCGGCGCTGCTGCCGGGTTTACCGATGATGATTACATTCAGGCTGGAGCCAGGATTATCGCTAACCGCCAGGAGCTGCTGCAACAGACTAAAATTCTGGTTTGTGTCAGTGAATTGCCTCCTGCGGAAATGGTGGGCCTGCCAACCAATTCTCTCATTGTCGGACCCTATGATAATCAGGCCAATAGCGAAGTGATCAGCTGGGCTTCTCAGCAGCAAATGAGCCTCTTCTCCATGAATCTGATTCCGCGTATCAGCCGTGCTCAAAGCATGGATAGTCTCTCGTCACAGGCTAATCTGGCAGGCTACCGCGCCATTCTTGAAGCGGTACAATATTATCATCGAGCCATTCCGATGATGATGACTGCTGCCGGAATGATTCACCCTGCAAAAGTATTGATTCTTGGTGCAGGGGTTGCAGGCTTGCAGGCGATTGCCACAGCCAAGCGGCTTGGAGCCGTCGTTTATGCCTTTGACGTTCGTCGAGCAGCTAAAGAACAGGTAGAAAGCCTTGGTGCTGAATTTATTGAAGTCAGCGATGATTCTGATGCGGAGACCAGCGGCGGCTATGCTCGTGAGATGAGTGAAGAATACAAAATACGCCAGGCAGAATTAATAGATAAGTATGCCAAAATGGCTGATATTGTCGTTTGCACCGCGTTAATCCCCGGAAAACAAGCCCCTGTTCTTATTAAAACTGCTACTGTCGCGCATATGAAAAAAGGCTCCGTGATAGTGGATCTGGCTACCTCACGAGGGGGCAATTGTGAGGGCAGTCAAAAAGATCAGGTTGTCAAAGTGAATGACGTTAGCATCGTCGGAATCAGCAATATGGCCGGCCTGGTACCGGCGACAGCCAGTGAACTGTATGCAAACAATGTCCTTAATCTGATTCGCCTGATGGCTGATAAACCAGGCTCCCTGTCATTTAATGATCAGGATGAAATTATGAAACAGGCCTTGCTATGTCATCAGGGTGCCTATATGCCATTTCAATCCACGAAGGAGGCTCAAAATGCCTAGTGCCGTTTTTATTAACAACCCCTACGTCGCTACACTCACTATTTTTGTTCTGGCCTGCTTTGTCGGCTATTACGTCGTATGGAAAGTTACTCCCGCGCTGCACACACCGCTTATGTCGGTTACAAATGCCATTTCGAGTATTATTATTCTGGGAGCGCTTATAGCCACTGGAACACATCTTGGCGGAAGTGTCGGCTGGCTGGGAGGTCTGGGTATTTTCATCACCGCAATCAATATTTTTGGCGGTTTCGTAGTTACGCAACGCATGCTGCGTATGTATAAAAAATAATTTAATGGATGGTACCGTCATGACGACAATGATTTCATTTTTCTATTTGATTGCCGCTGTCTGTTTTATTCTGGCCTTAAAGGGTCTGGCTAGTCCGTCAACTTCCCGCCGAGGTAACTTACTGGGTATATTCGGGATGGCGCTGGCAATTGGCGCGACTCTGATGATGCCTGTTATAAATCATCACCTCTTGCTTCTCGGCCTGATTATTGCGGGCGGAATAGTCGGAACCTTTATCGCGCTCAAGATTAACATGACTGCGATACCTCAGTTAGTGGCCGGTTTTCACTCTCTGGTGGGTTTGGCCGCGGTTCTGGTCGCATTCTGCGCCTTTTTGTCTCCAGCTGCTTTTAATATCGGAGAGCCGGGAGAAATTCATACCTCAAGCCTTATCGAAATGAGCCTTGGGCTAATCATTGGAGCGATTACTTTTTCCGGTTCGATTATCGCATTTCTCAAGCTTCAGGGCTTAATGTCCGGCCAACCCTTGAAATATCCCGGCCAGAAATTAGTGAATCTCTTACTTGGAATTGCCATTCTTGCCTTATTAATCCATTTCGTGATGACTCAGGCATTCTGGGTATTTAGCCTGCTCGCCTTATTATCTTTTGCACTGGGATTTTTATTGATAATGCCCATTGGCGGCGCCGATATGCCTGTAGTTATCTCCATGTTAAATTCTTATTCCGGATGGGCTGCGGCAGGAATTGGATTTACCTTGAGTAATCATCTGCTGGTAATTACCGGCGCACTGGTAGGTGCCAGCGGGGCCATCCTGAGTTATATCATGTGCGTAGGCATGAATCGTTCGATCATCAATGTCATCTTTGGCGGGATTCAGGGAAGCAGTGCGGTAGCTCATGCCAGTGGATTAAACGGCAATCAGCAAGTTCATCAGGCCAATGGTGAAGATGCCGCCTTCCTGCTTAGCAATGCCAAGGACGTTATTATCGTTCCCGGATATGGTATGGCCGTAGCGCATGCGCAACATGCGGTGAAGGAGCTGGTTGATGCGCTCGAAAAGAAAGACATTCGCGTTCGGTTTGCGATTCACCCTGTCGCAGGTCGTATGCCTGGTCATATGAATGTGTTATTGGCAGAAGCTAATATTCCCTATGATCGCGTGTTTGAGCAAAGCGAAATCAATCGTGATTTTGGAACAGCGGATGTCGCATTTGTGATTGGTGCCAATGATATTACCAATCCGGCGGCTAAAACTGATCCCAGTTCACCGATTTATGGCATGCCGGTATTGGAAGTTGAAAAAGCCAAAACGGTGTTGTTCGTGAAAAGAAGCTTAAATGCTGGCTATGCGGGCGTGGAAAATGATCTCTTCTTCCGTGACAATACCTATATGCTCTTCGGAGATGCTAAAGTGATGACGGAATCGATTGCCAAATCGCTGGCGGAGGTTTAATCGTCTGCTTAGTGCTTACAATGCTTACTTACCGCTTTAGAAATACCTACGTACCGCGACTTGTTCGCGGTATCCAGAAATGCTTGTAACAGTGTAATTATTATCAACCAGCATCGATCTGGATGCCCCGGATAAACCGGAGTTGTTGCGTAAATGAAGATAGGTGGTCACAAAACCGTCTTTGCGAGCGTTAGCGAAGCAATCCAGTTCCGTACTTCGTTCAAGCTCCGATCTGGATTGCTTCACTTCGCTCGCAAAGACGACAGGCTAGGTGCTTGGTTCTATTTACGCAATAACGCCGGATAACCGTAGCACGTAGAGCATCACCAGATACTGGGGCTAAGCCACAGTACCTAGATTACGGTGCTTTACTTCACCGTTCTACATTTGGCATGAACTATTTCATTCCCTTTATTTTCCAGTTCCACTACAGCAGCTGAGACAGCGGTCAAGCGCAGGGTTTTTCCATTTTCAACGAGCAGCGCTGTTTCATCGCCTTCACTAATTGGCATGTCATTAATGGTGCCAGAGCGCTTTTTCATAAAGACACGAAGGATAGCGGCTGGTTCAGCGGTTTGTAATTCACATTCTGCTTTGATAGTGAATAAAGTAAAATTAGTAAGAACTTCAGGTTTGTTCGGTACTAAATCGTATTCGATAGTGGTGAAGGGAGCCAGAGGATAATTAGCAGCGAAAGCCTGAGCACCAAGTAAGGCACCAACACAGAACATACCAATTTTTTGAAACATTAAAAATCTCCACAGTGATAAAATTGGAAACTAAGATACAGTTATTTTGCTTGTATGGCAAATCGGAAGGCATTTAAGTGCGGGTTAAAACCTGATGCGCTGTGTTTGTGCAGCGCATCAGGACTATTAATGTTCTCGGGTTGCCGTGAATTGAATTTTGGGGTAGCGCTCCTGCGCCATAGTCAGGTTGACTCGAGTAGGAGCCAGATACATCAATGAATCGCTGCCATCCAGCGCCAGATAATCATAGGCTTTTGTTTTAAATTCAGCCATAGCCTTATCGTCATCTGAATAAACCCAGCGGGCACAGCTCACATTGACGGATTCATATACGCAGTCGACTTTATATTCATTTTTCAGCCGATGAGCGACCACATCAAACTGAAGTATACCGACTGCACCAAGAATCAATTGATTGCTGTTTAACGGTCGGAATACCTGGGTCGCCCCCTCTTCGGACAACTCAATCAATCCTTTCAGCAGGGCCTTGCTTTTTAAAGGATCTTTTAAACGTACCAGACGAAACAGCTCGGGAGCGAAATTGGGAATGCCGGTAAATTTTAATTGCTCACCCTGCGTAAAGGTATCGCCAATCCTTATTGTGCCATGATTATGCAAGCCGATAATATCACCAGCCATTGCTAGTTCAGCATGAGATCGGTCACCCGCCATAAACGTTAGAGCATTGGAAATCTGAATTTCCTTGCCAATGCGCAAATGACTTAATTTCATTCCTTTATTGAATTGACCGGAGCAAATTCGTAAAAAGGCAATGCGATCCCGATGTTTAGGATCCATATTCGCCTGAATTTTAAATACAAATCCGCTGAAGGCTTCCTCGTCAGGCGACACTTCCCGTTCCAGAGCCTCTCGTGGGCGAGGACCCGGCGCATTGGCTGCAAAATCGTCCAGTAATTCTTTAATACCAAAATTGTTAATGGCTGAACCAAAATAAACAGGCGTCAGGCGGCCAGCAAGGTATTTTTGCAAATCAAACTCATGAGAAGCGCCTTTAACCAATTCAATTTCATCTCGCAGCTCCTGAGCAACACTTCCTAATACTTCATCCAGTTCAGGATTGTCGAGTCCCTGAATGCGTGTCGCCTCTTGTTTCTGGGCATTTTTTCCTGACTGATAGAGATACACTGCATCTTCATATAAATGGTAAATGCCTTTAAAGCGCTTACCCATACCGACAGGCCAGGTGACAGGAGCACACTGAATCCCAAGAACAGATTCCACCTCATCCAGTAAAGAAATGGGTTCTCGTCCTTCACGGTCCAGTTTATTGATAAAGGTCATAATCGGCGTATCACGAAGACGGCAAACTTCCATTAATTTTACCGTGCGATCCTCAACCCCCTTGGCCACATCGATTACCATTAAGGCCGAGTCAACAGCAGTCAGGGTTCGATACGTATCCTCAGAGAAATCCTCGTGTCCTGGCGTATCAAGCAGGTTGATTACATGTTCATTATGGACAAATTGCATGACCGAGGTAGTAATCGAAATCCCCCTCTCCTTTTCCATTTCCATCCAGTCAGACGTGGCATGGCGATCAGCCTTGCGTCCCTTGACTGTTCCCGCAAGCTGAATAGCACCTCCGAATAACAACAGTTTTTCAGTAACCGTTGTTTTTCCAGCGTCAGGATGCGAAATGATTGCAAAAGTTCGGCGTTTATTGAAGTCTTCGTAAAAATCGGACATGAGTTGCTCAAAAATATAAAGCGGTATTTTAAAAGAAATTAAGCAAACAGACAATTTAATCTGTTTCAATAAAAGCTTGTCAACGCCCCTATTCTGTTACTATAGTAGCGCATTTATTAATAATCTGAGCTGAAAACGCACAGATTAAGTCTGTAACAGGAGAATTCCATGAAAAAACTCTGTATCCCCTTATTGTCTCTCAGTCTGCTGGCAGGTTGTCAGTCCATGTCTGGTTTTAACAGTTACGGCCAGTCGTTTGCTGTCAATGGTGATGAACAAATCAGCAATGCTGTAAGAACCTCCTTTAGCGAAAATGAAATTCTGGCTGATGCACCTATTCAGGTAAGCAGTGATCACGGCGTGGTAACTTTAAGTGGATATGTTAAAAAAATACGCCAGGCCGATGTAGCTGAGCAAATTGCTTCAAGAGTCAATGGCGTTAAAACCGTAGAAAATCGCATCATTATCAGAAAGTAAGTAATAGAATACGCGAGGGACTGCGTACACTATAATTAAAATGATCTTCCAATCAATGAATCGCCATGTCCTTAACTCTGAAAACCTTTACGCTCAATTGCGGAAACGATACGCCAGGCAGACTTGCGGTTGAACAATTGACTAGAGAAATGTCCGATGTTGACCTGCTTGTCTTGCACTGCCAGGAGCTTAATTTTGACAAAACCTACCAGCAGCTTCGTCAGGCCTTTCCCGCTCCTCTTGAAATTGATTTCGCTGAAAAGATGGTTACTCACACCAAGCTGGACACGCAGTTTCACAGTCAAACGGGTATGGCGACCATAATTGTTCGCAAGCCCCAGGTAGAGATAGTCCATAGTGAAACGCGGCTGGCTCGCCGCGGAGAAGGCAGGATGGACAAAGGGTATAATAAAGGGGGAACCCACACCGCACTTCAAATCCGCAAAGAGGACCAGGAATTTTATTTAAGCCTCAGCAATGCGCATCTTGATGCATTTAACGAAGCAGCCAGAGCCAAGGACTGGATAAATCTTCACAAGACTCGCAAGTTTCATGCGGAGACCTGGGATGACTTATGCAGGAAAACCCCTGATATGGTGGCGAATGGCTATGATGCCAATACGCGCAATTACTTATCTGAGAGCGATGGAGGATCAGGTTCCACCAATCCCTGGCAATATAATGCAGAACCGGGGATGCAGGAACTTGTCATGGCGCCTCTTGGAAATCAGCAGCAATCCAGGACTTCCACCTATAAAAATAACTTAAAGGGTATGCCATTAACTGCTGATAAAAAACGTCCCGGTTTTGCGAAAGGCGGAATGCTTGATATTGTCAGTGTAAACGATGCCGAGCTGGCTAAACAGCAGATACACCAGCGCAGTACTCCACAGGGCATCCAGCCAGTGTTAAAAGCTGCCGTGAAGATTGCCCCGGAACAGAATTCAGCCCGCGATCATTCGGTCATTGGCAGTCATCCTGTGGTGGTGCAAAAACAGCCGTCCTTTTTCAAAGTAAGAGATTATCTGGCTTGTTCGCTTATTTATGCTGCTCCTGAGATTGCGGCACATATTCTGGATGGTGATTTTAGCGATACAGATGACAACCGCCGCTACCTTTTAAAACTGCATGAATATTATCTGAGCCCGCAAGGAATGATGCAGACCCAACTCCAACAACATCATGAAAAACTGGAATTATGGAACCAACTAAAGTCCTCTCCAAACGCCGATAAACTTAAGCAAAGTTTATTCAAGAATAATCCAATCTGGTTTGAATATAATTCCACATTTCCTGATGGCCGGGCAGGACTGGATAAGATTGCAATTGTTCATGTCCATCAACAGGCGCTTGAATCCTTACAAATAAACTATTTAAAAAAGGCCGGCAGTGAAGAAGAGCGTCTTGATATCATTTCAATAGTCGGCAATGCCGCTTTGGAATTAAAACAAACCGAAAAACCAGCAGCGCTTTTAAAAACGGCTGAAACCCTGCTTAAATTTAGTCACTTGACTCATCAGTATAAAAGCCATTTATTAAAAGACTGTGTTAATGAAAATGAGCATTCCGAAAAAAATCCACCATTATTAAAGAATAAGCTGGATGCAGTAAACAGGCTGCGCGAAATAACTCTTCAAAAGCCTGAACCAGCCACCTTAGGCAATTTGGGACGCGAGCTGAATAAAAGTACGACTCTGCTTAAGGAGCATCGTCATCAGGGTATTTTCAATAGTTTATTTCGCAAATTAAAAGAACTTATTTCTCATTATATTCCTAAAACTGCAGGGCAACTGTTTGCAGAGAAAGCCAAGGACGTTTTAAGTCGTGAAAAGGTAGAACCGGTTACGGTGGACACTGAAAAACGCAATACTTCAATGCCTTAAATACCTCAGAATGCTATAATAATCAGATGAGATTTCAATTTAGCAAGGACTGCGATGAATTATGTCATTGAGAGAATGAGTCGGCAGGAAGCGAATATAGCCTTTGAATGGGCAGCCAGGGAAGGCTGGAATCCTGGTTTGCATGATATCAATTGTTATTATCAGACAGACCCTGATGGTTTTTTTGCTGGAAAGCTTGACGGCAAGACGATTGCGATCGGTTCCGCTGTTCGTTATGACGAGCATTTTGCGTTCTGCGGTTTTTATATTGTCGATAAGGCCTATCGTGGCGGAGGTTATGGCCTGGCGTTAACGCGAAAACGCCTGGAGTATGTAGGCAGCCGCAATGCGGGCATTGATGGTGTTCCGCAAATGCTCGAGAAATACAGCCGTCTCGGTTATCGACAGGCTCATGCCAATGCTCGTTATCGCTGGGAGACCCATTCAATCGCTATTGCCGCAGACCCTTCTTTTATTGATTTAAAACAAGTCGATTTAAAGCGCCTGAGTGATTATGACCGTCAGCATTTTCCGGCGCGGCGCGAATCATTTCTGAACTGCTGGATTAATCAACCAGACAGTATAAGCCTTGCCTGTCTTCACCAAGGGGAATTATGTGGGTATGGGGTCATTCGTCCCGCACATGAAGGCTATCGAATCGGGCCATTATTCGCTGACAACCCTGCTATCGCCAATGATTTATTTCTTCAATTGTGTAAACAGGCTAAAAGTCATTTGGTTTTTTTAGATATTCCTGAAAATAACCCTCATGCGATAAATCTGGTAAAGCAATATGAAATGGAAAAAGTGTTCACTACCGCCCGTATGTATTTAAAAGGGGAGCCGGATGTGAAAATCCAATCAATCTACGGTATCACCTCCTTCGAGTTGGGGTAGAAAATGATGCGCGACATGGTCGGCTATGGCCCCAATCCTCCACTCAACTGCTGGCCGGGAAATACCAAACTTGCCATTAATTTCGTCATCAATTATGAAGAAGGTGCTGAATTATCGCCTGTCAATGGTGACTTAATAGCCGAAACCTATGGTGGAGAGTTTCCCTTGGCAGCCAAACCTTTAGGTATGCGCAATTTAAGCATGGAGTCTTTATTTGAATACGGCAGCCGCTGCGGCATTTGGCGTCTCGTGCGTCTGTTTGAGCGAGAAAAAATTCCACTGACTTTTTTTATCACTGGCCTGGCCATCCGTTTAAACCCCGAACTGGGATCTTATTTACGAAACACAAGCCATGAAGCGGCAGGTCATGGCTGGCGATGGATTGATTATGGACAAATGCCCAGGAATGAAGAAAAACTGCATATTACTCAATGCATTAATGCGATTAAAGAGGCCACTGGCCGCCGGCCTGAAGGTTGGTATACTGGTCGGCGAAGCAGCAATACCCGTGAATTGCTTTTAGAGATTGGCGGATTTAAATATGATTCCGAAAGTTATGCCGATGATTTGCCCTATTTACTAGATGAGCACCTGATAATTCCCTACACGCTCGACTGCAATGATTTTCGTTATACGACCAGTCCAGGCTTTGCCCTGTGGCAGGACTTTTATTCCCACCTGAAAGCCAGCTTCGATTATCTTTATCAGGAGCAGCGGATGGCCTTAATGACTATTGGCTTGCATCCCCGGATTAGCGGACGTCCGGGAAGATGCCTGGCTATTCAACAGTTTATTGCTTACATCAGGCAGTTTAAGGATGTATGGATAGCAAGGCGAATTGATATTGCCGATTTTTGGTTGAATAATTGTATTCATAATAAACCTTGATGCGAGCGCATCAAGGCCTTAATCCAAAAGCTCCAGTTCCTGCTCGCATTCAAAATAATCCGCCACTTTAGCTTCAGAAACCCCTTCCAGCTGTTTCGGATCCCAATGAGGAGATTTATCTTTATCTACCAGCAAGGCGCGCACGCCCTCGTAAAAATCGGAATCGTTCATGAAATGCCGCACCAGACAGTAATCCATTTTGATGCAATCAGCCATTGATAAAAATCGGGCTTTGTGGATCTGTGTCAGGGTTATCTTTAAACTTAGGGGCGCTTTCTGCTGTAAATTAGCCAGGCAGGCTTTCGACCATTCATCCTGAGCGGCATTTAATGAAACCAGAATCTCCTCAATTGTATTGAACTTGAAGTGCTTTTCAATCTGGCCTGCATTTGCTATGGAGTGGTGAGTATCGGCTAACGGCAGCTGTGTAAGGCAATCATCCACTTTCTGAGCGGCGTTGACAGCAAGATCAGTCTTGTTGAGTAGTTCAATAAGCCCGGTCGAATGCTCGGCTGGAATAATTTTTCTAATTAAACCTGCTGCCAAAGCGTCCTGGCTCGTTAAGCGATTACCCGTCAAGCCAAGATAAACCCCAAGATAATGAGGTAATCTTGCCAGAAGATAGCTGGCACCAATGTCAGGAAAAAAACCAATTCCTGTTTCAGGCATGGCAAATACAAAATTCTCGGTAGCAACAGGATGTGAACCATGAAGAGAAATACCGACGCCGCCACCCATGGTAATGCCGTTCATTAATGCAATATAAGGTTTTGAATAGTGATGAATATAATGATTTAATCGATATTCATGCCAGAAAAACTCCATCTGCTCTTTTTCTTTATGCAAACCACTTTCATAGAGCCAGCGCACATCCCCCCCGGCACAAAATGCTTTTCCGGGAGTTGCCTGAATGAGCACCGCATGAATATGGCGGTCATGTTCCCACTCGATTAATTGCTCCTGTAAGGATTTAATCATCTCTAAAGTCAAAGCATTCAGCGCATTGGGTCGATTGAGTGTAATGACACCCAACTGCTCCTTCTTTTCAAAAAGAATATTGCTGCTCATATTTATTATTTCCCTTGGAATACTGCCTGCCGTTTGGCAAGAAATGCCTGCACGCCTTCCTGTTTATCCTGCGATGCACAAACTTTTGCGAAATGAACCGCTTCAAGATGCAAGGCATCAGTTAGAGAGAGGTCAAAACCATGATCAATAACTTCCATAACGCCCTGAATGGCTAAAGGGGCCATCGACAAGATAGTTTTTAAGGTCTTATTAGCCTGCTCAAGCAATTGCTCCGGCTCAACCACATCAGTAACCAATCCCCAGGTATACGCCGTTTCGGCACTGATAAAGCGCCCGGTCAGACACAGGTCTAATGCTCTGCCCTTTCCAACCAATCGGCCCAGACGCTGTGTTCCTCCATAACCCGGAATGACACCCAGTTTCACTTCCGGTTGCCCAAATTGGGCCTTGGTTGAGGCTATGCGCAAGGTAGCAGCCATTGCCAGTTCGCAGCCCCCGCCAAAAGCGAAACCATTAATGGCAGCCAGAGAAGGCTTGCCCAGTGTTTCTAGCTGGCGAAAAATATCCTGACCTTCGCAGGCGAACTGATAACCTGTCTGCGCATTGCACTCAGCCAATCGAGAAATATCTGCGCCGGCACAAAACGCCTTACCCGCACCAGTTATTAATACAGCTTTAATTCTGTCATTGGTTCTGGCCTCGTGAAATAATTCCGACAGTGCCTGCAAAACCTCTGTACTTAGGGAATTTAACTTATCAGGTCGATTTAAAGTAATAGTGAAAATGCCGTCCTGATTTAATTCCTGTTCAATAACATCCATTACTAACTCCTGTTAATAGCGCGCTGCGCCGTTAGATAAAACCTTAATCAATAAAATATTCTTCATCAAGAACTGATTTAGCAACAATTTCGCGCATGATTTCATTCGTTCCTTCAAGGATTTGGTGCACACGCAGATCTCTGAATATTCTTTCAACCTGATAATCCTGCAAATACCCATAGCCTCCGTGCATCTGCATCGCTCGATCACTGATACGAAATGCAACATCTGTTGCCAGGCGTTTGGCCATTGCACAATACATTGGTGCTTTAGGATTATTTTTATCCAAAGCATCTGCCGCGCGGTAAACCATCAGCCGAGCGGCTTCAAAATCAGTTAACATATCTGCAAAATAAAAACGCAAGGCCTGCATTTGGGATAATGATTTACCAAATTGCTTGCGTTCGTGCAAATAAGACTGAGCCAGTCTTAAACAGGCAAGCGCACCGCCCAATGAACAGGAAGCGATATTGACGCGCCCTCCATTTAAGGCATTTAGAGCAATCTTGAACCCCATCCCTTCATCACCGACTCGATTGCTGACTGGTACTTTACAATTTTCAAAAAATAACATGGATGTGGGCTGGCTATGCCATCCCATTTTTCTTTCCAGTTTTCCAAAACTTAATCCCGGCGTATCTTTCTCGATTAGAAGACAGGAAATACCATGATGTGACTCATCCCCGGTACGAACCATACATAAATACACATCACTGACACTGCCGCCGGAAATAAATGATTTAGCGCCGTTCAGCGTATAATAATCACCTTCTCTCACTGCTCGGGTCTTTAAGGAAGCGGCATCGGAGCCAGAATCGGGTTCAGTCAGACAATAGCTGCCTACCACCTGCATTCCAGTAAGGCGAGGCCCCCACTGCTGGCGCAAAGATTCTGAGCCGTAGCGGTCGATTAAAGAAACCACCATGTTATGAATAGACAGAAAAGCGCTGGTGCTTACACAACCGGATGCCAATTGCTCGAAAATCAGAGAAGCATCCAGGCGGGTCATTCCGGTTCCGCCAATGTCTTCAGACACTACCAAACCCGCCATTCCAAGCGCTGCCGCTTCCTTCAGCACTTCAATTGGAAAATAATGTTCCTGATCCCATTTTTCAGCATAAGGCATTAGCTTTTCGCGTGCGAAATCAGCAGCCATCTCCCGAAAAGCCTGATGCTCTTCACTATAAGTGAAATCCATTGTTTGTCCTTAAGTTGTAGTGACTAATTTATCAGACACGCTAATCTGTCATTTTTATTGAATCAATAAAATGATATTATTGCCAATTTTTGCTGTCTATGAAATAAAAAAAAGAAAAATCATGGAACAAGTCCTGGAACGCACATCCCATCAAGCAACCAAAATTTTGAAAGATTATTTTGGTTATGACTCTTTTCGCGGTTTGCAGCAACAGGTCATTAGCGACTTGCTAGCTGGCAAGGACTTACTCGTACTGATGCCTACCGGTGGTGGGAAATCCCTTTGCTATCAGGTTCCTGCACTGATTCGACCGGGTGTAGCTATCGTCGTTTCGCCCTTAATCGCTTTAATGGAAGATCAGGTGGCTGCCCTGAAGTTACAGGGTATCCGGGCCGCTTATTATAATTCTTCACTTAATAGCGAAGAATCGCGGCAAGTGCTGGCTCAACTGCATCAGCAGGAACTGGATTTACTGTATATTGCTCCGGAACGGCTGGTAAGTCTTTCTTTTCTGCAGCGCCTTGAGGATTGCGAACTGGCTTTATTTGCCATTGATGAGGCTCATTGTATTTCACAATGGGGGCATGATTTTCGTCCTGAGTATGCTGAACTGGGTAAATTGAAGACGTATTTCCCTGATGTACCCGTTATCGCGCTCACCGCAACCGCAGACCAGCAGACACGTCAGGACATCATCGACAAATTAAATTATCAGCCTCTATCCTATGTCGATTCATTCAATCGCCCTAATATCCACTACCGGGTTGAATACAAAGATAATCCAGGAAAACAGTTGGCCCATTTTTTAAAAGAACAGGAATCTCAAGCCGGTATTATTTACTGCGGAACGCGCAATGCCGTTACCCAACTGGCTGAAAGACTTCAAAGTCAGGGTCATAAAGCGCGCGCTTACCATGCAGGGCTATCGCATGCCGAACGGCGGGAAGTTCAATCGCTCTTTCGCCACGATCACATCGATATTGTGGTAGCGACACTGGCTTTCGGGATGGGTATTGATAAGCCTAATGTGCGCTATGTGGTCCATTATGATTTGCCTAAAACCATTGAAAGTTACTATCAGGAAACCGGTCGGGCCGGACGCGACGGATTACCCTCCCAGGCATTTCTACTCTATGATCCAGCTGACAGTGCTCGTCTGAGAGGCTGGATTGCCGAAATTGAGGATGAACAGAAACACCGGGTTGAACTTAATAAATTAAATCATATGATGGCCTTTGCCGAAGCCAGCCACTGTCGCCGTCATATTCTGTTACATTATTTTGATGAAAGCAGCGAGCCCCAATGTCAGTATTGCGATATTTGCGACTCCCCTCCTGTAACCCAGGATGCAACCCTGGAAGCGCAAAAGATTCTCTCCTGTATTTATCGCTTAAAGCAAAGTTACGGTATATCCTATGTAATTGATGTGCTTCGCGGCAGTAATGCTGAGAAGATATTACAGAATGGCCATGAAAAACTGTCCACTTATGGAATAGGGAAAGACAAATCCGGCAAATTCTGGAAACTTTTGACCTGGCAGTTGATTCATAGAGATTATTGCTATCAGGATACCCATCATTTCAATGTGCTGCGCTTATCGGAAAAGGCCAAAGCGGTCTTAAAGGGAGAAGAAAAAGTCATGCTGGTGCTTCCCAGCGAAAAGCCCAAAGGGATTATTGCAAGAATAAAAGAGCAATATTTCTCTAAGGACAACGATCCCTTATTTGTGGCTTTGCGTGCATTGCGAAGGAAGCTTGCAGAGCAGGAAAACAAACCGCCCTTTATGATCTTTAGCGACAGTACCTTACATGACATGGTCAGGAAAAATCCCCAGACTGCGGAAGAGCTCTTGAACGTCACCGGTGTGGGACAGCATAAGTTAAATCACTATGGGCTGCATTTTTTGAAGGCTATTCGGGAGTTTGTGGAGTAGGCCCAGGCGCATAGTGCCGTCAACTATGGCGCTGTTGGGTGAATAAGGATAGCTACACAAAGAATCGTCTTTGCGAGCGTTAGCGAAGCAATCCAGCTCCTCCCTTTGTTCAACGCTCGATTTGGATTGCTTCACTTTGTTCGCAAAGACGTCGAGAGATCAATGCAAGTTATACTCTGTCATTCCTGTGCAGATGGGAATCTATTTCACCTGCACGATAAACAAAAGCGTAACCAGACTATCAACTAATAATCATCACTGCCGTTATCAGGCACTACTCTTGTATTGCGGCCATAAATGACCAGAATATGTTGCTTGGTTTTTAACTTGATATTTTCAGCCTGAACCACAGAAATGATACTGCCGCTGTTTAGCCTGATAACGTATTCATAACCATGAGAACGGTTAGTGCCTGTATCAACATTATCTGAATTCTCATTGGCGGGGCTTACAATGCCGGCTTCCGCATTTTTATTATGCAAACGAACAGGACGCATTGAAATAATGGTGCCAGGAACCACTTTTTTGATTTTACCCACTTCAGCGGAGTCATAATCTCCCGGCTCAAGTTCTTTTGTACATGCAGTTAAGGCAAGTGCTGCAGAAACGACTGCAATTGAAATCAATTTTTTTATCAGCATTGATAATCTCCGGACAAAGAGCAGAAATTAATAATTGGCGATAATAAACGATTGCAGCCCGTTTTCAAAGAACCCAGGCTGCAATCCGCTGTCTGCAATAAACTTATTGCTCTTCTTTCAAAGATTTCACAACAGCCGGATATTCGCTCATTCTTTGAAAATAAGCATACAAGGCAGGCCAGTGATTTAAATCAATTTTAAAATGGGGCAACCAGCTTAATATGACGTAAAAATAGCCGTCTGCAATGGTAAAATGAGAGCCGGCCGCAAAGGAGTTATCTTTTACGATGGAGTTAAGATAATTTAATTTTTGATGAATTGCCGGCATGATAATTTTTTCTTTCATGTCATCTGTTACTGCCGGATTGAAAAGTATACCGATTGTTTTATGCGCTTCTGATGAAAGATAGTTGCATATTTCAAGAATTCGATACCTTTTCAAATCGCCAACCGCCGGTAATAAACTTGCGGCATTATGAGTGTCAGCAAGATACTGAAGGATTACTACATTTTCCGTCAATCTCTTCTCCGGAGTAATCTCAAGTACCGGCACTGCACCCTTGGGATTTATATCAAGAAAATTATCTCCCTTTTCAGTCGTCTTGCTTCTCAGATTCACTGACTCATATTCAACATCCAGACCCAACTCATTGATTAGAATACGAACCCCTAATGAACAGGCGCCTTTACTGAAATACAGTTTCATAAATATCCTTTTTTTAGTTTTTTAAAGCGTTAGCCTAATAGACGGACTATGATTATTCAAGAAAAATTATTAAATATTTAGCCAATATTTGTACACCATGATTTTATGGTATATAGTTATACTAAACCATCCTGCAAGGACGCTATCATGAAAAAAATAGTATCTGCTGTAATCATCGCTACTGCTGCTGTACTCGTTTCAGGTTGTGGATTTAATAATTGTGGCGGTGGATGCGCCAATTATTCAGCCGTTCAATATACGACAACCTCAGGCTGTTGCGGATATACCACAAGCTGTTGCACTTCAGCCAGCTGGTAATCTCGAAAACTACAGCTCCCGCCGAGTGCGGGAGTTGTATTTTTGCAGTTTATGATTTTTTTCTGAGCTCAATTACCAGAATATGCAGTGCTGTTTTGCCTATGTTGATATCCTGATGTAATTCCTGTCCCTGGGCGGTATCGAGAAACAGAGGTATCGATTTTTTCAATTGAATAATCCGCTTTTCTCCCGAACGATAAACCACCTGAAGACTGCCGTCTTCCTGGGGCACAATAACCCTTGGAAACTGATGGCTATGGTAAGCCAGAATATCCTCAGGGCAAAGCGTCGTTATCCAGGCTTTTGCATCCTCATTTTCGAAATAATTTTCCCGGCTGGTTTTGCATTCGCCGGCCATTAGCGAGAAACTGCAAAGCGATAATACCCAACCAAACCATAGTTTTTTCTTCATAATTAATCCAATAGAGCGGCAATTTCTGCCCTTACTTCCTTATATTGATTCTGTTCATCAACAAATACAACTGTTGGTTGATAATTTCGACAGGATTGCTCATCCATCTGCACAAAGGAAGCAATGATGATAATATCGCCCGGTGTGACCAAATGAGCTGCCGCTCCATTAACGCAAATCGCCCGTGAATTCGCTTCACCTGTAATCGCATAGGTTTCAAAGCGTGTGCCGGCAGTCACATTCCAGACATGCACTGCTTCAAAAGGCAAAATATCGGCGGCTTTAAGCAGCTCGGGAGAGATGGTGATGCTTCCCTCATAATCCAGATCCGCATGGGTTACAGTGGCTCGGTGAATTTTAGATTTTAACATTCTGCGCTGGTTCATTTTTTCCTCTTTAAATACAACTGTCTTTTGATTAATAATAGCGCTTCATTTTAGGGCTGTTTGCAAGCAGAGACAACAAGATCCTGCGTTGAATCGGAAACTCATTGATTTAATCAATGATTGTCAATAAATTATTTCATTTTCCTAAAAACTTGAGCTTGAATAATACAATCAAACCCGTGTAAACTGGACCAAAATTTTTGTGTTACAGGAAGGGTATCGTTTTGGCTAAAATAATTGTCGTCACTTCAGGCAAAGGGGGCGTGGGTAAAACTACTACATCCGCTGCAATTTCTTCTGGTCTCGCATTAAAGGGTCACAAAACTGTTGTTGTTGATTTCGATATCGGACTTCGTAATCTTGATATTATCATGGGTTGTGAACGTCGTGTGGTGTATGATTTTGTGAATGTCATCAACGGTGAAGCCAGCCTGAATCAGGCATTGATTAAAGACAAACGTATTTCAGACCTTTATATCCTGCCTGCCTCACAAACACGGGATAAAGACGCATTAACTCTTGAAGGAGTTGAGCGGGTTTTAAAAGATTTATCCGCTGAATTTGAATATATTGTATGCGATTCTCCGGCTGGAATTGAAACTGGCGCCTTAATGGCTATGCATTTTGCTGATCATGCCATCGTAGTAACTAATCCGGAGGTGTCATCAGTAAGAGATTCTGACCGAATTCTTGGAATTTTAGCCAGCAAAACCAAGCGTGCAATTGATAATAACAGTCCTGTACAGGAACATTTATTATTGACTCGCTATGATCCTGAACGAGTGGAAAAAGGAGAAATGCTCTCCGTTGAAGATGTAAAAGAAATTCTGGCTATTCCATTGATTGGAGTCATTCCTGAATCCAAAGCTGTTTTAAAAGCATCCAATACAGGAACACCTGTTATTCTGGATGAGCACAGTGATGCAGGATTGGCTTATCAGGATGCGATTGCCCGCTTTCTTGGCGAAAGCAGACCCATGCGTTTTATCCAAAGTGAACGGAAAGGAATTCTGCGCAGATTATTTGGTAAGAACAGAGAGGATGTCACAGCATGAGTATATTCAATTATTTGAGAAGACGAAACAGTACTGCCTCAGTTGCCAAAGAACGATTGCAAATCATCATTTCGCATGAACGTACTCAGCGAAACACCCCTGATTATCTGCCAAAGCTTCAGGAAGAAATTTTGGCGGTAATTGCGAAATACATCCCGATTACCCGCGATAAAGTCAGTGTCAACTTAGAGCGAATGGGAGATAGTGCTGTATTGGAACTCAATGTAACCATGCCTGAAGAAGCCCTCGAAGAAATCTAGGCCCAGAGGGTTTTGCTGTTTACCGCACGAGCGATTATTCGCTGGTGTCACTGATCCTTCAATAAAAAGTTCTTTTTTCTTTGTCAGACCAATATTTGACCACTATACTCACTATACTAACAAATAGCAAAGTTGTGGGGCAGGTATGCATTTAGTGATTTATTTTTGTGGAGCCCGAAACTCCGGAAATGATTTCTTAAATGGTTATGATATAAACGACCCCAGCATTAAAACTATTTTCGTTGAGGGCTGTCATCATTCTGAAGTATGTAATTCAATCCTGTTTCCCAATTTAAAATCCTTTGCCGAACGATTTGTTCATACTCTTTTTGAAAGCCGAGGCGATTATCCTGGATTAAAACATGTCGATTTGGCCCGTCTTAAACTGGGTATCAATACGCATGAGGAATATACCTATACTCATAACGGGGAACCTGTCACACGGAAGAAAACGACGGTAACAGCGGAAGATGCCAGAGAAGATATTACCTCAATTAGCCTGGCCGGTTTTAATCGCGGCGCCTTAACCGCCTTTGAGGTTGCCCCGCTCCTTGAAAACCTTGCTCCTAAAGTGGAAATAGACATCATTGCCAATCAACCGGTGTCAGGAAATGCTTATCAACTTCCGGGCAGCCAGGCGGCGAACATTAGGGACTGCAGTCATTGCAACAATATACGTCACGTGAGTGTGATTGTTGAAGCCTATGCGGAGTCACTTGCCATCCCGGACGCAGATGAGCCATATCACCGCGTTTTCTTTACACAGATTACCCCTCTGCTTCCAGATAGTGCTATCAAAAATCTGATTGTGATTCCCAGAGAGAGTCATCAGGTACGTGAAAACTCCGCCGATGGTGAAGAGCATTTAAATATGGAGTTGGCAAAATCTTTAAGAAAAAGAGGGTTTCTTACTCAGGAAATCGTGGTTAAAAAAACGCTGACTTGCCGCAGAGCTGCATCATTTCTCTATCAGCAATTAAATCCAAGTATTCCTCCACTGATTGATGCCGATCTATCGAATTATTTCGGCATTAAAAAGGAACCAGTTCAACACAAATCCCATGGAAATATGAGACTTAGAAAAGGCTATGAACTTCGTCACGAAGAAAGTCTGGTTGACTGGTGGGAACGACAAGACAAAAAAGTGTCGCATTACTCCACCCTTTTAACCCAATTACTAGTGAAAAATTTAAAATCAGTGGATTTATCTGACAAAGATTCCCTCAAGGAGTTATATAAAGAATCCGACACCTGGCTTATCCTGAAAACTAACTTTGCCTCGTCACGATACGCGATGGTCGAAGCACTTCGTCACCATATAGGTATGAAATTAATCGCCTTGAGAGTTGAGCCGAATGAACTGGCAACCATCGTCTGGGAAAACCTGCACGAAACCAATTATTTTCTTTCTGAATGGAATAAAACTGTTAAAAACGCCAATTATTTTCGCACTAAACAAACAAGGGATCTGGAAGAAGCTATTCATGATTATGCAGGTGAATTGCCTACCAGAGAAAATGCGGAGAAATTACTGGGCATTCTTGATCAATGGTTAAATCAGGAAAATGCTCAATCCAATAAACGCTTTGATTTAGTCATTATCATTCGTGAGCAACTGGAAGAGGCTGTCAGAGCGGCGCATGGCGTTCTCGAATAGCCTGCATTTCTTAACATTACATTAAGCTTTCATGACTATAATTAGCACATAAATATAATCGAGGAACAAATATGCATTTAGTTATTTATTTTTGTGGCACAGGAAATCCTGGCGCCGATTTTTTAAATGGCTATGATTATGTCGATAATCCCAATGTTAAGACCATCTTCGTTAAAGGCTGTCATGACCGCGAAGTGTGTAATGCGGGTATTTTCCCGGATTTAAAAGGCTTTACTGAGCGCTTTACCCATGAGGTGTTTGAAATGAGGGATGGTAAATTATATTTATCGACCTCTGATTTAGCATCCAAAAAGGTAGGAATCAGTAATCCTCACTCCACAGTTGCCGCTGGAGATGAGGAAAAAGAAATAACTTCTGTCACTTTCGCAGGCTTTAGCCGCGGCGGTGTAACCGCTTTTCTCGAGGCGCAACAATTTAAAACATTCGCACCGAATGTTGAAGTCGATGTCGTTGCCGACCAGCCTGTACCGGGTAATTCCTATCAAATCCCTGGAAGTAACGCGGCCAACATGGCCGATTGCAGTGATTGCTCAAATATAAAAAATGCGACAATCATTCTTGGAGCTTATACAGGTGCCAAGCAATTCGTCGATCTCCATGTTCTAAATAAAGTTCCGCAAAATTACAACGCTTATAAAAATCAATACGTAGTTATAGCTCGTGATATTTATTTTGTAAATGAGAGTGCTGAGATTACTAAGGCGACACCTGACGGTATCAGACTACAAGCGGGTCTAAGTGCAGGTAGGCACCCTATTCATTCAGAGCACTTAGCCGATTTAGTAAAACCAGAGCATCTTCATACAGAATTGTTTTATGAGGATAACTCCAATATCCACCGCGCTTTTTTCTCACAAATAGTACCTAGCCTTCCTTCTACAGCAAAACGTGAATTAATTATTATTCCTCGTGAAAGCCATCATCAGGTCAGACTCAATGCAGCCGATGGTGAAGAGCATTTAAATATGGCAATAGCCAAATCACTGGAAAAGCGTGGTTACGTCAGCAAAGAGGAAGTGGCACGAAAAACACAGGAAGCCCAAAAAACTTATGCCGTGAATGAAACACTACCTCCAGCACAATTTCCACCGGCTAAGCAATTGCAAAGTTTCTTTGGCCTGCGTGCCAGGGATGCCTACCGTTATGTGGACAAATTACACCCCCAGGCAGGTATTCGTTCAGGCTACGGACTTTTGAAAGATGAGTCGATTATGGATTGGTGGGATAGACAGGATAAAAAAGCGTCACGTTTTTCTACTGAATTAACTAAAGGTTTGGCCATGCTAATTCATTGTACAAAGTATAATGATTCAGATGATGTTAAACGTCTTTTTAAATTGGCGGATCAATGGCTAATTTTAAAAGCAAACTCAGCCTCCTCCCGATATGCTCAGGTCGAGTCTCTGCGCCACCATCTCCAGGTTAAACTAGTTGATATGAACGTCGATAAAACAGAGCTTGCTCAAATTAACCGCGAGAATTTACGAAACACAAACTATTTTGAGAATGAGTGGAAGAAGTCAATCAGCCCGGCTTCTTATTTCAGAACCGATGCCACGAGAATACTTGAAAGGGCCATTCAAGAGCATGCCAGGAAAGAGCCTAATGAAGCAAATGATAGAACACTTTTAGAGGCTATCAATACCTGGCTTGATGGAAAAAATGCCAAAACCAGTAAACGTTATGATTTGGTAATCATGCTGCGAGAACAGCTAGAGGAAGTGATTGAAAATACCTATGGCCTCTCACAAGAGCATCAGTCTGTGCTCTCACACTAAATGGTTAAAATCAACCCTCACCCTCACTGCCATTAAGTTAAGCTCAATTGTATATTAAACTGTCATCCCCGCGAAAGGCGGGGATCCATCTCTGAGCTAGCCACAATGCCGACTGAGGATAGATTCCCGCCTTTCGCGGGAATGACAGAAGTCCTTAACTTAATGGCAGTGCCCCTAGCCCTCTCCCTTCATTTATCCAATTGCCTTCAAACTGCTCGTGGACCTCACCCAGGGTTTACGCTGAGCAAGCTCCTCGGGCAAAGCTTTAACAGCCAGTTGCGCTTTACTTAAATCAGGAAAATTACCCAGCGTTAATACAAACCACTCGCTGCCTTCACGAAGCGTGCGATAAATCTTTCCATTTTTAGCTTCGATATGGCGCGCAACAAAGCGTTTTAAATCATCGGCATTACGGCTGGCGAGAATTTGAATGGTAAACTGTGCGGCCGCCCGCTTGCTGGTTTTCGCTGTCTGAATGACAGCAGGCTTGCTCGTTTCAGCTGGACGCACAGGCAAAGTCTTCGTTGGTTTATTACTAACGAGTGATTTTGCAGGAACGGTATGAGGGTTAACTTTATTAACCGTTTTTGGAATCACAACCACCTTGTCCATCACCACCAGATTATTCAGCTCCTCGTCTTCATCCGTATTAAACTCGATTACTCGTCTCATTGGCGGCGGTTGCAGCTCCTGAGAAGACGATGCCACAGTCCAGGAAGGAATTTCGGTAACCAGTGCCGGCTCAATATGGGAGCGTAAAAGTTGAATGGAGTTGCTTGCCAGGTTAGGCAGGCTTGACACAAGCTTTACTTGTGGAACAGTCAAAAAGACCGAAGGCGCGGGCAACTCCATCAATGAAGCCACCTCTTGAAACTGAGGCGCGGGTATTGGAGCGGGTGCAGGCTCAACTACAGGCTCAGCCACTGCCAGGGTTTGATTCTGAGTGGATGTATAAGCAAATCCCAAACCTACCAAAGCAGCCCCCAGAAGACCATAGGCTTTGACGCCTGCACGATGGGGGCGGCTGGCTTTTAAGGTGTCCGGGTTGAAGAAATCCTGCATCTGAGTGTTAATTCGTCCAATATAGCCGCCAGTCAATTGGTAAAACTGCGCCAGGCGTTTATCAGTCATCGTTTTATCAAGGCGTCTTGGAGAGGGGAGAAACTTTAACAGATAGGTCTTTGTCTCGCTTTCTGATAACCCGCCAAGCTCGATGCTATGAATTAAATTATCAAATAAATCTTTATCCAAACTATTAATACTTGCTGCCAGACTAAAATCGGAAACAAGGCATAAGTGGAAAAAGCCGATATTGCCCTGCTTTTTGATTTCAAGTAAAGCCTCTTTGATAAAAAGATCAGGTAAAAGTTGCGCATTATCGATAATAACCAGCACATGCACCTTTCTTTCATTCACTTGCTGTACAAAGTTAGACAAGCTTTGTTCGGCATCGATTCGCAAATGAAATGCTTCATACAGTTTAGACAATACCTGCTGCACATTAAGTGGAGCTTCGGCATTAATCAATCCAGCCTTGACTCCGGAGTCGAGGGATGATTTTAAAATCCGGGCAAAAGTACTTTTCCCTCCCCCTTTTTCTGCAAGCACAGTGATTAACACATTATTCAACAAAACCAGATGATTAATAAAATCAATCTTGTTAAGCCAGGCTGCGGGTTTAAAGGGAGGTGTTTCCATCGTTGGTTCACGGTGGTCTTTATCCATGGAATCATTTAACACGAATTACTCTCCTTCGACTGCGAGCTTTAATACCTTCTGTAGCAAATCGGCTGGAACCTTGTCCTCAATATAGCATTCGCCTATTTTTTTAATCAGTATAAAGCGCAATTTATTATTCTTAATTTTTTTATCTTTCGCCATTAACAGAATCAAACTGTCCTGATTGATATCTTTTGGAATGCGGCGCGGCAATTCTGCCAATTTTAAAAGCTCATCCACCTGCTCGACCCCGGACTGATCGAGATAACCCATCTCCCGCGATAATAACGCGATACAGTATAAACCAATGGCTACCGCCTCGCCATGCAGCCAGCGCTCATAACGAGTATAAGCTTCCAGTGCATGCCCGATGGTATGTCCCAGATTAAGCAAAGCCCGCCGGCCCTGCTCTTTTTCATCCTCCTGAACATAACTCACCTTGATTTCACAGCATTGAGCAATGACAGGCAACAAATCAGTCTCAGAAAAAGGAGCTTCTAGTAAGTTTTTGATTTCAATCGATAAATCGCCGGCCTTAAGAATGGCATATTTAATCACTTCTGCAAATCCCGCCTGGCGTTCTCGCTTTGGTAGACTGGCAAGGGTTTTCACATCGATAATGACCGCATCTGGCTGGTAGAAGCTGCCTATCATATTTTTCCCAAGCGGATGATTAATAGCAGTTTTCCCGCCTACGGAGGCATCAACCTGTGCCAGCAGCGTTGTGGGAATCAGCACAAAACCAACCCCTCGCTGATAAGTGGAGGCGGCAAACCCGGTGATATCGCCAACCACTCCGCCCCCCAGACCGATGAGGCAGGTATCCCGGTGGTGCGATGCGCTGATAAGCTTGTCATAAATCTGCGTCAGGCTTTCCTGATTCTTATATTGCTCGCCATCTCTCAAAAGAACAACATCGCATTGTCTGTCAGCAAACACTGACTCCAAAGGCCCGATATAGAGTGGAGCCACCGTTTCATTGCTTACAATTAAAACTTGCCTGGATTTAACGACACTCCTCAAAAAATGAGGATCTGCCAAGAGATTTTCTCCAATATGGATTGGATAACCCTGGTCAGGCAAGCTTACTAAAATCTGTTTGTATAACTCAGACTTCGCCATATATATATTTGATAATATTATTAGCGACTGCTTTCACGGTTAATTTGTCGGTTTCAAAACTGATGTCCGCAAGTTCGTCATAAAAAGGCTCTCTCTCATCACGCAGCATTTCCAGACGGCTTTCCAAATCTTCCGTTTGCAAAAGCGGTCTTTTCGTATCTCTTTTGGTTCGCTCAAATTGCTGTTGCAAGGAAGTCTTCAGATAAATAACGGTTCCTCGTCCTGCCAGGGCATTTCGATTCTCGGGGGTCATCACTACGCCACCGCCAGTCGCAAGCACAATATTGGTTTTCTGGGTTAACTCATCAATGACTTTCTGTTCCCGTTTACGAAAACCCTCTTCACCCTCAATATCGAATATCCAGGAAATATCAGCACCGGCACGTTCTTCTATTACTTCATCTGAATCATAGAACTCAAGTTTGAGCTCCTTTGCCAAAGTACGGCCTATCGTGCTTTTTCCTGCTCCCATTGGCCCAATTAGAAAAATGTTGCGTACTTTAACTATGCTCATTTTTTATTACATACCTCTTCATCTGAACAGGAACTTAGTCCTGTTGTTTAACGAGATGCCTGTTTCCCTATTTCCAGGGAGCAGGCCTTCCGAATTTATTCAGTTCAACCCCTTTACCTTCAACGGTGGTAATTGAAAGCGTATTGGTTATTATCCTAGGAGTAATGAAAATGAGCAACTCCTCATTTTTAATTTCTGTGGACTGATTTCTGAATAATACGCCAACTACGGGCAGGTTTCCAAGAAATGGCACTCGATTAATCGAGTTGTTTTTATCTTGTTTATAAATTCCCCCCAAAACAATGGTCTGTCCATTGTTAACCAGGACGTTGGTTTGGATTTCTTTGGTCAGGATAGCAGGAACGCCGTTAAAAGTTTGCGGCGAAGGGGTATCCTGATTAATCTGCAAGTCCATCATAATTTTGTTATCAGGTGTAATCTGCGGAGTCACCTTTAAACTTAAGACCGCTTTTTTAAACGCAACCGCAGTCGCACCGCTTGAAGTCGCCTCCTGATAAGGAATTTCCTCACCCGATTCAATTACCGCTGATTGCTGATTGGTGGTTATCAAACGCGGGCTTGAGATTACTTCACCCCGCCCCTCACTTTCCAGTGCCGACAACTCCAAATCCAAGAGAATACCATCACCCAGTTTTGCCAAGGCCAAACCAACGGAGGCAGGCGATGCAGAAACAGGGGTTGCCGCCAAATCCACGTTAAGACGATCGGAAAGCGGTACTACATCCGCTGGGGCGACATTTTGGGCCAATTGGTTCGCACCACTCAATGTTCCGCTAAGATGCGTAGGACGCGAAATACCAAAGCGAATACCCAGATCACGAGCAAAATCCTTGGTCACATTCACAATCCTTGCCTCTATGAGCACCTGTTTGACCGGAATATCCAGTTGCTTGACTAACTCTCTGATTTCTTCAATCTGGACGCCAGTATCCTGAATCCATATTGTATTTGTGCGGGCATCAACGCTTAGAGTGCCTCGTTTGGACAGCAGAGAATTATTTTTATCCTTGAGCAGTACAGCAATATCCGCGGCTTTAGCATAATTGATTTGAATCAGTTGAGAGCGCAAGGGGGCCAGGTTGGTAACAGCCTGCTGAGCCTTTAGCGCATTTTTTTCCTGCTCCAGTAGTTTTGACGCTGTATCAATTAGTAACACATTTCCGGTTTTTCGCTTATCCAGAGCATTAGTTTTAAGAATAATATCCAGGGCCTGATCCCAGGGAATATCATTTAATCTCAAAGTAATATTCCCCTTTACCTCATCACTCACCACGATATTAATACCGGTGAACTCGGCCAATAACTGTAAAACAGCTCGAATCTGGATATTCTGAAAATTCAGCGAAATCCGTTTACCTGTAAAGACCATTTTCTTAAGTTTGGCCTGTTTTGCCTCTTCCGCACTCAAAGGATAGATTTCGACAATAAATTGTTTGTTAACCTGATAGGCATAGTGACCATAATCCCCTTTACTGATAATAGTCAGGCGCGCATCCTTCCCATCCTGCTGAAGGCTTAAGAGTTGTGCAGGGCTCTGGAAATCAGCCACATCAAAGCGTTTTATTAAACGCGGGGGAATTTGGGTACTCATGAAGTTAACCACAACCTCCTTTCCAGTCTGGGTTACATCAATGGGTATACTGGCATCAGTTACATCAATAACCACGCGGCCGCCTTCTGCGCCTGTTCCGCGAAAATCAAGATTGGTGATGCCGTGACGAGCATTAACAGGTCGATTGCTTACAAAAATTTCTCTGCGCTGCTGAAATATCTGATGACTTTTTCCACTTAATGTCAGGGAATAGGTATTTCCTGCTATTTGACCTGAATAGGAAATAGAGTCTGTAAGATCAAGAATAGCTCTGACTCGATCGCCTACTGCCACTATATTATAGTTCGTTAGTGAACCTATTTCTATTTTTCTTGCTTTATCCTTCTCATTAATCACCATTTTTGTCTGAATAAAATCCAGAACTAGACGCGGGGGCTTTTGAGTGATGAAGCTGGCGGGCAAGTTGTTTAATGGGCTTGCAAAGCAAAAATCCACCCGAACTCGCTCATCTGGTAAAGGAATTACCTTAATACCTGTCATCGTGTTAGTTTCAGCTATTCCCTTACCTAGCGCGACAAACATAAATAAGGCGATTAAAATTAGTTTACGCAACATCAACTCCTATTGTTCTTTTGCACTTAGATCGAAGCTAGTCACTTTTTTTTCCCATTTTCCGTCAATTTGAACTGACTCTTCCAGTTTTAGCGCGTTATTGGTAATCTGGATTATCTTACCGTAATTTTGCCCCATATAATCGCCTGGTCTTACTCTGACTATTTCACCGCCGGGTTTGCTGATTAATCCCCATATCATATTATCCTGTTTAAGAATTCCAACAAATTTTAAGGAATCCAGGGGATACTCCTCCAATGGCTGTTTGGGCCTTTTGGTATTGGGAGCGAGTTTATCCTGAAATTGCTTGACGGTTTTAGGTTTAAACGGGCTGCGGCGGCTTTCGTTTTCGGGATAGATAAACTTGGCAAGAGGCTTAATCGTTGGAATCGGCTCGATGGGTTGTGCCTTGCGCGATTTGACTTCATTGATATAGCGAGAGAGTTCAAGATCTGCTGAGGTATCGCAGCCTGACAATAAACAGCCAGTCAGAAGCATTATTAAATATCTGAAATTGAATGCTGTCATGATTTGTATCGATAAATTTTTGCGGTTAATTTCATTTCCAGTAATTCACCGGAGGCTGCTTTTTGCTTATCTTCTTTCACCGTGTTGATTTCAAAATCATGTAAAGTCACAATGCGCCCCATCTGCGCCACACGACTCAAAAAAACAGCTAACTGATGGTAATTTCCAATAACTATAATATTAATCGGAACTTCGATATAAAAATCATGAATCACCTCAGGAGCCGGGGCGAACAATTGAAAGGTTAAGCCGCTGCTAGTACCGGTTTTGGAAATATCCTCCAGAAGACCAGGCATTTCATTTTGTGCCGGTAATTGTTTTAGCATTTTTCCAAACCGTTCAGACATGGTCTGCATTTGCTGCCGATAAGCCTGTAAGTTTGCGGCTTGTTTTTGTTTTTGCTCAAATTCAGTTTTTAAACCTGTCTCTGCGGATTTTAAGTTATCATATTCTTCAAAATAGGATTTGATAATCAGCCAATAGCCAAGACCTATGACTAAAACAGCCAATACGAGGGCGGCCATATACTTAACAGCCAAGGGCCACTGTCCAGCATTTTCGAGCGTCAGATCACTTAAGTTTATAGTATTCATAATGTCAATAATGCACTGTTTTTGAGTTTAAGTATGAAGCTTAATTTGAATTCATTTTCACCGGTTTCTGGAGCAGGTGCATTGGTATCATTAGGATCCAGGGCGTCTTTGCTTTTTTTGATCTCTGTTAATTCAGGATTTTGAATCCAGGGATTTTGCTCTATATTGCGCATCAGAATGGATACATTGCTATTGGATTCAGAATAACCGAGCAAGGTTATGCGGTTACCCTCGCGCTTCATTTGAGTAAGGTATACACCATCAGGGAGTATTTTAATAAGCTCATCCAATAAATGAACTGTTAAGCTGCGAGTGGCCTGAAGATTCTGCACGACGGTCATTCTTGAAATTAAACGTGCCCTTAAATCCTTTAACTGTTTGATTTCCGCGATCTGTCCGTTGAACGTGTTTATTTCTTCCTGCAACAGCTGATTTCGATGCTTTTGGCCGCTAACCAGGTCCGAGGCATAATAATACATAGCGAAAGCAATGGCACTTCCTAAAATAAGAGCCATAAGCAATAGCATGGTGAATTCTTTTTTTTCACGCTCCCGCTTGATTTCACGCCATGGTAAAAGATTAATAGTCGTCATTGCTAATAAACTTCCCTCAAGGCTAATCCGCAGGCCACTATCAAGGAGGGAGCTTCTGCAATTAGTTGATCGCGATTGACTGTTTTAGCAATATCAATCTGGTCAAACGGATTGGCAATTGAAACGGGAATTCCGGTGCTTTCCTCCAGCTTTTCCGCCAGGCCAGTCAATTTTGCAACGCCCCCGGCAAGGAGAATATGATCGATAAATCCGTAATGGCTGGTTGAAAAGAAAAATTGTAACGCCCGTTTAATCTGTACCTGCAGCATTTCGCGGAATGGACTTAAAATATGTTCCATATAATCGGCCGGCATACTGCCATTTGAGTTCATTTTCATCGCCTCATGAAAAGACACTCCATAATGCATGGACGTTGCGTCAATAAGCTGTTTTCCACCAAACTCCTCTTCGCGGGTAAAAATCATTTTCATTCCGTGAAGTACGAAAAAATGGGAATACAGCGCTCCTATGTCGATGATAGCGATCACTTTATCCTTCCCCTGGGCTGGCAAGGCGCGGCTGACCAGTTGGGCGGTTCGCTCTACAGCAAAAGACTCAACATCGACCACCAGAACCTCTAATCCTGCCCTTTTTACAGCCTCTACACGACTATTTACATTTTCGCTTCTGGACGCAACGATTAGCACATCGAGAAGAGACGCATTTTTTGCAGCAGGCCCTATCACTTCAAAATCAAGATTGACTTCATTAACAGGGTATGGAATATATTTCTCAGCTTCCATGGTGATGAACTCTTCCATTTCCGAATCGTTTAAACCTTCATTAATTTGAATGGTCTTACTGATAACCGCTGAGTCAGGAACTGCGAGTACAGCATTCTTACTAGTCAGATTTTCCGAGGAGATCATCTGCTTAATAGAGTAGGCAATAGCATCTATATCTTTAACTGTATTTCCTTCAACCGCATTAAGGGGTAATAATTGAGACGCATAGCCATTTACGCAGTGCTGCTGACCTGATCCTGAAATCTCTATAATCTTGATCGAAGTCGAGCTGATATCAATTCCAAGCAAGGACTGACGTCTTGGTTTAAACAATTTAAGCACGCGTATAATCTCCCTTCAGGTGCACCATGCAATGAAAGCTAACGTGTAAACTATGCGGATCTTGAGGTTGTTTCCCTGTATATCCTAACGTAAGCATCTAAAAAAAGGAACTTTTTCTTTAATACTACCAATCCTGAAGCTATTCGATTGATAATCGCTCATCTAATTTTCTATTTGCTCGCCAGAGAATGATAAAACTTGTCTAATCGCCCTAAAACTGTCCGTATTTATTTTTTGCTAACCACTTGTTCAACCCTTGCACTCTTAGTTCGCTTAAAATATAGTGAATAATCTGCTAACAGTTTTCAGATACAGTACAAGGAGTTGTAATGAAGATAATAGACGTCATCGGTGCCTTAGAAACTATTGTCGTGGAATACTGCGCCGGGCAAGATGTTTCTTTTAACATGGAGGCTTACAGCCGCGACTCCATTGAAGGCAAATCAAAACGCTTGAAAGCTTTGCTTGAAACCGCGATGGAGTCAGGTTACAGCGAAAGAGAAACTTTTTATACCTATGTGCTATATATCATTTCGAGTATGCACTCACTGCATGAGATTAATGAATCCACTGAAAAGTTTAGTCTAAAGCCCGGATTAACCAAAGCACAGGTTCTGAAGGCTCGAAATGACTTTGAGGGATTTTTATGGAATGTGATTACCCTTCTTAAAACCTCACAATCCACATTGATAGAGATAAGCTATAACGAGCAAAAAATCAAAATGCCAGGTTTGCTGCGTCGAGGAAACCTTTACAGCTCCTATTGTTATACTGGTGATCTATTCTGCAACCCCAAAAAGCTCTTTTCCCTGTTAGCACTTGACGATAAATCTTCAAAAGACCGATGTAAGGAAGAAGCGGAGAATTGCTTCGCCCCACCACTTATCCATGTTCTTGAACTTCAAATAAAAGACCTGGAAAAAAAACTTGCCGCAATCCTGCAAGCCAGTGAAGAAGAGAAAAATCTGCGCTCGCAGGTTGAGGAACTAGTTCGTGAAAAAGACATGATGATTGAGGCGTTGAAAAAGAGTGAAGAATTAGCCAGGCAGCGCCTGGAGGAATCTCAAAAAGCTCAGGAAAATCTGGTTGCCGAAAATAGAGAATTAAGACAAGAGAACGCCGGAAAAGAGAAAATAATTGCCGCTAAGGATTTTGAACTGGCAGCGAAAGACAAACAACTCGAAGCGAAAGACAAACAACTCGAAGCGAAAGATCAGCAATTGGAAGAAAAAGATCAGCAACTGGCCCTTATGCAGAAAAAAATTGCAGCATTGGAGCAAAGCAGCCGGAATAAAGATGAGGCCTATGAAAAGCTTCAGACTGAACTTTCTGCGGTACGAGCCTTCGGCGCTCCTTTTTCATTGACATCTCAATTATACGGAACAAATCTATACGGAACAAATCGTCATATCCTCATGCGAAATATGACCCCGAGACCAGAAGACGAAAAGAAAACCAAGACCGCAAAAGACAGCGATGAGTATCCTGGATTGCAATTAGGTGGTTTTAACGGCTCACTGGTCGATTAAACAGCAAATACCTTTCTTTGCGCTTTATTATTCGCAATAAAGCGCAAAATCGCGTTATAATCATCGCATTTCAATTTCTAAAGCTCCACACAACATGAAAAAAATGATTTACTTTTGGCGTAAAGGGCTCTGGGCGCTTTTAAGCCTTTTCTTTGTTGGTGTCGTTGGAGTCAGTTTTCTCTATCTTTATCTGGAAAGCCAGCTTCCGAATGTGGATTCATTAAAAACTGTCCACCTTCAGGTACCACTGCGCGTTTATACGCAGGATGGCAAGCTAATCCAGGAATACGGGGAGAAGCGACGCATTCCACTGACTTATGACGAGATTCCCAAAACCCTGGTCTTTGCACTATTGGCAACTGAGGACCAGCGCTTTTTTGAACATCCCGGAGTCGATGTCATGGGGCTTGGCCGCGCCATGGTAAATATGATCCAGACAGGCAGCAAATCACAGGGCGGAAGTACGATTACCATGCAGGTAGCCCGTAATTTTTTCTTGAGCCGCAAAAAGACTTTTTTAAGAAAATTCAATGAGATCCTGCTGGCTATCAAAATTGATCGTGAGTTAAGCAAGGAAAAAATTCTTGAGCTGTATCTGAATAAAATCTATCTGGGGAATCGCGCTTACGGCGTGGGAGCCGCGGCTAAAGTGTATTATGGAAAGCAGCTGAAAGACCTGAACCTGGCCGAATTGGCAACCATCGCCGGTTTACCACAGGCCCCCTCCACACAAAATCCTATTATTAATCCGGCTGCTGCCAAGAAACGACGCGACCACGTGCTGGAACGATTACTCGAAGAAAAGTACATTACTCAGGAACAATATAACGAAGCTATCCAGCAACCAATAACTGCCAAATATCATGGACCCAATATTGAAGTAAGCGCTCCCTATGTTGCAGAAATGATTCGCCAATCACTTTATGATCATTATGGTGAAAACGCCTATACCAAGGGCTATAAAGTTTATACCACAATCAATAGTAACCTGCAGCTCGCAGCTAATCAGGCCGTATTTAGTCAACTGATGGCCTATGACCATCGACATGGCTATCGGGGAGCCGTGGCCAATGCAGGCCCTGTCAATGATCAGTCCCCTGCTGCCGCCCGTAAATTGCTGGCTTCTTATCCCACGGTGAACGATCTCCAGCCTGTGGTTATTTTAAGCCTTAAAGATAAAGAAGCAACCGCGCTAATGCGTGATGGCAATAGCATTACTATCAAATGGGAAGGAATGTCCTGGGCCAGGCCCGCGCTAAGAAAAGGATGGATGGGTAAAGCGCCCCAGAACGCGCATCAGGTTTTTAAAATTGGTGATATTGTCTATGTCAACCAGAAAGAAAACAACTGGATGTTAAACCAGGTACCGCAGGCCGAAGCAGCGCTTATTGCATTGAATCCGCAAAATGGCGCTATCGAGGCCCTGGTTGGCGGCTTTAATTTTGAGAAAAGCAAGTTTAACCGGGTAACGCAATCCAGCAGACAACCTGGCTCAAGTTTCAAACCTTTTGTCTATGCCGCAGCCCTCAATAAAGATTATACGCTGGCGACTCTGGTCAATGACTCGCCGATTGTTGTTGATGATCCCAGTCAGCCTACCTTGTGGCGTCCGCATAATGACAACCAGACGTTTAACGGCCCCATGCGCTTAAAAGAAGCTCTGATTCGTTCTCGCAATCTGGTTTCCATTCGTGTACTGGATGATTTGGGCTTTGATTATACGATTGATTTTGTATCCCGTTTCGGCTTTCGCAAGCAGCAGCTTCCCCGCGCATTGTCTCTGGCCTTGGGAAGTTTGTCCGTCAGTCCTCTTGAGCTCACCGCAGCCTATGCAGTGTTTGCCAATGGCGGCTATCGCGTGGAACCTTATCTCATTGACCATATCAGCGATGAAGACGGGAATATTTTACTTCGCGCAAAACCTGCTGTGGTCTGTGACAATTGTGCGCAAGCCAAGTCGGACTCAGACTCTTTCGCACCACGGGTTATCCCAGCCGATATCGCCTTTCTAATGAATACTGCATTAAAAGACGTTGTTCAGCAGGGAACTGCTCGTGCCGCTCGCGTTTTGAATCGACAAGATCTGGCTGGTAAAACAGGAACCACCAATGATCAGGTCGACGCCTGGTTTGCCGGATTTACTCCCAATCTGGTTGCGACAGCCTGGGTCGGCTATGATACGCCGCAATCGCTTCACGAATATGGCGCAACCGTTGCACTGCCCATGTGGATTGAATTCATGAAGACAGCCCTCAAAAATGTCGCAGAACAAAGCCTGACCAAACCTGAAAATGTGGTCGCAGTTCGCATTGATCCCAAAACGGGTCTTCTGGCCAATGAAAATCAAAGCAATGCGATAGTGGAGTATTTCAGGGAACAGGATGTGCCCACAGAAGAAGGGGCGCCTGTAACTGCCGGCAGCTCTTCCTCTTCATCATCGGAAGAAAGTGAGAACCTGTTTTAGCAGGAATCCACTTAAGAGAAAATCCCCTCTCCCAAGCTGGGAGAAAGCCAGGGTCACTGCCATTAAGTTAAGGACTTCTGTCATTCCCGCGAAAGGCGGGAATCTATTCCTCAGTTGGCATTTTAATTAGCTCAGAGATGGATCCCCGCCTTTCGCGGGGATGACAGTTTAATATACAATTGAGCTTAACTTAATGGCAGTGAGGGCTAGGGTGAGGGTTGATTTTAAACCCCTCTCTCTAACTCTCCCTGAGGGAGAGAGGATCTCTCTTAAGTTGAATACACTATCAAGCCTGATGAGGATCCAGGGCATCTCGTACCGCATCCGCAAATAAATTACTCGCCAGTACCAGTATAAACATGAACAGGAATGCCGCCATGATAGGCCACCATACCAGCGGCTCCCTGGCCAGCTCGAGCCTGGCTCCGTTGATCATATTTCCCCAGCTGATGGTCATTGGAGATACCCCTACCCCCACATAGGAAAGCACCGCTTCAGCCAGCACCAGAAAACTGAAATCGAGAACCAGTGAAATAAGCACAATCGGCATCATATTAGGCAATAAATGTTTCCAGATAATTCGTGAAGTTCGGGTTCCCATTACTTTAGCGGCTAATACAAAGTCGATTTCACGAAACTTCAAAGCCTCTGCGCGCAGTAAACGACACAAGCTGGTCCAGCTGGTAATTCCGAGAATAAGGCATAAAGCAAATAATCTCGCATCAGCACTTTTTTCAAGCGTTGGAAATTGCTGAGGATGATTGGCAATATAAGTTTGCATCGATAATACAGAAGCCGTGATAAGAAGCACCCCCGGAATGGAGCTTAAAACAGTATAAATATACTGAATAATATCATCGACAACCCCGCCAAAATAACCTGCTGCAATGCCTAGAATAATTCCTAAAGGAAGCATGAATAATGTCGTTAAGGTTCCAATAACAAGACCGGTGCGAATACTTTTTACGGTGTAATAGAAAATATCCTGCCCAATTTTTCCAGTGCCAAATACGTGGAAGTAACGGGAGAGCTGAAACGCCAGAATGCCAAGAAAAATACAGATAAAAACAGTTCCCAGAGCAACGGCAAGCTGAGGGGAATATTTGAAATGCCTATGGCCTGATAAATAAGCGATTAAGATAAACACTAATACCAAGCCCGCTGTCCCTAATATCCCATAAACCCCCGCTTTAAAAAACGTACCCAGGATCAGCTTGTTTTTATCATGACTGGTTTGAATCGTCGCTGGTGGATAGGAAAGACGAGGATAAATTTGCTGAATTTTACCGCCGAGGATAGCTGTTTCGGTGGTATAAAGCTTTAAGGCCATTGGCGCAGAATAAGTATTTTCATACACCTCATCCAAAGGGGCTAGCATGGCATCGAGCAAGGTTTTAGATTCAAGAGCAGCAGTGTCTTTACCCTCTGAAACTTCAATATGGAAGGAATCAAGAATGGCTATGCTTAAAAAAAATATGAGAATAATCCCTGAAGCGATGGCGATGGGCCGCTGAAAAAGCTTCAACAGCACCACTCGTGCTGGCTCCTTCCTTAAACTGAACAAGAGGCCGGCAAAAACAAAAACCAGCATGCCAAGAAAAAAAATATCCGTCCAAAGCATTGATTAACCCAACCTTACTCGCGGATCTGCCCAGGTGTAGGAAATATCCGTTAAAATTAAGCCAAGAATATATAAAACTGATCCCAGAAAAACCATAGCCCTCACAATCGCAAAATCCTGTTGTTGAATCGCATCAATAATATAGCTTCCAAGCCCTGGCACGCCAAAAAAAGACTCAAGAACCAGACTTCCCATAAATAGCGAAGGAATCAGTACCACCACTCCTGTTAGAATAGGCAGCATAGCATTCCACAGCACATGCCTGAATAAAATGCCGGTTTCTGAAACCCCTTTGGCGCGTGCGGTTTTGACATAGTCACGATTCATTTCTTCGAGAAACAGCGTTCGATACCAGCGTGCTCCCGAACCTATTCCACTAATTACAGCCACCACCACAGGCAATATAATGAATTTGATACTTTCAAAGCCACCGTCATAACCTGAGATGGGAACCAGTTTCAGCACTTTACCAAATAAATACTGCCCGCCAATAATATAAAACAGGCTGGATATTGACATTAAAATAATACAGAAAACTGCCCCGCTGATATCCAGATAAGTCGAACGGAAAAATGCCATCGCCATTGCAAAAATAATATTCACCAACATACTGAATAAAAGAATAGGTATCGCAATCGCAAGACTTGGCCACATTCGATGTGAGATATCAAAACTGATATCGCGGCCAGCGTCCGACATACCAAAATCAAAAGCAAAAAGCTTCAGTGATTTCTGAAAAAACAGTGTCTGGCTGAGTTTCTCCATTCCTGGGGCCTGTTCATTGAAAAACAAAGGCAGATCGTAACCATGTTTTGCTTTCCAATGTACAATCGCCTCCGGCTTGACATGCTTCTGTCCTAACTGCATACGTGCCATGTCGTCCGGTGAATTAATCATAAAAAAAAGTGCGAAGGTAATTAAATTGATTCCAAAAAGTATGGGTAATGCATACGCTATTCTTTTTACGAGATAAATTAACATGAGTGCAATCTCCTGGCAGGACTTTTTTCCTTACGGTGATAGGCAAACAGCAAGGGTAGGATCAAAAGACACAGGATAAGTACTATCAGAGCGACAGGCCATAACACCGGCTGATTCCAAAGACTTCTCAGTTTTTCACGCAGCGCGACATCAATACTGGCATACTTTAAATGCCCGAGGCTAATCGTATTCGGCTTTGCCAGATTAGCCCACTGCTGTGCCAGAATAAGGCTTTCCGTATTGACCCCCCACACCCAGGGAGCATCTTCCCGTACTATGGCCAGCATTTTGTCAATTAGTTCCTGACGTTTTGGATCATTTGTACGATTCTTCATTTGATCAAACAATCGGTCATAGAGAGGATTATTGTAATTGGCGGCATTCTCGCCGCCATAGCGAACTTTCCCGTTAATGCCATAAAGCTGAAAAAGAAAGTTTTCCGGATCTGGATAATCCGCATTCCATCCCCAATAAAAAATTTGCGTATTGCCCGCCCGCATTTTTTCCTGAAACCGATTGTATTGGGTCGCCCGGATATTCAAATCAATGCCAATTCGGGCAAATTGTTTTCTCATCCAATCCAATTGCGCCTTGTCATCAGGGCCGCCCGTTACAGCGCTGTCGTAATGCAATATCAGGGCTTTGCCAGTTGAAGGGTCTCGTCCCCTGGGATAACCTGCTTCTGCCATAAGTTTCCGTGCTTCATTAATATCTCGGCGCAGCATTTTACTATCAGCAGCGTTCCAGCGATACACAATGGGATTTATTCCAGCCTTGCCCTCTTTGTAGCCAAATATGCCTGGCGGTATCGGACCTTGGGCAGACTGGCCTCTGCCATTAAAAAAAATAGTAATAAACTCATCATAATTCACAGCGATAGAAATCGCCTGACGAAGTTTCCGGGCACGCTTACTGTTTCCTCCGACCACTGGATCAAGCATATTAAAGCCTAGATAATAAATTGAAGGATCGGTTGTTTGTTGCAACTGTAAATTTCGTGCTTTCATTTCGCCACTCAAATGAGGCACGCCTTTTGTATCCAGACGGATAGTCTGATCGAAATTCTCATTACTGATCGCAGAGGCATCATAATAGCCCTGCAAAAATTTATTCCAGCGCGGGATTGACTCTTTTTCCAAAGTAAAATAAGCCTCATCAATCAGAGGTAGTCGTTTCCCCGCATTGATGGTATATCCTTTTTTCATATCCTCCGGATCTGTAGAATCCGGATAAAAATCCTGACGGTAATTGGGATTTTTCAACAGAATCATTTTTCGGTTAGGATTATTTTCACTCAGCATAAAAGGCCCCGTTCCAACGGGATACCAGTCAAAGCTTAAATTTTTATCATCCATATCAGGCTGTGAATAAAACTGGTCGACTTCCCAGGGAACTGGTGCAAAAAAAGGCATTGCCAGCCAAAAAAGAAACTGTGAATAGGAACCTTTCACCAGAATTTCAAAACTGTAATCGTCTAACTTTTTGACACCACTTAGGGGATATTGTCTCAGATCCACAAAATGATGCGTTCTTATTGGAGGCAACTGATTGGCAAACTCTCTGAAACCCACGATGTGTTCACTCATTAATTCTCTGATTGGTGAACTGACATCCGGATCAGCCAGGCGTTTGATTTGATAAATAAAATCATCAGCGACCAGTTCCCGGGTTCCGGTAAATTTAAAATCTGCCAGCTGATTAATATCATTGTCTTCAAGATAGTTATCCGGAAGAGGTAAATAGCGATATTTTCCCTCATGATCCATAGCAAATGCCGGGTGAGGTTGATACAGAATTCCAGGTTTGATATCAATTCTGTAAAGACTGAATGCCACGTTTTCTGAAAGAGAATCAGGCAGAGGCAGCAGTGATTTGTCGAGATAAGTCACCTGCGGCATGCTCGCCGCAATTAAAGGTTCCAGTTCATAAGGCCGCTTATAATAATCATATTGCAATAAGGGCTCATAAATTTGCATGATAAAAACATATTCATTACTGGAATATGAACGAGCCGGATCCAGTGTTTTGGGTTGCTCGTTAAATGAGGAATAGTAGATTTTTTTTCCAGAATCGCTTTCAGGATAAGGATCATTTAAAACCAGACCATAGCTCGAGTTGCTGGCTAGCAGCAGCACTGCAACTCGTAATTGAATATTCCCTGTTAGTTTCAAAATGACATCCTGACTTACTGATCCAGCATTTGAAGAAACTGTTCTTCATCTAAAATCATTACTTTTAACTTAGCTGCTTTTTCTAACTTCGAGCCAGCCTCGGTACCTGCGATTAAAAAATCGGTTTTACTTGAAACACTGCCAGTTACCTTGGCACCAAGCGCCTCCAGTCTGGCTTTCGCCACATCCCTGCCCATCGTGTTCAAAGTACCCGTTAGGACCAGCGTTTTATTATAAAAAGGGTTTGTTGTGTCGATTTGTTTTTTTTCTACCTGCGGCCAGTGAACCCCATAAAGCACCAGTTTATTAATGACTTCACAATTATGATCCTGAGAGAAAAAATGAACAATATAATGCGAAGCGACAGGCCCAATGTCCTTCAGCTCCATCAACTGCTCGATACTGGCGTTTTTAAGCTCGACCAAATCCTTAAAATGATCAGCTAAAACGCCTGCGCTGACCTCTCCAACTTCACGGATCCCCAAAGCATATAAAAAGCGTTTGAAGGTTGTTTTCTTACTCTGTTCTATTGCATTCAATAAATTTTCGGCCGATTTCCTGCCCATACGCGGCAAGGCCATCAATTGATCCAGAGTTACAGCATAAAGATCCGCAACATCCTTTACTAACTGCTGATTCACTAACTGTTCAATTAATACATCACCCAATCCATCAATGGACATGGCCCGGCGTGAGGCAAAATGCCAAATCATTCCTTTCAACTGAGCCTGACAGAATAATCCTCCCATACAGCGTGCCACAGCCTCACCCTCTTCGTGCACGACCTCCGCATCACAAACCGGACAGGTAGAAGGCAAGGTGATTTCCCTGGCTGTCTCAGGCCTTTTTTCAAGCACCACACTCACTACTTCAGGAATCACATCACCAGCCCGGCGTACCACCACAGTATCGCCAATCAAGATCCCCTTGCGTCTGATTTCATCCATATTATGCAAGGTCGCATTGCTGACCGTGACTCCGCCTACAAAAACAGGTTTCAGACGTGCGACAGGAGTTAAAGCGCCGGTGCGGCCAACCTGAAAATCAACAGCATATATTTCTGTCATTTCTTCACTTGCAGGGTATTTATGCGCACAGGCAAAGCGCGGTGCACGTGCTACAAAACCCAGCTCATTCTGCAAAGCAATACTATCCAGCTTATAGACTACCCCATCGATTTCAAAAGGCAGACTGTCTCGCCTTTTTTGCATTTCATGGTAGTAATCGAGACACCCGCTTAACCCGCGAACCTGACGATTGTCGGCAAACACCCTAAATCCCCACTGACGAAGCCATTGCAATTGCTGAAAATGACTGTCAGGCAGCTCAACACCTTCACGAGCCCCAACACCATAGCAAAAAATAGCCAAAGGACGGGTAGCCGTTATCTGCGGGTTAAGCTGTCTTAAGCTTCCCGCAGCCGCATTGCGAGGATTCACATAGGTTTTCTCACCGCGCTCAATTGCCCGCTGGTTTAAAGCTTCAAATCCGGCTTTTGGCATATACACTTCGCCACGAATCTCGATTAAGGAAGGTGGAGTATCAAGCATCAGTTTTAAAGGAACCGCGGCAATTGTTTTAATGTTAGCAGTAATATTTTCCCCAACGCTTCCATCCCCACGCGTGGCAGCCGTTACCAGGATGCCGTTTTCATAAGTAAGACTAACCGCCAGACCATCCAGCTTGGGCTCGCAGCTAAATAATAACTCGTCGTCAGCAGTGTCGAGTCTATCCGCCACCCGCTTGATAAAAGCCTGCAGCTCTTCAGGACTAAACACATTGGAAAGTGATAACATGGGCTGGCGGTGCCTCACCGGCTCAAAGACATGCGCCGCACTTCCTGAGACTCTTTGTGTGGGAGAGTCCACCGTCATTAATTCCGGGTATTCTCTTTCAAGAGCCTGCAAATCTCGAAAACAGCGATCGTATTCAACATCAGGAACGCTGGGATTATCCAGGACGTAATACTGATAATCATACAATCTGATTGTTTCACGCAATGACTCAAGTCTTATTCTGACTGCTTCGAGACTCATTTTTAACCCTGGATAATGCAATAATTTTGTGATCAATCATAATCAAAACCGCGGGATTATTATAGCCGGCAGGATTTTATTTTTTTAAAGACCCGCTTGTCGTTCTCTCATAACCTGTGATATAGATACTGCTAGACTTTTAAACAGGACTTAAAAGAAATGGACTTTTCCCGCTTAATACTTAGTCTTTTTTTGATTATTGTTTCAACGATAGCCTATTCTTCAACGGCCGCAGACAATCTGGGTATTATTTTTATTCATGGTACCAATGATCACCGGGATGACGCTGATGGCGGTTACTGGAAAAAGGATTTTATCAGCCAGATGAGCCAAAGTCTGCCTAAACCTGGCAATGCTCTGGTTATAGCCTGTGACTACAGTAAATACATGTGGGAAGAAGAGGCCTCTGGCTGCACAGCCGATCAGATTCTGGATTTTGTAACGAATAAGAATATTGACAAGCTGGTAGTATATACTCATTCCAATGGTGCAAACGTCATGCGCTGGATCTTGTCGCACCCCACATATGACGAGCGATTCTTCAAATTAGGTAAAATCATTCGCCGGGTCGTCGCACTTGCCCCTTCAAGCGGCGGAACTCCGCTTGCTGATGAAGTGATCAGCGGAAATATTTTTACAGAATCAGTGGGATGGCTGCTTGGCTATCGAAATAATTCAGTCAAACAACAGCGTGTCGGGGATATGGCCCTGTTTAATAATGAACTTCTCCTGGGAAGTGCAGGAAGAAGCAACCTGCCCGTACCGTTCAGAGTGGTAGTAGGTACAGATGTCACCGCGTCCCCTTTTTCCAGCGCAAGCTATTGCAATGGCTATTTACTTAGCACCGGTTTAAAGCTAACCAAACTATACCTGGAACGATGCTCAGACGGTTTCCTTAATTGCAGCTCACAGGTCATTGCCGGAAGCCTTTGGTTTTTTGATACAGAGAAAACAATCGATAAGACGCCTTTAAGTCATAGCCAAAGCAGACACAGTTGTTTCGGTCTGGAACAAATTCTCATTACCGATCTGGCGCAACAAGGAGTATAGCCATGAGAGCAAAATACAGTATTCTTCTGGCGCTTGGCGCCTCACAGGCTATAGCAGCTACATTTCCGGAACAGGCCGTTCACACTTATCCCTGTGAGAATTGCGCCTCATTGCCTCGTGCAGCGCTTAGCACTCACTGGGCATTTACCGATAGCCGCCTGCTGAAAAAAACAAGCCCTCTGCGCGAACAGCAGACAAAGTCTTACCACATCAAGGTGAGTTTTGCGCAGTTGCAGAAAGGGATCCAGCTGCCGACAAAGGCAGCCGGTGCGATTCTTAGAATAAACCCTGTTCAAAAAAAATCCTCCGCTCTTCCTGAAATGCCGCAGTTATTGATTCAAAAAGACAGGCTTCAATACACATTGAAAGAGGCGGCTGAGCTGATGGCGAAAGATGAGGCCCTTATCGATACCCCCTTTCCCAGGAATGGAGTGGTGATGCAACTCAGCCCCTCACTGGGCAGCGGCATGTTTTTGCTGACAGCCGCATCAGGAAATAATTCTCCTTCAGATGAATTCATTATTCATGTGAACGATATAGGCTCCAGTGCCTATTTCAGTGTAGGCACGGATAAAAGCAGCTATCGCTATGGAGACATGCTGATTGCCACCATTCGTACAACTGACTATAACGCGGATCGGATTGAAGCAACCCTGTTTAGTCCTGGCGGTACGCAATATCTTCTTACCCTTAAAGAAATCAGTGAAGGCGTTTACCAGGGAAAAACCCGGTTAACAGAAGAGATCAATTCTCTGGGTGAAAATTGGTATGTGGAAGCCGAGGAATGCATTCTTTTAGGAAGTCAGGAGCTTAAGTACCAGGCTCACACAGCATTCTCCTATTCACTGCCCTCGGCGGCCCTGCTTGAGATAAAGCCATCCGGCAAACAGGCTTTTGAATATAGCGCCAGATTAAATGTCGCCATGTCAAGCCGTTATGCCTTGCAGGCAGTCTTGTTGGCCACAGATAAACAAGGCCATAAGATTCCAGTGGAAACAGCACAATCTGCAAACTGGCTGGACGCTGGAAAAACAAGCTTAACTATTAGTTTTTCTCCTGATTTAGCCAGCCGTTATAGCGGACCTTTTTATTTAACCGCTATTCAATTGATTGACTATGGTCAAATCAAGTCAGTTTTTGAGTACAATAACCCTATTCTCATTTCTTAAAATTTATTTAATGCCTGATTTATCCTATCTTTTTTCGCTGCAGGGGTTGGTTTACACCAACCTGCTGCAGTTGCTGTTTCTCTTTCTGCTGATTGCCCAACGGGGAAAATTACAGAGAAGCGCCTCTTTGGAAATCACTGAGTTAAGAGAGCTGTTTATAGAGCAGATTCATCAGTTGGAAATGCTGATCAGTGAAAATGCTTCAAACAGCCAGCAACGCCTTTATGAACTGATCATCCAAAACCAGTTAAGCGGTCAGGAGATGATTACTAAAAATATACAACAGCAAATGACGGATATCAGAGAGCAAATCAACTTCAGTTTTAAACAGCATGCTAATGGGCTCACCTCTCATCTCCACTCTTTGACAGAGGAAATCCGCAATCACCTGCAACAACTTACTCAACAAGTCAATCATAAGCTGGCCGAAGGCTTTGAAAAAACCTCCAGCACCTTTACGGATGTGGTCAGGCGCCTGACTATTATCGATGAAGCACAGAAAAAAATAACCGAGCTTTCCACTCATGTCGTCAGCCTTCAGGATGTACTGCAGGATAAACGCTCAAGAGGCGCCTTTGGTGAAGTCCAGTTAAATGCCTTAATCGCCAATATGCTTCCCTCCACCCACTATCAAATGCAATACACCTTAAGTAATCAAAAACGTGCTGATTGTATACTATTTCTCCCCGAACCTACTGGACAAGTGGTCATCGATGCTAAATTTCCGCTGGAAACCTATCAAAAACTGATTAACAGCAACTGCTCATTGACAGATAAAAAAATACTACAGCAGCAATTTCGTCAGGATGTCAGCAAGCATATTAAAGATATTGCGGAAAAGTATATTATTGCAGGTGAAACCAGCGATGGTGCGATGATGTTTATACCGGCTGAAGCTATTTTCGCTGAAATTCATGCCAATTACCCGGAGGTGGTTGCCTTATCACAACGACTCAAAGTGTGGCTGGTTTCCCCCTCTACACTGATGGCTGTTTTGACTACGGCGAAGGCGGTACTTAAAGATGACGCGACTCGCAAACAGGTTCATATCATTCAAAAACATTTACATGCTCTGGCGGATGACTTCCAGCGCTTTGAAAAAAGGATGGATAAATTGTCGAAGCATATCGATCAGGCGCATCAGGATGTCGACGAAGTCTCTACTTCAGCAAGAAAAATCACCCAGCGTTTCCAGCGCATTGAATCGGTTGATTTGCTGATCACCGAGGAATCAACGGAATAAACGATTGAGTTCAAAGAACTTCTTTTCAAACCCGCAATTTGATATGCTGACTTAATCAGCTCTGAGGGAACTACTCATGTATAATGTTTCGCGTCTCGTCCTGTTTACATTTCTGTTATTCAGTCTGTCTCTGGCACATGCCGGACGCTGTTTAGGAAATACTTCCACAGCCTGTCCAACTTGCTGTGATCAGTGCTGTGGCAATATGGGCGGTATTTCATACTGCGACTCATCGGCTGGACGCTTCGTATGTAACAACGGCTACTATTCCGCCTGTTATTGTACCCGTCATGCGATTATGGATCTGCAGAAAATCCAGGGTTGCTGCCTTTGGCAGGGAGGCGTTTTAAAAGTGGACGACATTACTGGCGCGGTCATTTGCAATAGCGGCCAGGTTTCAGAATCATGCAGCCTTGATATTACTCAGAATATAGTAACCTGGTAATCCAGTTCTAATTTACAGAGTTTGCTCGGTGCTTATAACCGAGCATTCTGTCATAAAAAAAATCTATTACTGGACAACTTTCCCTGCAACAATCATAATTAAGGTTTTGCTCAGCAAAAATCAATGACGACACCTCTGATAGAAATTAAAAACGTTTTTAAATCCTATGGCCAGAATGAAATTCTGACCGATATTTCCCTATCTGTCCTTGATGGCGAGTTTTTAACATTACTTGGCCCCTCGGGTTGCGGAAAGACGACGCTTCTTCGTCTGATTTCCGGTTTTGAACAGCCGACGAAGGGGGAAATTTTTATTAACGGTATCTGTGTAAATAATTTGCCTCCGCAAAAACGCGATGTGCATACAGTATTTCAAAGCTATGCATTATTCCCTCATCTGACTGTATTTGAAAATGTGGCTTTTGCACTACGCTGCCGCAAAATCAGAGAAGAGGAGATTCGAGAGCGGGTTTTGGATGCATTACGGCTTGTGCAGCTGGAACCCTTCGCCGAGCGTAATATCAAGCAGTTGAGCGGGGGCCAGCAACAGCGGGTTGCTATTGCCAGAGCAATAATTAACCGCCCCCAGGTTTTGCTACTCGACGAGCCGCTAAGCTCATTGGATTATCGTCTGAGAAAGGCCATGCAATCTGAATTGAAGCAGCTGCAGCAAAAATTAAATATGACCTTCGTCTTTGTCACCCATGATCAGGAAGAAGCTTTGTCAATGTCTGATCGAATCGTCATTTTTAATCACGGCCAGATTGAGCAGATTGGCACTCCACGTGAAGTCTATGAAACCCCGGTGAATTTGCATGTAGCCAGTTTTATCGGCGAAGCCAATATCTTTCAAACCACAATTAAGGAAGTCAGGGAACAGAATCTGACTGTTGAGATTGAGGGAGTGGAGCTCACCTGCAAAAACACCTCCAATTTCAAACCTGGAGAGAAGGTTCATCTGATTGTACGGCCTGAAGATATTCGTGTGTGGGATTTGCACGAGGTAAAAGACAGCCACGATATGCTGCCAGGACAAATTAATGAAATTGTTTATAAAGGCTCGACCGTTGATTTAAAAGTCAGTCTTGACTCAGGAAAAATAATTAATGCATCTGAATTTTTTGATGAGGATGATGACAAGCTGGAATACAATGCGAATGAAACAGTCTGGGTAGAATGGTTATCAGGATGGGAGGTGCTTTTACGCGATGAAAGCTAAGGCACTCTCACTTTATTTTCTTTACAGCTGGCTGATTATCTTCAGTTTCCTGCCGCTTTGCTTTGTGCTGATAACCAGTTTTCTCTCCAGGGATCCCGTAAATCTGATGGCTCTGCCCTTTACGCTTGAAAATTATTCAGCTCTGTTAAACTGGGTATTTATAAAAATCTTCTTTCGCTCATTGCTGATTGCGGCGATTACGACCTTCCTATGTCTCTTAATTGCCTATCCATTCAGCTATCTGCTGGTGAAGTCTCGTCATCAATCCATTTTGATTCTCCTGATTATCATACCCTTTTGGACCAGCTCGCTGGTACGAACCTATTCCCTCATAGCCATGCTGAAATATAAAGGTATTATCAACGCTGTACTTTTAAAGCTTCATATTATTCATGAACCTTTATCTCTGCTTTACTCCAATTTCGCAGTCATTATCGGCCTTGTCTATAATCTTTTTCCCTTTATGGTATTGCCTATTTTCAATAATATGGAGCGCTTTGATTTTCGCTTAATTGAGGCGGCCAGAGATTTGGGGGCAAGTAAATGGGCGATATTCAATCGTGTTTTTCTGCCCAACACAGCCCCGGGTATCATTGCAGGCTCTCTTTTAGTCATGCTTCCGGCTATGACCCTGTTTTATATTCCTAACGTATTGGGAGGGGCGCGTTCCATTCTTCTTGGTAATTTAATTCAGAATCAGTTTTTAGTTCTTGAGAATTGGCCACAGGGCTCAGCGACCAGTATTGTGCTTACTTTGCTATTGCTTTTAATTCTTATGTTTTATCGACGTCAGAATACTGAGGTGAGCGCATGAAACAATTCGCTCAGCGTTTTTTTCTTTTCTTTGTTTACACTCTCCTATATTTTCCTATTCTCATTCTGGTGCTTTACTCAGTTAATAATGCCAAGTTTTCCCTGCAATGGCATGGTTTTTCAATAAAATGGTACACTGAACTTTTCCATGATCGCGGATTGTGGGCCGCATTTAGCAACTCATTAATATTAGGAGTCAGTTCGGCATTAATCGCTACGGTTATGGGTTTATTAACTGCCGTACACCTCTTCCTCTTCAAAACAAGACATCGACAAGTTCTGGCTGTAATGCTTTTATTGCTGGTGATTATTCCCGATTTGGTCTTAGGCGTTTCATTATTAATATTCTTTAATATCACGGGACTACCCCTGGGATTTTTTAGTCTCTTGATTGCACACATTACCTTTTGCCTGCCTTTTGTTATTTTAACGATTAATGCACGCATCAATACCCTAAATCCCAATATCTATTTCAGTGCGCTGGACTTAGGGGCTAGCCGTTTTACCGCATTAAGAAAAATCTTGCTGCCCCTGCTTTGGCCTGCCGTTCTTAGCGCCTTTCTGCTTTGCTTTACCCTGTCTCTCGATGATGTGATTATCAGTTATTTTGTGGCCGGGCCTGATTTCAATATTCTTCCTCTGACCATCTATTCGCTCGTTCGCGCAGGAGTTACTCCTGAGCTCAATGCGCTTTGTTCTATCACATTTGGCTTTTCGATGATTCTGGTCATCATTTCTCATTTATTATCCAGGCGTTCACTATGAAAAGGCTGATGCTTGTATTCTGGTTTGTATTCTATTCAGTAACCGGGTTTTCTGCTGTAGTGAATGTCTATGTCTGGGGCGGTGAAATTCCCAAATCAGTTGTTCAGCAATTTGAAAGTGAAACAGGGATTAAGGTGAATTTTTCCACCTATGACAGCAATGAAACCATGTATGCCAAATTAAAGGCAAGCAGCAGAACCATTTATGATGTAATTCTACCTTCAGGCTATTTTGTTGAACGAATGAAAAAACAGAATATGCTTCATCCTATCGATCCGCAAAAACTACCTAATCTTAAAAATCTTGATCCTGTTTTCACCAATAATGCCTTCGATCCGGGTAATCAGTTCAGCGTTCCTATGATTTGGGGATTAACCGGTATTTTTTACAATCAGAGCAACATAAAAAATCCACCCCTAAGCTGGGCAGAACTTTGGGGAAAGCAATGGAAAAACCAGTTAATGCTTCTTGATGATTCCCGGGAAGTGTTTGCGATTGCCCTGATGAGTCTCGGCTTTGATCCCAATGATACGGATGTAAAACATATTCAGTTAGCTTATGAACATCTTTTAAAGCTGGTTCCCAATATCAAACTCTTTGCCAGCGACAGTATTCAGGCCATCATGATTGATGAAGATGCCTCGCTCGGAAGCACCTGGAATGGTGATGCATTTAAGGCGCAGGCGGAAAATACAAACATCCGTTTTAACTTTCCGCGGGATGGTTTTGTGATTTGGGTGGACTGTCTGGCAATGCCGCTCAATCCACCCCACCCCGAAGAAGCCTATGCTTTTATCAACTTCATTCTACGCCCCGACGTCGCCAGCCAGATTGCATTAAAAGAAGGCCATGCAATCACCAATTTGTCAGGACGAAAATTACTGCCTCCCTCACTTCAGGAAAACACGCTGATTTACCCGCCGGCGGATGTTTTGAAGCAAGGACATTTTCAAAGAGATGTGGGAGAAGATACCCTGTTAATATATAACCAGTACTGGGAACAGCTTAAGCTGGCGTTTTAGTAATCAACCCTCTCCCTAGCCCTCTCCCAGCTTGGGAGAGGGGACTTTTCTGAAGGAGTCTTCCTCAAAGTCCTCTCGCCCCTTTGGGGAGAGAGCTAGAGAGAGGGGTTTAGAAGCACCTTACTTCTCACTCCGTATTTTTACTCTCAGGCAATTTATGCAATTGCCTGTCGGGATAAATCTGCTTCACTCCTCTGTAGAAGGTTCCCTGAGCGCTGAAAGCTGCCATTAGGACACCAGCCTTACCATCTAATATACCACGCTGCAAAATCAGACAGCGGAAAAACATCCAGCCGGTACTCATTATTACCGACAGAAACGAAGGCGCTTTACCTTGTTTAATGCGGACTCTTGCGCTGTAAGACGAATAACGATTAATTTTAGCGAGGGCATGCGTCACATCGAGAAAGGAATGATGCATAATCGGGTTAGAGATCTTACCTATAACACGATTATCGGGAAGAATGATTTTCTCATGAACTATATCATCACTATATCGAGCTCCGTCTCGCTTAAACAAGCGAATATGACGCTTGGGGCTGGCAGAATAGCGTAATACTTTCCCATAAAAATTCATGCGAATAGGAACACGGAAAGCCTGGGCTTTTCCCGACTGCATGGCAGACTCGATTTCTGATTTTAAATCGTCACTAACCGACTCATCCGCATCCAGATTTAAAACCCAGTCTCCTGAGGCCAATGCCAGTGCGCGCTGCTTCTGAATACCGTAGCCCTGCCAATCATCGCTGATATACACATGCTCTGTGTATTCCTGAGCAATGGAAACCGTTTTATCGGTACTTCCGGAATCGAGTACAATAATCTCATCGGCCCAATCAATCGAGTCTAGACATCTTTTTATATTCGCTTCTTCATTTTTGGTAATAATAATAACACTGAGCATTAAATTGACCCGATAGTTAACTTGGCCTTATTTTAACGAGAATGCCTGAGCTTGTAACTAAGAAGAGATATTTTAAAGAAGTAAATTGAGAGTGTTTATTAAACTGTGTCATTACTCATGGGCATGCCGTCATCTCGAACGCAGTGAGAGATCTCCTAAATCCTGGTTTGTGCCAGCATCCAGAGATCTCTCACTGCGTTCGAGATGACATGACATGGCATGACACAGTTTGATAGCGAGCGGACTTATGTCTGGCATAAGTAAAATTATTCATCATGACATTTACGAAAGTTTCTTATGATTTCATTGGTGGAGTTATTAACAATATGACCATGATAATCACCCGTTTTACCTTGCACCTGGGTTAACATCCAAATGAACAGTTGCTCAAGATCATCGCTTGTATTATTTAGAACTTCTTGTGCTCCGACGTAAATCTTAGCCGTATATATAAACATAACAATTCCCCATTCACAATAATGAGCAGCAATTAAACACAATGAAGTTCACGCGATGTAAAACCTTTCGGTTTACTACGGGAATTGCAAAGCAGATCTTACATCCTGATAAATTAAGTATGGCACAGTTTTGAAAATCACAAGCTGTTGGACCATTTTTGCAGCATTTATTTTTTGCCTCTTTCCTAGGCCGGCAAAAGAGCATAATATAGCAGATTGTCTATTCAAACCCAGATCTTATCAGGAGTAAAATGAAAAGGATTTATATTGCAGGTTTATTATTACTGTTAAATTTTTCCACAGCACTTGCCTATGATGAACCTTATGTCAATCTGGGATTTACAAGCTTCTTCGATGGCGGGCCGCCTGCTGGACCAGGAGTGTATTTTCAGGATTATTTCCAATATTTCACTACCGATCAGCTAAAAGATAAAAATGGGGATCGTCTGCCTCTGCCAAAAACAGATGTTGATGTCACCGTCAATATTACTCAATTGATTTATCTTTCGAAAATTAGAGTTCTCGGCGCCAGTCTGGGAATGTCTGCTTTACTCCCTTGGGTAGTCAACACCAGTGTGGATGATGGCTTGAGCAACACAGCCCTATATGGTCAGGTGGGGCAAGGGGATTTATTCATTGGCCCTGCCCTGCAGTTTGACCCGGTAATTCGAAAAGACGGACAAGGTCCCCTGTGGGTACATCGTCTTGATCTTGATATTGTCGTCCCCACTGGTGAGTATAACCGCAACTATGCGATTAACCCGGGAAGCAATTTCTGGTCAATTAACCCTTACTGGGCAGGAACATTTTGGTTTACCCCCAAAATAGCGGCCTCATTTCGCCTCCATTATTTATGGAACGCTAAAAATCATGATCCCAATGTCGCCTTTGGCCCATACGCAAGAACCACACAGGCAGGTCAGGCGGTTTATGCCAATTTTGCTGGCAGCTATCAGTTTACAGACAAGTTCTTTGCGGGTATCAATGGCTATTGGTTCAACCAGTTCACCGATACCAAAGTGAACGGAGCGGATGTACAGGGAAGGCGTGAAAAACTCTGGTCCATTGGGCCCGGTTTATTATATAACATTACAAAAAACCATTTTCTCTTCCTTAACTATTATGCAGAACAGGATGCAAGGAACAGAGCGCAGGCCAAAGTGGGCGTAGTCCGGTTTGTGATTCATTTTTAGTATCGTACCAGCCTTCTTTGCGAACAAAGTGAAGCAATCCAGAGCAGTGCCCGACAAGAGCCTCGATCTGGATTGCTTCGCCAAGGCTCGCAAAGACTTTTTTTGTACCCTAGCCTGCCCTGACGCCAGCTTTAACTTCTTTGACTGGGAGAGCCGAATGGAAGGGTTAATGCTGGGCCGTCCCTGCTTTCCGTTTCTGCGGATAGCCTCTCTGCAGGATGAAACAGGGAGGAAAACGCCGCCAGTCCAGGTTGAACGGTCTGATTTGCTTCCAGCTGGGTGAATAAATCGATCCCGTCTTCAAACTGATTCGCTTTTGCGATATCCAGTGCAGTCTGCCCCTCTTTGTTTTTTATGCCGGCAAACACTTGTATTGTAGCGCCATCCTTAAGTCTTGGTTGAAGCTCAAGTACCATAGAGATCAGATCCGTTCGCTGCGTAGCAGCAGCCCAGTGCAAAAAACTATTCGATTGCGAATCCTGTTGCCTAATTAAATTGTAAAAAATATTTACAGGCAACCTTGAAAGCAGATAACGACCCTGCGGACGATTGAGTAAATAAAGCAAGAGAGAATCAGATTCCGTCAATCCATCCCAGCTTTTTCTTGTTATATCATGATAAAAACTTAATCCGATAGCATCTTCCAGATCTGATTTTATAGTATCGGATATAGCCAGATTTTTGAAAATTAATACCAGAAACTCAAGACCTTCTTCTGTACGAGCCAGCTTTTCAAAGCAGGATTTACTAGTTTCTTCAAAGGGCTTGAACAACTCTTTTAAGGAGAAACTGAAATTGACCAGCTCAGGATTCTCTGCCAAATAATTTTCAAGACAACGCCAGAGGTTTTCCTCCTCTCCGGTTTTAAGATTCTTTTCATATAAATACTTAAGCAGGGACGGCATGTCTTCCAAGGGGCTCGCTAGAAACGAGTACAATAAACTCGGAACTGTGCCTATCATCAATAGATCAAAATTAGCATAGATTTCTTCTGAGTGCAGTGTAGTAGTCAATAAGTCGAAAAGTGCATTAATTTTAGCCTTGTTACAGAGTTCATCGAGCGCGTCCTGTTTTGCAACGACACGTTGCTCCTTTGTTTTCAATTGAAGCAGGATTTTCCTTTCTTTGCTCTTTTGCATTTGCAATTTGGCCGATGCTATTTTATTTCGTATGGTGGCAACCTCCTGCTTCAACTCATTAATTTCATTTCTCAGTTTCCTAGCGTCAGGAAGAAGAAAAGCCCCTCTTGTTCCAACAACGTTTTTCATCCTTTTCATAAGAGACTCCTCACTATTATCTGGTTCATGCGAGGTGGAGGCAGCCTTTTTAGCGGAAGATCTTGCATAAAGAGCAGGGTCAAGCGCTTTGATTACATTACTTAGATTATCCTTTTTAGCCAATTCGAAAGGCGTAAGCCCATCCTTATTTTTTATGCTCCATACATCGCATTCAGGCTTTAAAAGACCATCACGCAATACGCTGTCCCTTGCAGCCATGATTAAAACAATCACATTGATGCGCTGGTTTCTGACCGCCCAATGCAAAAGTGTCTCATTTGCTTTGTCTTTCCAGACTAAGCCTGAAAACAATTGGCTGGTGAAAAGAAGCTTAAATATCTGGCGGCCTGTTGGACTGTTTAGCAGGAACATTAACAAATTGTTCTCATCGCAAAGCTTATCCCACTCAGTGTTTGCGGTCGCACCAAAAAAAATAACCGACAATACAAGGAGAGGACCTTTATCAAGCATTTCAGGGACTGGGAGTGATTCCAGGACCTCCTTCAAAAAATCAAGGCCATGCTGTTTCCGGCATAGAATTTCAAAATAGCTTTTTCCACTCACAGGTTCTTTTTTGATTAATTCATTTAATGAAAAATAGAATTCGGTCAGTTGGGGGTTTTTAGTAAAAGAACGTTTAAGCGCCATCCACTTATCATTATCGGATTTTAACCTGCTTAGGAAACTGTCATAACCCGCATTCTTGATAAGCAATAGTAATTCAAGAATTACCTCTGGCTGTGGTTTCTCTACGCCTAGACGCTCAAGCCAGTCATCGGAAAAAAGCGCGAACCATCCATTCAAATCCGACTGAACTTTCTCCTCTTTTGTTAAAGGAGTTGAAGACTGCACTGAAGATGCAACCGACGGAAGCGGCGCTGCTTCAAATAAACTCATCAACTTAGTCTGCTCATTGATGGAAAGATCCGTTTTAATTGTATCTATCAGCCTGGATACGCCTAAATTACCACCAGTGCTGATCGGCAACTTCTCTTGACTTTTCTGGTTACTGTTAAAAAAATTAGGCAACAGCCCTGCCAAACCGCCCGAAACAGTATTTTTTGAGAGACTCGCGGTAGTTATGGCTGCGGGAGGTTTCCCTCCAGCGGGGTTCATACGCTGTCTGCCTCGTCTTCCTTTATTAGAATTTCGTTTTCCTCTTACTGTATTTAAATCAGGCGCAGTGTCTTCCTTTTCATTTGCAGAAGAAGCAGCTTCCAGTAGCTTTTCCGGCTCTTGATTAGGAGCTGTTTCACTTGACTTAACTGGCTCTTCTATCTTAATTAGCTCATTGGCCAACAGGAAGCTGGTATAGTCAGCGTGAGGCAACTTCCCCTTAAGCCAGCGATTAAAAGCATTCTCTGCCATGTCTTTCTTGCCATTCCGATACAACCTGCAGGTTTCTGCCTGCCATCCCGCGAGAGATTCTTCCTTGGTTTGCTTAAGAATCACCTCGTTTAAGAAGGCCGTGTCCGGAGTTGTTATTCCTTTCTCCAGCTCATTGCAAAGCCTGGTTAATGGATGACCTTTACCCTGGTCAATAAATAAGCGGCGCGTAGCACGTGTACAACTCGTGAAAAATTTATTTAAGGGCGGACCCAGGCGATCTTTGCTGCAACCCCTTCTGGCCTGGTTAACAGGCACTTTTGCATTCGGATCCAGTTCACGGCTCGCCTCATGGCAAAGTGGATCATCCAGCATCCGATACAGGATCACATTCTCATACTCCAGACCTTTGATCTGCTCCGGAGTAAATATCATTACCGCCTCGGGGTATTTTTCCCGGGCTTCCTTTACATACTGAGGCAGGGTGATAATGGCAAAATTACTTTGCTTGGCCATCTCCCTTAACTTGGCCAGTTCTTTTTCATCCTGCGTTAACCAATGGACCATGCCCGGCGTATTCGCCTGTTCAGGAGACATCTTTATTTCAGGCTTTTCCAGTTTGTCTGAACTGCCGCCCACCACTCTGTTTTTTATACTAATCACTGTGTTCGCGAAATGCACCACATCGGCAGGGCAACGGTAAGAATGCGGCAATTCAATATACTCAAGCTTTAACTCTATGCGGTTCATCATTTCAAAAATAAATGGACGCTTGGATTTACTATCAAAAAGACTTTGATGCGAATCCATGCAAAAGCAAATCTGCCCATTTTTAGCAAGATTCAGCAGATTTACCAGTTCCTGACCCGACAGATCCTGGGCCTCATCGCTCAGAACCAGGTCATATTTGCCCTGCTGTTTCAGATCAAGAAAATCGATAGCTACCTTGTGCTGATTATCCAGATAGGCCAGATAGGACTGGTACGCCCTTAAGATCCATTGCTTATCCTCTTTATTGGGGTACAGGCTTTGCTTTTCTCCGAGCCCCAGGTATTCACTTGGGGAATAACCCGATCGCAGTCGAAACTCTTCATAAATCTGAGCTGCATCCTCTAAAAAACCAGTTTTTCGGTACTTCTTTAACCACAACTCAAAATCAGCCTTCTGAGCAAGCTCTTTCCCAACAAAGGCTTGTCCTTGCTGTTCGCGGGCTACCGTTTCATAGGTTTTAAACTCAACTCGATTTTTCAGCTCCTCAGGAAGTAACAGCGCATCCCAGATCGCTTGCATCGCCTCGATTAATTCAGGGGATTTGGTCACATAGAGGATGTGCGTCTCAGGATTATCCGACAGGCGGCTTAGCAACTCTGTAATCAGCGATATCGCCACACAGGATTTTCCAGAACCAGGCGCTCCACTGATCAAGGCAGGAAGCCTTGTCTCCAATACCGACTCCTGCTGGCTATTCAAGCGAATGAAATTCTGGTTGTAATAATCCAGCGTAACCACCGGATGGGGCGGAACAATTGCCTCCCCGGCTGCCTGACGGGCAGCAGCGGCACGCTCCTCTGCCATTTGTTCGCGGATACGCTGGATTATCGAGGGACCATACTTGGCGCGATACTTTTCGACCCCGTGCTTATCTGAGTAAAGAGGGGATTTGTTATAATCATGATTTTCTGCAATGTCCGCTATCACGGCAGTCCATTCGCCGTCCACTTCAAAATCAATAATCAGCGCTCGATCAGCTCCGGTTATACGACCGCTCGCCAACTCATCGAGTAATAATTTCTCACCGAATAACTTCTCATAGCCGGCTGAGCCGGGACTATTCAGCAGCTTTTGCGCCAGGTTCTTCACTAGCTTAGGACCCTTCGTATACTTGGCTAATGCGGCCCTGTCTATAAATACACGTTTCCAACGTACCGGACGATTTTCTTTCTTCTCTTGCATGAATCACCAAAAACAAACAACCCACAAAATGATGAACTATTATACAGTGAGAATAATATGAAATCAAAACTATGACATACCCCGTCATCTCGAACGTAGTGAGAGATCTCCTAATGCTGGCACAAACCAGGATTTGGGAGATCTCTCACTACGTTCGAGATGACGGGGGACGGGGCCTGTTTGTGAGTAAAAATGGCTGGATTAATCAAAATAATTCCTTTTTTTCAGAGTGTCTTAATTTTCTCATAAGAATAATTTAATAAAATTGCATTTTCTGTACAATATAAACCCATATTGATATGATTATTACAAATGCATGCATTCTTGTTAAAAAGATTATCAACTCAAATCTTTCACTGGAAGAAATAACGGAAAGGCTAGGTGACATTTTCACAGCCGAAGAAATTACTCAGTTATATCGAGCCATTACAAATAATGATGACTTGTTGTTAAAAAAAGCACTGCAGAACTCTATAGATAATGCTTCTCTCTCTCAACCAGGGTACAGGAAAACTTTTTACGCCAAAGCGATAAGTTATGATCCGTTTGCACTAACCTACGTTGAGGAAATTTATCCTGATGATACGCAGTTCTATATTAAAGCGGTTGCCGCCGATGGTTTCCTGCTGGAGCATGTGCCAAAAGAAGTTGAAGACTATGTTTCAATTTGCTTTCAAGCAATACAGAAAAATCCGGAAAGCGTACAATTTGTACCAAGATCCTTACCAGAAGACATTAAAAAAGCGCTCTACCTTGCTGCCGTGTCAATCAATGGGTTAGCCCTGGAATATATTTTTGAAGCGCAGGACAATTACGATGTGTGTAAAACTGCCATCGATCAAAACATCTACGCAATGGAATTTGTCGATGAAACGATTCGTAAATTGCTATGCACCCAGAACCGACGTGTCTATCTCGAAAGAAATTACATGTCTCACCAGTATTTTCCTGGAGATAAAGCCAGTTTTGTTAAAGAATTTCTAAAGCAAATACAGCATGTCATTTTGATTAATAAGCAAGATCTCTATGATCAGGAACTCGTGGATGTAATGGAGGTTTATAAACGTAAACAGTCACGTGAGGAACGAGTCACCTGTGTGACTACTGATCACATGGATCATCTGATGAAGGATTTACAGTCGCTTGATCTGAAAGGCATTCACCTGATGATTCTTGGACATGCTAACTCCTTTGTTAAGAAAATCGCGGGCCTGGATGCCAGTCAAATCACCGAAATAGTGGAAAAATATTCTTGTCTTACCAAGGTCACTTTATTTGGCTGTAAAAGCGCTCAAATCGAGAAGCTGGAAGAGGAAAAAGCTATTATTCAAAAAGCCAAAGCCGAAAAAAAGCCACAAACTACTCCCGCTTGCGGATTAATCGCTGCCATATCCAAATCAGCTTCTGTAGAAAATTATGCCAAACTTTTACGTGCATCAGGGCTTGATGAAACTTATGTTATTGTTCAGCACCAGACGAATGAAGGGTATCAATATAAATTGCTCTACCTGTCAAAAAGCAATATCGACACAGGGAATGCTCAGACATCTGCATTTCTATCGAAGGATAACGTTACTCTTTTGCAAAATCAGTTTACGCGCAAAAATGATTTAAATACAGCCTTTGGAAAAGGCTTGAATATAGCGACATTGAAAAATAAAAAGAACCCGCTTAGAGTGGCTGAACTCGAACTGCTGGAGGAATTATCAGGCCGGAGTCCCTTTAGTAAATCTCATGCAAATTATAAAGTGCACAAAAGCAATCTGCCTTTCCTTCGTGGATTCACCATTTCAGAAACAGAAGCATTTTTCAAGCTACGAACTTCATTGTTGAAGGAAGTTATGGAGAGCATTAAAGCAAATCCGCACATAACACGTGCGGTAGTGATTAAAGGATATTGCGAATTAATCCATGTTGATAAAAAAGAATCTCGCTTTCATGTTTTGCCCAATATGAGTTATACCCATAACTTTTACAAATTACGTCTCTTTAGCAATGCTGCTGTGGATAATATCGATAGAAAATCCTTAGCGATGGAGCGTAAGAAAATGATGGATGCAGTTTACAGTGGAAATACAGAGGGTGAAAGTTTAGCCAAATCAGTTGAAATTAACTTGAATATGAATTTGATAGTTCCTCAGGAAACTCCAGAAACGCATTCAATCGTAGCCTAGAATAAAAAATCCCGCCTAAGCGGGATTTTCCAGGATTTGACTATCAACCTCTGGCTAGAAAACGCCTTCGCGGTAATCATGGCTTTCAAAATGCAGCTTGCCTTCCTTGACTTTCAGAATCACATGACCGCCATTCGTTAATTTACCAAACAGCAGCTCATCCGCTAAAGGCTTCTTGACATTTTCCTGAATCAGACGGGCCATTGGTCTTGCACCCATTGCCTTATCATAGCCATGTTCAATCAACCACTCTCGGGCCGCCTTATCCACCTTAAAGGTCACTCCCTTGGCACTTAATTGCTCATCCAGCTCCATGATAAATTTATCAACTACCAAACCAATAGTGACATTATCCAATGGTGCGAAGTTAATGATAGCATCCAGACGGTTTCTGAACTCCGGACTAAATTGACGCTTGATGGCATCGAGTCCATCCAGACTATTGTCCTGCATGGCAAAGCCGATAGAGCTTCGAGAAATTTCAGTAGCACCGGCATTACTGGTCATCACCATAATCACATGACGGAAATCAGCCTGACGTCCATTGGTATCGGTCAGCGTGCCATGATCCATGATTTGAAGCAGCAGGTTGAATACATCAGGGTGCGCTTTTTCAATTTCATCAAGCAGCAGTACCGAATGAGGATTTTTAGTCACTGTTTCAGTTAATAATCCGCCTTGATCATAGCCTACATATCCAGGAGGTGCTCCAATTAAGCGAGATACAGTATGCTTCTCCATGTATTCAGACATATCGAAACGTAAGAGCTCAATACCCAGTACATTAGCCAACTGGCGAGTCACCTCGGTTTTACCTACTCCGGTAGGTCCTGCAAAAAGGAAACAGCCTACTGGTTTTTGCGGCTCTCTTAAGCCAGAGCGCGCCAGTTTGATTGCAGAAGCCAGAGCGGTAATTGCAATATCCTGACCATAAACCAGTAATTTGAGATCACGCTCGAGATTTCGCAAAGTATCTTTATCTCTTGCAGAAACTTTTTTCACCGGAATACGGGCAATTTTCGCAACCACATTCTCAATTTCAGTAACACTGATAATTTTTCTGCGTTTGTTGGCTGTAAGAAGGTTTTGGTATGCCCCTGCCTCGTCAACGACATCAATCGCTTTATCCGGCAAGAACCGATCATTAATATATTTAGCAGACAATTCCGCAGCTGCTTTAAGTGCAGGGATTGAAAACTTGACGCCATGATGCTCTTCCAGACGCCCTTTTAACCCTTTGAGGATCTCAAAGGTTTCATCAATACTTGGTTCTTTTATATCAATTTTCTGGAAACGTCTTGCCAAGGCACGATCTTTCTCAAAAATACCCCGGTATTCCTGATAGGTCGTAGAACCGATACATTTCAACTCACCATTCGCCAGCAGAGGCTTGATGAGATTGGACGCATCCATGACACCACCAGAAGCGGCTCCAGCGCCGATAATGGTATGGATTTCATCGATGAAAAGTACGGCACCATCCTGCTGTCCCAATTGTTTGAGCACCGCTTTCAGGCGTTTTTCAAAATCACCACGGTATTTGGTTCCCGCCAGCAAAGCGCCCAGATCCAAAGAGTAAACGATACAGCTGCTGATCGCTTCCGGTACTTCTCCATCCACGATACGTCTGGCCAGACCTTCGGCTATTGCTGTTTTTCCAACCCCTGCTTCCCCCACCAGTAATGGATTATTTTTTCGACGACGGCAGAGTACCTGTATTGTGCGTTGAATTTCTTCATGTCGACCAATGAGTGGATCAATCTTGCCCAGTCTGGCTCGCTTGTTGAGGTTCATGCAATAGCTTTCAAGCGGCGACTCACTGCCCTCGCCTGACATTGACTCTTCATCCATCGAAGAATTCATGTTATCACTCATGTCGTTGTTCTGGTACTTGGAAACCCCATGAGATATATAATTAATCACGTCAAGGCGTGTAATATTCTCTCTGCGGAGAAAATAAACTGCCTGACTTTCCTGCTCACTGAAAATAGCAGCCAGTACATTTGCTCCGGTCACCTCCGTTTTGCCGGCCGATTGTACATGGAAAACCGCTCTTTGCAGTACCCGTTGAAATCCGAGTGTCGGCTGTGTTTCACGATCGACTTCATCTTCAGGGATTCGGGGAGTTGTCTCATCGATAAACTCGATCAAATCACGGCGTAATGAGTCAATATTAGCGTCACATGCCTGCAGAACATTCCCTGCTGCCGGATTATCAAGCAATGATAGCAACAAATGTTCTACCGTCATAAACTCATGACGTTTCTCCTTTGCTTCCTTAAAAGCAAGATTTAAGGTGAATTCAAGTTCTTTGTTTAACATTGTCGTTGCTCCTCTTCACCCATCTGCACTCATTCCGGTTCCATGGTACATAACAGTGGATGCTCGTTGCTTCTGGCAAAATCATTGACTTGAGCAACTTTCGTCTCTGCTATATCCCGAGTAAAAACGCCGCATACAGCCTTTCCAACTATATGCACCTGTAGCATTATCTGTGTCGCCAGTTCTTCACGGAAGTGAAAAAAACGCTTCAACACATCCACCACAAACTCCATCGGGGTGTAATCATCATTCAGGAGAATAACCTTATATTTTTTGGGCAATTTCAGCGCTGGGAGGACCTCTAGCTCCGTCACCTTTCGCTCAATTATTTCACCTGAAAATCGCTCGCTCATTACGTACACCCTTTACTAATTTTATAGACTTACCACGAGCATTTGGCCAGTAAAAAAGTGATTTAATTCATGAAAAAAATTAATTTTGTAGTTCTCGCCAGCATCCTGCTTCTTAAAGATTCAAATTGACGGTCTTAGATAACAGTAAGCAGATTATTTTTTTCAAGCAATTGATAAAACCCACATTCTTGCATCCATTTTGCAAAATATCCTGACAAAAATCAAAGGCTCTTTGCAATTGGCTCGCAAACCGCTGGATTACCGACCTGGGCTGCGAGCAGGCTGTCGTGGTTGCATAAATAAAAACAGGTACACAAAAACGGTCTTTGCGAGCGTCAGCGAAGCAATCCAGTTTCATAACTTTATTCAAGGTTCGATCTGGATTGCTTCACTTCGTTCGCAAAGACAACAGGTTAATTGCCTTGTTCTATTTATGCAACAAGCTGAACAGGCTCAAGCTTTACATATGATTAATTATTTCTTTTGCAAAACCGGAACAGCTTACTTCAGTTGCTCCTGACATTAATCGGGCAAAATCATAAGTTACAGTCTTGGCTTCGATTGCACCCTCAGTTCCTTTGATTATTAAATCAGCAGCTTCGGCCCAACCCAGGTGTCTCAACATCATCTCAGCAGACAGAATAAGCGAGCCGGGATTGACTTTGTCCTGCCCCGCGTATTTGGGTGCAGTACCATGTGTGGCTTCGAAAACAGCAATCGCATCCGCCATATTGGCCCCTGGAGCAATACCGATTCCACCGACCTGTGCAGCCAGGGCATCGGAAATATAATCACCATTAAGATTTAAGGTTACAATGACGCTGTATTCATCGGGACGCAGGAGAATTTGCTGTAAGAAAGCATCTGCAATAACATCTTTAACAATAATGTCCTTTCCTGTTTTAGGATTCTTGAAATGCAGCCAGGGACCACCCTGATATTCGGTAGCGGAGAAACATTCACGAGCGACTTGATAGCCCCAGTCTTTAAAGGCACCTTCCGTAAACTTCATGATGTTGCCTTTATGGACCAGCGTCACAGAGTCTCTGTTATTGTCGATTGCATACTGAATAGCTGCTTTAACTAATCGGGCAGTTCCCTGTTGTGAGACAGGCTTAATTCCAATTCCGCAGTGATCGGGGAATCGAATTTTTTTAACCCCCATATCTTCCTGTAGAAAACGAATTACTTTTTTAGCCTCAACACTATCCGCCTGCCATTCGATGCCGGCATAAATATCTTCAGAGTTTTCTCTGAATATTACCATGTCTGTTTTCCAGGGCTCTTTGAGAGGGCTTGGTGTTCCCTGAAAATAACGCACAGGGCGCAAACAGGTATAAAGGTCAAGATCTTGTCGTATCGCGACATTCAAAGAACGGATACCACCACCCACCGGTGTAGTTAAAGGCCCTTTAATCCCAATGACAAACTCACTGATAGCCTGAAGCGTTTCTTTGGGAAGCCAATGATTTTCACCATATACACGGGTTGCTTTTTCACCGGCATATACTTCCATCCAGGCGATTTTTCTTTTATCACCATAGGCTTTCTCAACAGCGGCATCTACGACCATACGCATTGCAGGAGTAACGTCCACTCCAATCCCGTCGCCTTCAATAAAAGGGATAATCGGATGATCAGGAACCTGTAAAGATGAATCGGGGGCAACAGTAATTGCCTGCCCATTTGCGGGTACTTTTATTTTTTCAAATGTCATCGACTGCTCCGTTAGTAAAATTCATGATCACCAAGGCGATTTGGGCTTCAGTGCTCATTTGGAAAGCAAGTAATACAAGGAAGAAATCTTATATCCAGGCCAAATAGCTACGTTTGAGTATATAATCCATGCAATGAAGCAGGAAAATTATACGAGAGCCATTTCCATGCTCACAATAATACGCTTATTACTCCAATGAGCGCTATCATAGCATGCTAAAACTCTTTAACCCAAGCACCTCGAAGTGATTTGGATTCAAACCGTTCGCTTGCTCAAAATGAAGGGCTGCGGGGTTAGACACTACAGTTATAATTCGGCATAATTTATCTTTAATTTTATTTGTATAGCCCCCCTTGTGAAACGAATTATTCTGTTTAATAAACCATTCGGAGTCCTTTGCCAGTTTACTGGTGAAGAACAAGACAAAACACTGGCCGATTATATTTCGATGCCTGGCTTCTACGCTGCCGGCAGGCTTGATAAAAATAGCGAAGGACTTTTGTTACTAAGCAATGACGGCAAGCTCCAACACGCACTCACTCATCCTGATAAACGTAAACAGAAATATTATTGGGTACAGGTTGAAGGAACCCCTGCTGATAGTGATTTAAACCAATTACGTGCTGGTTTAAAACTTGAAAAGGAGTCTTTTCTTCCTGCTAAAGCCAGGATCATTGAGGAGCCTGCCAATCTCTGGGCAAGGAATCCGCCGGTCCGTTTTCGCAAGTCGATACCCACCTCGTGGCTTGAGATTGTACTTTGTGAGGGGAAAAATCATCAGGTCAGGCGAATGACGGCCGCAATTGGCTTTCCAACTCTGCGTCTCATACGCCATCGGATAGCCGATTGGGAGCTGGGGGATCTCTTACCCGGTCAATATAAAATGGTGAGCATCTGATAATCCAGCTTTTTTATAAAGGGTTTAATTAAATTGCGAGCGCGGATGTATTTTGGTAAGCAGCGTGTCCTCAGTTAATAATCGAATCCAGGGCCATATCAGAACACTAATGACTGCACTCCCCAGGACATCAAAAAGACTGGCATAGCCGCCAAGAATGATATCGATGCCAAAAATACATAACTGGTAAACCAGAGCCGCAATGCCTACCAAAGCCATTTGCTGGCCAATGGAAAAAAGGCAGAATCGTCTGGATTTGCTGCTGGCAATCCAGGTAACAATCGACAGGGCAAAGGTATGCTCACCAATAATCGTCGACAGCAGAGTATCGAGAATGAGCCCCATGAGAATAAGAACCGCCAGACTAAAGCGATCAGGCAGGTAGAACTGAACATAAAGCATTAATAGCAATATCCAGGGTGGTCTGATACCTACTATGAGTTCGGGTAAAGGCAGAATACTCAGTGCCAATGCCAGTAGAAATGCAACCAGTAAGCGTATATTCATTGAACTCATGAGCTGGCTCCAGCAGCATTGATTCGCTCATTAATCTGACGAGTTAACTCGGCTTGCTCCTTATCCGGCCAGATAAGCAAAACCAGTCGATTTCGATTTAAAAGAGCAACCGGCGTCACATTCACCTTGATAAAGGCATCTCCCGGAATACTTTGGACAGACTCCACACGACCCACAGGATATCCTTCGGGATATAGACGGCCCAGGCCTGAGGTAACCAATAAGTCATCTTTCGCTATATTGGAAGTGCGCGGCAGATTAATCAAAGACAGTTGCCCGAGATTATTGCTGCCAACCAGTATTGCCCGCTCACCCGTGCGGGTATTTCTTACAGGAACAGCGCTTTTTGAATCTGAAATCAGCAATACGGTGCTGGTCATATAACCCACATCAATGATCTGCCCCATTACTCCTTTTGCATCCAATACAGGCTGCCCAACATAAGCACCGTCCCTCTTGCCTTTATTTAATACAACAAACTGACGAGCTGTCGTTGTGTCAACGGCAAGAATTTGCCCAGCCATTGCCCGCATTTGTGCTTTGGAAGAGGTTAATAACAACTCCCGAAGCTGAGAGTTCTCTTCTTTAATCGCCATTAATTTTTGCAGTTCCGCTTCAAGCATAGTTTGTTGATAGCGAAGCTGCATATTCTCATTAATTAAGGCGTTTTTGGAGCCTACCAGTGACTGAATCCAGCCAATAATACGAACGGGATAATCGACTGCGTATTGTAAGGGAGAAACGAGAAAGGAAAAGCCATTACGCACTGAACCCAGATAGTTATAGTGATAATCAGAAAACATCAGACCAATAGATAAAGCAACAGCAAACACAAAACCTGAGGTCTTGTGCCTGCCTTTGGAAAATAATCTATTTTTGGAATTATTCGGTTGAGAGGAAATCACCGCCACGAAGGTCCATTGTTTCTAATGCCTTACCACCACCCCGTGCTACGCAAGTTAATGGATCTTCTGCTACCAGAACCGGAAGACCGGTTTCTTCCATAAGCAGTGTATCCATATTCTTCAAAAGCGCACCACCACCTGTTAATACCATGCCACGCTCGGCAATATCCGCTGCCAATTCGGGAGGAGCAAGCTCAAGAGCCGCACGTACTGCACCAACAATACCAGAGAGAGGCTCTTGCAAAGCTTCTAAAATTTCGGCACTGGTTAGTGTAAAACTTCTTGGCACTCCCTCAGCCAGATTTCTTCCACGCACTTCAATCTCAAACAGATCACGGCTGGGGAAAGCAGAGCCAATTTCATGCTTGATACGCTCAGCGGTCGTCTCACCAATCAGTGTTCCATAGTTTCTGCGCACATAGGAAACGATGGCATCATCAAATTTGTCACCACCAATGCGAACCGACTGATGATACACAATTCCACTAAGAGAAATAATAGCGACTTCGGTAGTACCCCCGCCAATATCCACTACCATGGAACCACTGGCTTCTTCAACCGGCATACCTGAACCTAATGCGGCAGCCATCGGCTCTTCAATCAGAAATACCTCGCGGGCACCAGCACCCATCGCTGACTCACGAATCGCTCTGCGCTCTACCTGCGTTGATCCGCAAGGTACGCATACCAGAACACGCGGGCTTGGACGTAAAAATCGGTTTTCATGAACTTTGTGTATGAAATGCTGCAACATTTTTTCAGTAACAAAGAAATCGGCAATAACACCGTCTTTCATGGGCCTGATCGCGTTTATATTTCCGGGAGTACGTCCCAGCATTCTCTTGGCTTCGAGCCCTACAGCGGCAACCCGCTTCTGACCGGATTCATTTCTGAGAGCCACAACAGAGGGTTCATTTAAAACGATCCCCTTGTCCCTCACATAAATCAATGTGTTGGCGGTTCCCAAGTCAATCGACAGATCATTGGAAAATACGCCCCTGAGTTTCCTGAACATGTGCAACATTACCTCGTTCTTTTTTTGGCCTGTACTTTACCTTATATTTGGATAAAAATCGACAGATCTTTGTGAGATCTTTGCATTAGACCTTTTATTATGCCATTGCCAGTTTAGCTGTATTCACAATTACTAAAATATTAAAGACGGATGGGGGTTCATGTAGTATTCTGTGCCAACTTCAGGTCACACGCAAAGTAATCAGAGTAAATTGGCTATTGATATTAGAAACAAGGAGTTTTTAACGATGAAGCAATATGTAACTGGAATGTTATTACTGTCTGTCCTAACGACGGCTAGCGCGGGGGATATGGGGCCTCAACAAAGCAGCAGTCCTTGCTGCCGATGGACTATTGGCGGTGAGCTGTCTTATTTAAGACCCGATGGCGCGATGATTGATTATGCGACTGAAATGGTTTTTGTAACGCCCACAGTTGTTACTGCGCATGGGAGTTATGTAAACCCCTCTTACGAGCCTTCCTGGTCAGCATTTGTCAAGTATGACTGGACACCTCAAGCTGATATTCAGTTCAGGACGACTCATTTTGATCATGAGTTTGGCTCCTCAGTGACGATCCCTGATTCATTATTAGTCGTCAACTCGACACTTGTTTCCGATTTTTTTGGTGGGGCTGCAGGGAAAGTGCTCTTTGATCTGGATAATTATGAATTATCTATCGGTGCTAACATCAATGCCTTCCAATCGGGTTGGCGATTAAGACCTTACACCGGACTTCATTATGTTGAGGAAAATGATCGATTAATCCAGCGGTTTTATCGCAGCGACGCTGCTTTTGTCCATTATCTCACCAGTCGTTTTCGAGGAATTGGCCCCATAATAGGCCTTGAAAGCCATTATCCACTATTCGATAGATTGACACTAAAAAATGACTTCACCTTAGGGTTCCTCATTGGAGATGCCGATATGCGGACAATGGGAGACATTAATGATGCCCCCATCCAGCCTATTACCTATATTGACTTCAAAAACTTCGATCGGGAAAGGCTCGTACCCTATGGCTTCCTCGATATTGGACTGCAGTATGATATGCCTTTGGGTGCTTATGAGGCGGGTATCAACGGTGGATTTAAAGTCATTTATTATGATGATATTCATGGCAGACGCGCCGGAACAGGACCCAATGACCCATTACGGCTGAACTATGTTACCTATTATGGGCCCTATATTGGTGTTCAAATCAGGGCTTAGCAGATATTCTGTCATTGTAAATCGCAGTTTTTATTGGGAACTGCGATTTGGATAAATGTGGCGTAATAATTATCTCAGGATTGCAAAACGTTATGATTATCTACATGAGCTAAAGCTTTGCACTGCTATGGCGACGGATAACAGTGATAACAAGTTATTTTTTTCGATTAAATCCCTGATATACGCGTGTAACAAATTTTCCCAATCTCGATTGCTGCGCCTTGAATACAGCATCGATTGGAGTATTAAATACATGATTTGTATAATTGGACATGGTTTTCAATGAGATGGCAAGAATGATATCCAATATCTGCTTTTCAGTGTAACCCTCAGCCAGAAACTCCTTTACTTTATCTTCGGATGGCCGTCCCCTGCTCCAGATCATTTCCCGGATAAAATTAGCCAGAACCTGATATTTGGATACTGGAATTTCAGCATCGCTGTTAATAGCGTCAGTCACTTCATAAGGAATTTTAGCTACCATACTGGCAACAGTTCCATGCGCAGCCAGACAATAACCACATCCATTTTCATAACTGATTACCAGAAAAATGATCTGTTGTTCCGCAGAAGAAAATCCAGAGTTTTGACTGAATAATCTGTAGGTATCCAGATAGGCTTGCAGCAGTTCTGGAGCATTGGCCATTACCTTAAAAAGATTAGGTACCATTTTCGTTTCTTGTCGTGACTGGTCATATAATTTCTTGACCCACTCATCATTGGGTTGCTCTATCGAGCCTGATTTCATAGTATACATAGAGATACTCATTATTTTGGGATGATACTAATATGAGCATAGACAAAATTATTCTTGCTGGCTTTATTGGATTGGCAGCAGCAGTTCTGGTGGGCACAGGAGAGTTCCTTCTCCACTACACTTCGAGTGGCTATGATTCTAAAATCCCTTATCAGTTTTTTCACGATATATCCCGTAAACGTTTGCTATGGGGACATTTTATCGCCGTTCTCGCAGCTCCGTTTTACCTGGTTGGCTTTTGGCATCTTTATCAAATGTTACTTCCAGCAGGCGGTAAATTGCCAGCCGCAGTAGCATTAACTGCGGCATATGGATTTATTATGGGAATCGTCTGGATTGGTTCGCGGGCAATCATAGCGGCTATTATACAAAGCAAAACCTCCGCCAATGCAGAGTTAATTGCATCTTATCAGCTTTATGAGGAAACATTACTCCAGATCATACGTGTAACCACCCTGGCTATGTCTGCCGGATTTGTCTACCTCGTTTTAACGGGATCGACTTATTATCCAAGCTGGATGTGGGCTTTAAATCCCTTCTTCATCCTGCTTGCCGTCTTTTTGATTTATTTTATATCACCAGCTATTGGCAAGTACATTATGCCAATAGCCATGAATGTTACCTACACCCTGTTCTTTGCACTCTCAACCTTTTTCGCCATTCGGCTGAGGGGGTGAGTCCGTTTTACCTATATGAATGGTACTGTTGATCGCTGGATGATTTATTGTTTGCTCAGTTCCATTCATGTAGTGGACAGTCAGAAGTTCTGCCGTCTGGTCCTTGCCCAAACCGAAGATGATCTGATTTCCCTGATACGCGCACAAACCTTGAGTCGGCACAAAAAATCGGGTCAGCACTTTCCCATTTGTCAACCTCAATTTAAGCACCGCACCCAGTGCCTCTGGAGAGTAAGGCATCTGAATTTTTATAAACTTATTAGCTCCCCCTGTATTATTCAGGAAGACTTTAAGCGGTCCATTAAGGTTTGTATAAAGCAAATCCGGATACCCATTTCCTGTGAAATCGGTGCTTAGAGGAGAGATAGCAAAATAAGGGTCTTCTGCATTTGCCTGCTTTTCAATGCTGGCATAAGTTTGATTGGGTAATTCTTTCAAAACTCGGCCAGGCAGCCGGAATAATTTATGCAATGGAAATCCAATGTAATTTTGAGCAATTACCAAATCCTGGCTGCCATCATTAGTGAAATCCTGGAATATCACACCCCATCCAAACTCGTAGTCGGCCGTCATGGTCTGTTTAGCCACATCTTCAAACTGAAAATTACCTTTATTTTTCAGAAAAATATTATCTCGTAATAAAGTCTGGTCTTTCCTTAAATCACCTCTGACTATAAAGCCTGGAGGTGTAGAACCAAAATTCCACCAATAGGATGGGCCGATATTACTAAAAAACAGATCTGGAAGGCCATCATCATTATAATCCCCAACGGCAATCCCCATAGGATAGGAGTATACTGTCGAAGTGGGATTGGGCATGTATTTGAAAGTCAGGTTACCCATGTTTTTATAAGTTCTTACCTGCCCTGTATCGTGTGCCACCACCAGGTCAAGTTCATTATCACCGTCCAAATCCACAAAGACACCCTGAAAGGTATTATGAATATAATTCAATCCGGCACTGTCGGTAATATCTGTGAACGTATTATCACCATTATTTTTTAATAATAAACTTTTTGCTCCATAATCTTTTTTATTGAAAATCGTTTGACCTTCTACAAACTCCGGTTTGATATAAGCTGCGACATACAAATCAACAGTGCCTTTTTTCTGCAAATCAGCGCTGGCTATTGAAATGGGGGAGTAGCGTGGGTCTATTTGAATATCAAGCTTTTTGATATTGAACCGGCCCTGTACATTTTCGTAGAAATAAATACCACTGTCACGCGCGACAAACAAATCAGGCAATCCATCATGATTTGCATCAACGGCAATGACTCCGTAAGTTGTATCGTTAGCAGGTTTTTGTAATCCAACCTGCGCAGAAACATCGACAAACTGGCCCTCTGCAAATTTGAATAATTTATCCTCCTGATTATATCCTCCTCCTGCAAACAGATACTGGACATCATTCCCCTCAAGATTAAAAATTGCAGCTCCCATAAATGGCAGTGATTTCTCATTATTAAATTTGTGTACAAAATTTAATTCGATATTGTCAAAATGAGGAATTGATTCAGCGCTGGCTTGTTGTCTTGGGTAAGGATTAGATGGCCAGGTCACAATTCTGATACCAATCAGTCCGGCTATTATAATGAAAAAAGCGATAACTATCTTAATGATCATTGAAATCTCAAAAGAACAGGTGAACAACTACTGTATTCTAAAATATTAGACTAATAAAGATAACAAGAGCATAAGAATAAACGAAAATCGCTATGGACGATCCGCTAGAATTCCTTTTCGTTGATATTTCTATGTCTAACGTATGTCGAGATGACCAATGTATAAACAGGGATAAGGTTTTGCTGTAAAATACTAACTGGCTGCGGATTCACTTGAGGGATTAATAGCGTGGGATGAACGTGAGCCCGCAGCCGGATACTAATTTACTGTATAATAAATGTTTTTTGCAATTCCTTTAGATGCGAATTTACAAATTTTTTTCCAATTCCAGGAACTGAGGCCAAATCCTCCACCCGTTTGAAATCCCCATGCTCGGTCCGATATTTTATAATAGATTCCGCCCGCTTTTTTCCAATCCCTTTAACAGATTTGGATAAAGCCTTTACATCAGCGCTATTGAGATTGATCGTTGAGCCAGATTGCTTTTCTGCAGAGGTAACCGGAACTTCTGAAGCATGAAGCGGTAGATTGAACATAATAAAAGACAGCATTAAACAAATTAATTTGCTTTTCATTTTTTTCTCCATATTGATTGGACTAACAGCCTTTCCAGGCTATTTTCTGACCGTTCCATTATTTCCATAATTAGAACGGCGGTCAGTATGTCAGCTATTAATAGTTCTGTCGAGGGCAAAATGATCAAAATGTTTTGCAAGAACGAATGAAACGCAAGCCGTTAATTTTTCAACCATTTCCAAATGTAGAAATTCGTTCGGCCCATGCGCATTGGACTGCGGTCCCAGGACGCCCGTTATCATAAATTGTGCCTGCGGGAATTTTTTGCCTAACATGCCCATGAACGGAATGGTACCACCCTCCCCCATATAGATTGCCGGCTTCTGGTAGAAAGTCATTGACGCATCATTTACCGCCTCTGAGAACCATTCAGTTAACAAGGGAGCGTGCCAACCCTCTGCGCCGTCCGCAATATTAAAATCTACTTTTGCTGAATAGGGAGGATTTTCTGTCAGGGCTGATTTAAGTGCTTGAGCGGCTTTCTCAGGATTGACCAAAGGGGGAATACGCATAGAGACTTTTAGCACTGTTTTAGGTCTTAAGACATTGCCGGCGTTGGCGAGACTCGGCAAACCCTCCGCGCCAGTAATCGTCATGGCGGGGCGCCAGGTCCGATTTAAGATCAGTTCCGCTTTCTCCATGCTGACGGGTAGCACGCGTTCCTGAAAAGGAAATGCTCTGTAAACTTCCTCTTTGAGCACTTCTGCGCAGGCTTCAGCCTGTTTTACACGCTCTGTCGGGATTTCACAATAAAGATCCTTGAGCTCGATAACCCCGCTTGTTTCGTCTTCCACTCGGCTTAATAACTGCCTGGCAATGCGAAAGCTGTCAGCGACAATGCCGCTGGCGCTGCCTGAATGAACACCTTCTTTTAACACCTCAACGGATAATTCGCCAACAATATTGCCACGCAATGACGTCGTCATCCATAACTGCTCATAATTTCCTGCGCCAGAATCAAGGCAAATAACCAGAGAGGGTTTTCCTATTCTCTCCTCAAGAGCCTGAATGTAATAAGGTAAATCATAACTGCCGCTTTCCTCGCAAGCCTCAATCAGAATGATGCAGCGCGCATGAGGGATGCCCTGTTTCTGTAATGCGTTGATCGCCAATAGTGAGGCATAAGCAGAATAACCATCGTCAGCCCCCCCTCTGCCATAGAGTTTGCCTTCTTTTAAAACAGGCTGCCAGGGACCAAGGCCTTCTTTCCATCCAGACATTTCTGGTTGCTTATCCAAATGCCCATAAAGCAATACTGTTTCCTCACCCTGCCCTGGAACTTCCATAAAGATAAGGGGGGTTCGGCCAGGCAAGCGCACAACCTCCATCAACATATCGCTTGGTGCATGCTGTTCGCACCAGTCTGCTATGTGATTAACAGCCTGTTCCATATAACCGTGTGCTTCCCAATCCGGATCGAAATGAGGAGATTTGTTAGGAATTTTTATGTATTCCATCAAGCTTGGTAAAATATTTTCCTGCCATTCATTGCCTATGAATTCAAACAGCTTTTGGTGATTCAACACTTAATAACTCCTTAATTAGTGCTAATACTTTCTCCGTAGCAGACTCAATTCCCAGGAGTCTGATATTATCGAGAATATGCTCACGATTGGCCTTGACTTCTTCAATAGCCCTCAGCAGATCTGCCTCGTTAAAAAGATCATCATCGAGCACCACGCTAATACCTTGCTGCTTGCAGTAGCGTGCATTTTGAATTTGATCTCCCCTGCTTACTTTGGCAGATAAGGGAATCAGAATATGGGGCTTTTGCAGAGCAAGAATTTCGTAAATTGCATTGGCTCCTGCTCTTGAAATAATCAAATCACTGGCGGCAAACAAATGAGACAACTCTTCATTCGCATATTCAAACTGACAATAGGCAGGATTGTTAACGGATGAGTCCAGTTTCCCTTTTCCACAGAGATGAATAATCTGCCAGCTCTGAGTTAATTCGGGGAGAGCCTCACGAATAATGGTATTTAGTTTGCTTGCACCAAGGCTTCCTCCCATCACCAGAAGACAGGGCTTTTCATCAGTAAAGCCGCAAAGATCGAGTCCTTTTTGTCGATTGCCACGAAAAAGTTCCGAACGAATCGGAGTACCAGTCACTTCCACTTTTTCTTTTTGTTTAAAATGAGTCCTGGCTGAGGCAAAATTTACGGCGATTTTATTAACAAAAGGAAAACTCAAACGATTAGCGAGACCTGGGGTTAAATCGGATTCATGAGCAATTACCGGAATACCGCGTAACCAGGCTGCAAATACTACAGGAAATGCGACAAAACCGCCTTTTGAAAATACCACATCTGTTTTCAGCTGTTTAAGTAAACGCCAGGATTGAAAGATCCCCCTGAGGATAAGCAAAGGATCCAAAAAATTCTGCCAGCTAAAGTAGCGTCGCAATTTACCCGAGCTTATCGAATGAAAGGGGACGCCTTGCGCCCGAATCATATTGTCTTCCACCCCATTTTTTGAACCGATGTAGTCAATCTGCCAATTTTCTCGCTTCAGAATTTCAATCAGGGCCAGATTAGGTGTAACATGCCCTGCAGTGCCGCCGCCTGTTAAAACAATTCTTGGGCTCATTGAATTTCCTTGATTAATAAGCTGAGATCGATGGCTTCAACACATTTTGTTAAACCGCCTACAGAAATAAAATCAACACCTGTTTGAGCGATTGCATGGATGGTTTCAAGGCTCACCCCTCCAGATGCCTCTAATGTACAGCCATAGGATTGATTAAGATTTACAGCCTGAGTCAGCAACTGCAAACTGAAATTATCAAGGAGAATTCGGTCAGGTTTTGCCTCGAGGGCTTCTTGCAATTCCACAAGATTTTCAACTTCGACCTCCACCATTAACTCAGGATACATCGTTTTTGCTTTTTGAATTGCCTGGGTAATTGAACCACAGGCCTTGATATGATTTTCCTTAATCAGAAAAGCATCATACAAACCTAAACGATGATTCACGCCTCCCGCGCAGGCTACCGCATATTTTTGTGCCAGTCTTAATCCGGGTAAGGTTTTTCGCGTATCGAGTAATTTGGTTTTGGTATTTTCCAGTGCGTTCAAATAATGCCGTGTTTTTGTTGCCGTTCCCGAAAGCGTTTGAAAAAAATTCAAGGCTGTACGCTCGCCTGACAAAATATCACGTGCAGGTCCTTTGATTTGACAGAGTATGGCAGGTTCAGCCAGCCACTGTCCTTCAGCAACATGCCAGTCAATTTGTATTGCAGGGCTTAAACTACGAAACACTGTTTCTACCCAGGGCTGCCCACAAACCAGCATAGCTTCCCGGCTTATGATTTCAGCTCGCACCTCAAGACTCTCAGGCAGCAACTCTGCACTGACATCTCCAGTGCCCAAATCCTCGGCCAATGCCCTGCTCACATCGGCTTCAATTAAATCAGGATTTAACTTCATTCTTCCTCCGGTCATAAGCAGCATAACGAGACTTTAATAGCGGAGGCGCTAAAAAAGTAGTGACGATAATCATTAAAACGATGGCCGAAAATAATTGATCGGAAATTACTCCCAATGTACGGCCAATGGACGCGAACACAAGCCCGACCTCACCGCGTGGCAACATACCGATGCCGATTAAGAGGCGATCATCTTTTCTGTTTCCTCCCAAACCGCTAATCAGTTTTCCGACTATGGCAGCAACAATTAATCCTGCCGAAGTCATTAACACATGCCAATCGAAAAAGGATTCCAGTTTCACCTGGATACCAATCAGTATAAAAAACAAAGGCGCTAATATGAACTCCAGAGGAGCAATTAACTGTTTAATATTAAAAGGCTTTACAGAACCTGAATCAGAATGAGGTTCAAAATAGCCGTCATGAATAATCAGACCGGCGGCAAATGCACCAATGATTGATGACAATCCAACGACAGTTGCAAACCAGGCCAGTGCCATTAAAAAAATAAAAGCCAGGAAAAGCTTTGCTTCCCACAGTTCAAGAAAGTTAAGCATTTTGACCGATTTTCTTAAAACCCAGGGGCCTATCGTCAATGCGGCGGTAAAGAATAAAAATGCCGATACAACCACTCGGACTATCACCCACATGTCCAGACTATTGTTAATTACGATACTGCTGACAATCGAAAGAATGATCAATCCCAGCACATCATCTATCATTGCTGCGCCCAAAATCGTATGCGCTTCCCGGGTACGCAACTTTTTTAACTCGGCAAGGACACGTGCTGTGATGCCAATGCTGGTCGCTGATAAGGTAGCGGCTACAAATAAGTCTGATTGGTATGAGGCATTCGGCAATAGCCAATGAGCAATAGCAAAGCCTAAAATAATAGGGGCAACCACACCAATAAGAGCCACACTTAAGGCTTCTCGGCCTGTATGCTTTAGCTCCTGGAAAGAGCTTTCCAGCCCCACCATAAACAAGAGGAAGATGACCCCATAGCGCGAAAAGATATCGAGAATATAACCTACTTTTAAATAATCAATGCCTTTCACACTGCTTAGGGCAACCACCATTTGCTGAGCATAAACAGGATCCGCAATATTATTTTGTACAGCCTCAGCGAGAGTAGCATTTCCCAGTATATCTCTCATAATATTAAAAATCGCCGAACCTTCACGAAGTACAACAATGAGATCGGAGCCAAAAAAATAACAGATATTTCCTAATAGAACACCCATTAACAACTCACCTAACACCCCAGGCTGACGAAGGGCTTTGGCAATGCATCGCCCCATTATTGAGAGAGTGAAAATTAAAGTGACCCAAAAAATAATGCTGGCTACCGGATCATGCTCCGCTTCCCGCTGTGTCTGGGCTAAAACAGTCAGAGGAAAGGTCATTAAAAACAGGAAGCAGCCCAAAGCCTTGCTTATTGCTGAGAAATTAAGCATCTTCTCAAGAAGAGAAGATGCCTTTTTAGTAAAGGACTGACAGGACTCTGTAAAACTCATGATGAGCGTTTGGCAAGAAACAGACAGGTATCTACAACAGAATCAGGGTTTAAGGAAACGCTGTCAATTCCCTCTGCCATCAACCACTCAGCAAAATCCTTATGATCCGAGGGGCCTTGTCCGCAAATACCCACATACTTACCTGCCTTTTTGCAAGTTGATATGGCCATATGCAGTAAAGCTTTAACTGCAGCATTGCGCTCATCAAATTGCGAAGCAACCAGGCCAGAATCCCTGTCAAGACCAAGTGTTAGCTGGGTTAAATCATTGGAGCCAATAGAGAAGCCATCAAAATATTCGAGAAACTCGTTAGCCAGCAAGGCATTAGAAGGCAGTTCGCACATCATGATAATCCGAAGGCCATTCTTTCCGCGCTCCAGCCCCTGCTGTTTCAGTACATCAATAACATCATGCGCTTCCTGTACCGTTCTTACGAAAGGAATCATGACTTCGACGTTGGTAAAGCCCATGACCTCACGCACGCGTTTTACCGCCTCACATTCAAGCGCAAAACAATCCGCAAACGCAGGTGAAACATAGCGGGAAGCGCCGCGAAAACCAAGCATCGGGTTTTCTTCATGGGGCTCAAACAGATCACCCCCAGTCAGGTTGGCATACTCATTGGATTTAAAATCAGACAATCGGACAATAACCGGCTTGGGATAAAATGCCGCGGCAATTGTGGCAATACCTTCCTTGAGCCGCTCTATATAAAATTCAACTGGCGATTCATAGGCCGCGGTTTTTCTTGAAATATACTCTTTCAGCTTCTCGTCCTGCAATTGCTCAAATTGTAAAAGCGCCTTGGGATGCACACCAATGGAATTGGAGATTAAAAATTCCAGGCGGGCCAAGCCAACACCGGAGTTAGGAATAGACTGAAACGCAAATGCACGCTCCGGATTCCCCACATTCAGCATAATTTTCATTGGCAGCTCAGGCATCGACTCGACATCAAGCGTTGCATACTCAAAGGGCAAAATTCCTTTGTACACATAACCATTATCTCCCTCTGCACAACTGACAGTAATTTCCTCACCATCACGAATATGTTTTGTCGCATCGCCGCAACCAACCACTGCAGGAATTCCGAGCTCACGAGCAATAATTGCCGCATGGCAGGTTCGCCCGCCACGATTGGTGACAATCGCTGCTGCACGCTTCATAATGGGTTCCCAATCAGGATCAGTCATATCCGATATCAGCACATCGCCGGGTTCCATTTTATCCATTTCACTAATGTCATGAATAATTCTTGCTTTGCCCTGGCCAATTTTCTGGCCAATACTGCGGCCCTCGCTCAATACCTCGCCCCGCTTTAACAACTGATAGCGCTCTCTTTTCTGTTGTTTATCGCGGCTTCTCACTGTTTCCGGGCGCGCTTGCAAAATATAAAGCTGGCCATTGACGCCATCCTTTGCCCATTCAATATCCATAGGCCGGCCATAATGCTCTTCAATGATGACCGCATAGCGAGCCAGTTCTTCAATATCTGCCTGTGTTAATGAAAAGCGCAGCCGCTCCGACTCAGAAACATCGACCGTTTCCACAGTTTTGCCGTTATCGGCATCTTGTGCATAAATCATCTTGAGCGCCTTGCTGCCCAGAGTTTTACGAATCACAGCTGGTCTGCCTGCTTTTAAGGCGGGTTTATGAACATAGAACTCATCGGGATTAACCGCGCCCTGCACTACCATTTCACCAAGCCCAAAAGAAGAGGTAATAAATACCACCTGATCAAAGCCTGATTCAGTATCGATAGTAAACATAACGCCACTCACCGCAAGATCACTGCGTATCATTTGCTGGATCCCGGCGGATAATGCGACCTCATCATGAGCAAACCCATGATGAACACGATAAGCAATTGCCCTGTCATTGTACAATGAAGCAAACACCAGCTTGATAGCATGAAGAATCGCATCAATCCCTTTCACATTTAGAAAGGTTTCCTGCTGACCAGCAAAAGAGGCATCGGGCAGATCTTCTGCCGTAGCCGAAGACCGTACTGCGACACTAAAATCCTTGTTTCCTATTTCTTTAATCAATGCATTATAAGAATCAGTTACCGATTGAATGAATTGCCGGGTAAATGGGGTATTGATAATGAGTTCCCGAATAGACTTACCCGTGGTGACGAGGTCATTGATATTGTCCGTATCAAGGGATTGCAACATCTGGTGAATTTTCTCATCCAGCTTGTTTTGCTGTAAAAATTCACGAAAGGCCGCGGCTGTAGTGGCGAATCCGGTAGGAACCTGGACTCCGGCCGAGGATAAGTGGCTAATCATTTCTCCCAGCGACGCGTTCTTTCCGCCAACCTGCTCCAGATCACGCATACCTAACTGCGTAAAACTAATCGTGTGCTGTTCTAATGCCATAACGCCACCCTTATAATCCTTAAAAATATTGGCCATTCTACTCAAAATGCCCATTAATGGGAATGTTTGCTGTTAAAACTTGCCAGTAAAATAATAACCTCGCCCCCCATTCATTCAATGGTCTGATTTCCAATTTCAAAGAATATTATAATGTTTAGACAAAGATTGTTTACTTTTCCTGTATTTTTGCTGCAAAAAGCCGCTTTTCGTTACTTCTCGCGGTTTATTTATTAAACCGGCATGTGCTGCCCGCTGTTAATGTGGGCCGACAGCCTTAATTAAGTGAAAAAAAATGGCATATTTCTATTGTTTTATTCACATATGGTCTAGCTTCTAATATTATATGTGCTTTATGACTGTGGTGAAAATATTCATGAGCTTAACTTCTTTAACTGCCGTCTCTCCGCTTGACGGCCGCTACCAAAAAAAAACCAGCATACTAAGCCCCTATTTTAGCGAGTTTGCACTCATCTATTATCGTCTGATAGTGGAAGTTCGCTGGCTGGAAGCTTTAGCTGCTAATCCGGATATTCCGGAGGTGAAGCCTTTGTCAGAAGTGGACAAATGTTTTCTGGAGCAGGTTCTTAGTAATTTCAATGAAGAAGAAGCTGAAAAAGTTAAAACCATTGAGAAAAAAACCAATCACGATGTCAAGGCAATTGAATATTATCTAAAGGAAAAGCTGACTGACCATCCTCGTTTGAGCGCCGCAGCCGGTTTCATTCATTTTGCCTGCACCTCGGAAGATATTAATAATCTCTCCTATGCCCTGATGATAAAAGAGGCATTAGCTCAGGTTATTCAGCCTACTTTGGCAGAAATTATTGGCGGTATCACCCTGCTGGGGAAACAACATGGTGATGCGGCAATGTTATCCCGCACTCATGGGCAACCTGCAACCCCGACAACCTTAGGCAAAGAACTGGTTAACTTTGTGGCACGTCTTAAAAGACCTCAGCAGCAGCTTGCTGAAGTATTGATCCCCGCCAAATGCAATGGCGCGGTTGGCAACTATAACGCGCATGTCGCCGCGTATCCGGAAGTAGACTGGCGTAAACATTGTGCTTCTTTTGTCAGCTCACTGGGTTTGTCTTTCAGTGCTTACACCACTCAGATTGAACCGCATGACGGCATTGCTGAAGTCTGTCACATTATGGTGCGAATCAATAATATTCTGCTCGACTACACTCAGGATATCTGGACTTATATTTCACTAAACTATTTTACTCAGAAAACAATTGCGGACGAGGTCGGTTCCTCCACCATGCCCCACAAAGTGAACCCCATCGATTTTGAGAACGCCGAGGGCAATCTGGGATTAGCCAATGCCCTGTTTGAGCATTTTGCGGATAAATTAACGAAATCCCGTCTGCAGCGCGATCTTTCCGACTCTACTGTGCTAAGAAATCTCGGTGCTGGATTTGCCTATACGCTCATCGCCTATCAGGCAATTGCCAAAGGCAACGATAAACTCCAGATCAATAAGTCCGCATTGAAGGAAGATCTCGAAGATAACTGGGAAGTTCTTGCTGAAGCGGTTCAGACTGTCATGCGGCGCTATCAGATCCCGGATGCTTATGAACAGTTAAAAGACTTGACTCGGGGCCAGGGAATTGACGCAGACAGTCTGCAACAATTTATTAAAGGGCTGGATATACCCGAGGCAGCAAAAACCAGACTATTAGCCATGTCACCCGAGAGTTACACTGGCTTGGCCGCGCAATTGGTGAAAGCATTTTCATGATCGAAGAATCATTATCACAACAAGGGGCCTCTCGGGAATTTGATGTCATTGTCATAGGAACGGGTATTGCGGGTTTACATTATTGTCTGCAGGTTCTTAAATTACAGCCTCGTCTTCGCATTGCTTTAATCAGTAAGGCAGAGCTGGGTGAATGCAACAGCCGTTATGCCCAGGGAGGTATTGCCGCCGCATTTACGCAAGAAGACTCTCTGGAAGCTCATATCGGAGATACTATTCTGGCAGGAGATGGTTTATGCTATGAACCTGCTGTTGAATTTATCATTCGACAAGCCCCTTCCATTATTGAAGAACTACTAGGCTATTCAGTTCCCTTCACCCGTACAGATACTGGTTATAACCTGGCTCAGGAAGGCGGACACTCTTTTCGCCGTATATTTAACGCCGGAGATCAAACCGGGCTGGTTATCGTGCAGGCCCTTCTGAGCCAAATCGCAGAGTTGAAACAAATCACGGTATTTGAACATCATATCGCGGTTAATCTTATCACTCATTATCACCCGCATCGAACCGATATCCAGGGGGAAGTGCTGGGCGCTTATCTTCTCGACTGCAAGGCAAACCTAATCCACACATTTCTTGCTCCCTGCGTCATTCTGGCTACGGGTGGAGCGGGCAAGACCTATCGATATACCACCAATCCAATGGTGGCGACCGGAGATGGCGTGGCCATGGCCTACCGGGCTGGAGCACGTGTTGGAAATATGGAGTTTTATCAGTTTCATCCTACCCTTTTGCATCATCATAGCCTGAATAATTTTTTAATCTCGGAAGCGGTACGCGGTGAAGGTGCACTTCTGATCAATCCGGAATCCGGCGAGCGGTTCATGAAAAAATATGCGCCGGAAGCAATGGAACTGGCAACACGCGATGTGGTGGCCCGTGCTATTTTTAGTGAAATTGAACAAGGGCAGCAGGGCTTCGTACATCTGGATATTACTCATGAATCCCGTGCCTTTCTTAAAAAACGTTTTCCTCAAATCTTCTCTACTCTGCAAACGATAGGGATTGATATGAGCCAGGATATGATTCCAGTTGTTCCAGCTGCCCATTATCAATGCGGAGGAGTATTAACTGATGTCGACGGCAGAACAGACCTTAAACGGCTGTATGCTGTTGGTGAAGTGGCATTCACCGGCTTGCACGGCGCCAACAGGCTTGCCAGCAATTCCCTTCTGGAAGCACTGGCAATGGCGAGTAATGCCGCTCGCTGTACATTAAAAGATATCTCCACTCCCAACAAATTGTCTCAGGATATCCCTAACTGGTCGTCTTCAGGCGCCGTCAATCCACGGAGAGCGAGCCAGATTAATGCCCATTGGCGCGGTTTGCGCGGCGAAATGACCTCCTATGCCGGAATTGTAAGAACCGAGGCCGGTCTTGAAGATTTACTACAATTAATATTGAAGAGAAAGAAAATTATTGAGGAGTATTACTGGAAGCATTGTATCACCAGAGATTTCATTGAACTGAGAAATATTGTTCTGAATGCTGAACTTATCGTCAGGGCAGCACTCTGTCGAAGGGAATCTCGGGGAGGCCATTATCGCGAAGACTTTCCTGATAAAAATCTCCATGCCCAGGAAAGTATTGCTCGATTGACATCGCCGCAAAACCCATTTTTTTAATCAGACCTTTCTTATGAGGTAGTAATGTTCGGTTATTCATCCATTTACCAACCTGAAAAAAGTATTATGCACATCACTAATGACATGAGTATCTGTCAAAGTGATTACCCGCTGGACTGGTACCAGGAAGATTTCATTCCCTATGCCGAGGAGTATCAGGCATTAGCTGATCGCAAGCTTACCACGGTACTTGCCTGGATGAAGCCATATATGCAAAAAGCGCAGGCCCATTTTGGCGAGCGCCTGTTGCTTTTAGCGCATTATTATATGGGCGGAGATATTGTCAGACTTGTAGAACAATTCGGCGGCCAGATCGGGGATTCCTACCAGCTGGCATTAATGGCAGCGCAAAACCCCCAGAAGTCGGTTATTATTGAATCCGCCGTTCATTTTATGGCGGAGTCAATAAGTATTCTCGCCAATGACAATCAACATGTTTATATAACCAACCCTAAATCGGGTTGTACTATGGAAATGCTGGCTAAAGACTTTATGGTCGAGCCTGCCTTTCTGGATCTTAATGAACGGTATGGGGCTGAAAATATTTTACCGGTTTGCTATATGAACACCTCAGGACGGGTTAAAGCCATGACCGGGGCACAGGGAGGCGCGGTTTGTACCAGTTCAAACGTAAAAAAAATCTTCCAATGGGCTCGCGCTCAAAATAAGAAGATCCTGTTCATACCAGATCAGCATATGGGTGAAAATGTAGCCTACTGGCTGGGAATTAAAAATCTGGCTTATTGGCCAGGCGGAACTGCCGGTGCCCAATACTCACTGGAAGCTCAGGATAAGGCCACACTCGATACTTTTGATAAAGCCGAGTTAATACTGTTTTCCAGTCAATGCGCTGTTCATACTCACTATCAGGCTTATATGTGTGATTACTGGCACTCGCAAGACTATGCCACAGTGGTACATCCCGAATGCCGAAACGAAGTGATTCGCGCGGCACAGCAGGCTGGCTCTACAGCATTCATTTGGGATTATGTTGTGAATGATCGTGCTGGCACCAAACGTTATGCCATCGGTACAGAAAACCATATGGTAGAAAATGTAAAACAACATTGTAAAAACTTAGGGATTCAGGTAGTGAATCTCGCTGAAGCCCCTAAACCTGATGATGCCAAAGGCATTGGCTGCGGCTGCGCAACGATGTCGAGGAATGATCCCCCTCATTTGATTGGTCTTGTTGATTTGCTAAGGCAAGGCAAAGAAATGGCATACAATGAAGTGAAAGCGGGTGATGTAGTCAACGAGTTCACTGGCTTACGTCAGCGCCTGCAGCTTAATGACCAGCAATGGGTTATCGATAATGCTAAAAAAGCATTGAGGAAGATGATCGAGATTACCGAAGCTTAATTCAAGCCCGTCATTGTGGACGGGCATTGTTGCGTAAATAGAACCACACAACTAATTTGTCGTCTTTGCGAACAAAGTGAAGCAATCCAGATCTAAACTTGAACAGAGTAAGGAACTGGATTGCTTCGCTAACGCTCGCAAAGACGATTTTTTGTGTACCTATCTTCATTTACGCAACAACCCTTGTAGACGTCACGAAGCAATGAGGGTAATTAACATAGCAAACCGGACTGAATGTACCTCACCCCGTTGTTTTTAATTGCCGCGCGACTCTTTCCCGTTGAATTAAAAAAAGATTTCTTAAATAAATAAACACACCGGTGGACTGGCCCAGGATGAACACCGGATCTTTTTTGTAAATTGAATACATTAATAATGTGATACCGCCTAATAAGCTTAAATACCAGAAAGCAACCGGAATAACACTTCGCTTTTCTTTTTCACTTATTAGCCATTGAATAAAAAATCGGGCAGAAAAAATGCCTTGCCCGACTAATCCCACACATAGCCAGATTGACTCAGAGTTCATTATTGATAACCTCCGGCGAACAGGGTCTTTTCAATAGCCAGCGCACCCCCACCAGATCGTAAATACCAACAAATAATCGATTCATGACCCCATATTTTGACACACCATGCCTTCTCGGGCGGTGGTTAACAGGCACGTTCACTAACCTGTATCCAGCTCTTAAAAATAATGCCGGTAAATAGCGGTGTAAATGATTAAAATGAGGCAAATTTAAAAATGCACTCCTGGGGAACAGTTTCAGACTGCAACCGGTGTCAGGACAACTATCACGCAAAATAGTCTGACGCACGCCGTTGCCTACACGGGAAGAAATGCGGCGAATCAGCTTATCATCTCGACGTTTTCGATTTCCAAGCACCACCGTTTTGTGGTCTTCAATAAAGCCGCAAAGCGCAGGAATATCATTAGGATCATTTTGGCCGTCGCCATCAAGCGTCACTAAAAATTCATAGCGCGCTGCCTTTGCCCCGCTAACCAGAGCAGCACTCTGACCACAGTTAACCCTGTGCCGTACCAATTGCAATCGCTCATCCTCTGCTGCCAGCTTCAATAAACGGCTGACAGTCTCATCATTGCTGCCGTCATCAACAAAAATGACCTCAAAGCAATAATCATCTTTTTCCAAAACATTCACTAGTTCATGAAAAAGTACTTCAACATTATCCTCTTCATTATATACAGGAATAATTACTGATAAATTTATAGGTTGTTTCAAAAGTCACTCCCTTACTATATTACTGACTCATCGTCCTGCTGCTGCATCCATACATACTGCACTGGGAGTTTTGCCAGGCAGATTCCAACCATTTCTTTTTGCGTAAAACCCAGAGCAATGCGGCAAGCTCTATAAACACCAGATAAGTGGCTGCCAGCACGTCGCTTAAGTAATGGTGGTTTAATATAATTCTCGAAACAGCGACTAAAAATCCCACAGTCAGCACATAAGAGCTGGAACGTGGATACAATAGACTTAAGCCGGCAGCAACTGACATTATAGTGGTCGTATGACCAGACGGAAAAGACCAGAAGGGTGAATGTGTTTGAAAACCATAAAAGCCAAAGTATTGGCCTTCAAGCAGCATACTGGGCCTGGCACGTCCCAATACTACTTTCAGAAACCCGCAAATTGAGCTGGGTACTAATACACACAGCAATAGAAACCAGCATTTTGCTTCCCAGTCTGTATTAACCCTGATATATCTAAAAATGAATATTCCTAATATAAAAGCTGAAAAATAAAAGAAACCCGCCCCCAGTTTGGTGAATAACTCCAGAAATTGGTAATTATGGCGCAGATCAATATTAAAGAAAAATTCTGCCAGCGGTTTATCTATAAAGAAAAAGCAAAAGGCAATCAAACTTACTGCTAACACCATTACCCAGGGTTTGATAAAAAAAGACATTATTTTGTTACACGGAGACATCATTACTCTCTTTATTTTTAGGCCCGATGAGAAAAAGATTGAGCCATCGGCCTTTACTATAGTTAAAACCACGCAGTCTTGCAATAACGCCAAAAGAATCAAAAGCGATAGTCCATTGAGCAAATGTCTTGTCATCAACCAGGAGCAACTGCCTTGGATTTTTTTCCAAAGAGGAAATAGCCTCGGCACTATCTGCAAATTTTATCCAGTTGGTATTTAGATTGAAAACAAGACTGGGCTCATCAAAGCCTACGGCAATTAAAGGATTATCGGAGTTAACCGCATGTTTTAAAGCCAGCTCAGCGATTTTAGGCGTAATCCAAAGCGGCTCGAGCTCCGGCAAAACTCGATTAAAGCTCAAAAAATATACCACACTCGCCATAATAAGCAGCGAAGCAATGGTCTGATAATAAGCTTGTCTGAAAATAAAATACACGGTTACCACTGCGAATGTTATCCCGCAAAATAGAATTGAAACAGCGGGCCAGCTGCTGTGGTTTAAAAAGACATAGGAGATAATAGTCAGGAATATCACAAGCCCAATAGATAATATTCCCCAAAGGCTCTGCAGGAATTTAAGCCAGCGATTAGCCGAAGCGCCCCCCTCTTGCAAGCCAGTTTTTTTCATATTGATTAAAGAATCAATCGCCATTGCTGCTAACAGCGCTAAAGCCGGAAAAACGGGAAGAATATACTGAGGCAACTTGGTTGGCATGATTTCAAAAAAAAGCCAGCTCGGAATGACCCAGCTCAAAAGAAATCTCACCGCCTTTTCATGCCGATGCCTGAATGCATAAGCTGCAGTGGGCCATAAAAAAAGAGACGCGGGCCAAAAGGTTAATGGCAGGATAGCTAAATGAAAAAGAGGAGGCTTTCCGTGTGATTCATGTCCGCCCTTCAGCTTGGGTAATAAATCTTTATGAATCATTTGCATCAGGTAGTTGCTGTGCTCAGCCTGATTGACCAGGATAACCCAGATTAAGGTCAGAGAAATAAGAATTAATAAGCCTGTAAACGGCCATAGGTTGCGTAACCAGCGAATGTTTTTATCGGCCATACAAAGAGCCGCTATCGACAGAAACCCTACTAAAGGGGTAACCCCTTTCAAGACCAGGCCCACAGTCATTGCCAGCCAGAAACATAAAGGCCAGGCCCAGTGAATCCTGGTATTATTAGCGCTTGCCTGATAAACCAGCCACAGGGCACCCTGCATTAACACCACAGTGGCAAGAAGTGCTGCATCAATCACCCCCATATGCGCCTCAACCACAAGCAAGAGGCAAGAGGCTAGCAATAGCGCTGCTATCAATCCCGAGCGTTCATTCAACAGACGTGAACCAAAATAGAAAGTTGCCAATACGGCAATTAACGCCCCTAAAACAGAAGGAATCCGATAAGGCCAAATCTGGTTTGCATCAGGTTCACTGAATAATTTTACACTGCCAGCCTGAAGCCAATTTATTCCGGGCGGTTTCTGAAAGCGTGTTCTATCCTGGAAGCGGATTTGAAAAAAGTTACCTGATTGGAGCATTTGACGACTGGCTTGTGCAAAATGCGCCTCATCCCTGTCAATCACCGGCAACTGGCTAATGCCTGAGGCAAAAAATATCAGGGATAAAATAACCAGCCCTGACCAAATCACTAATTTGCGCAATGCCTTATACTCCTGAATCTTCGGCTGGGCTGATTATACTTAACTCCCCTGGAAATGACAAAAAAATCCTCTCTCCGGTTCAGTTTAAGCTAAATGCAGGTAGCTTATGATCTTGTTCCTGTTGTCATTGCGAGTTAAACTCTCTCTTTTTATCAGCGTTTCTCATGCCAGAATTATCTACGATACAGCAAATCGCTATTTGGATTATTCCTGTTTTGCTGGCGATAACCATTCATGAAGCCTCACATGCCTGGGTTGCTTCATTATGCGGCGATCGAACTGCCGAGCAGGAAGGGCGGCTCAGTTTTAATCCCGTTAGACATATCGATCTGTTTGGAACTATCGTTGTTCCTCTGCTGGTATTAACTCTAAGCAAATTCAGTTTTGTTTTTGGCTGGGCAAAACCTGTGCCCATTATGCCCTCTCGTATGCGCAATCCGCGTCGTGATCTCGCTTTAGTCACTTTAGCAGGTCCTTTGTCTAATCTGGTCATGGCAATATTCTGGGCCATTTGTTTTAAACTTTCGTTTTATCTTGATCCCCAGCGCACTAGCTATGCCCTGTTTCTGTTATTAGCCGCAAGAGCCGGAATGATCATAAACCTGCTGCTCTGTTTCTTTAATCTGCTGCCTATTCCCCCGATGGATGGAAGTAAAGTGGTAATGAGTCTGTTATCACCCCGAGCCGCAATGAAATTTCAGAAAATTGAACCTTATGGATTTTTCATCGTGCTTCTGTTGCTGATCACTGGCGCTCTGAGCTGGATTCTCAATCCGCTTATGAATTATTCTCTTCGTCTGCTGGTTGCTGTTTTTCATTTATGAACATACTAGCCGACGCATCACTCCCCAATTTGAAGGCCGCTTTCCCAGCGCCTTTTAATCTGACAGTTTATGAAGATCAAAGCCATATCCCTCATTTGCTGGCAGGACAGGAAATCCTTCTTTGTCGAGCCACATTGAAGGTCAACGAAGCCCTTTTTAAAAAACATCGGGTCAAATATGTGGCGACAGCCAGTAGTGGCACCGATCATATCGATAGCGGTTTGCTGACCCAACTGGGGATTGAATTACTCGATGCAAAAGGTTGTAATGCCCAAGCGGTTGCGGATTATGTCGTTTGCAGTATTGCCTGGTTAAAAAAGCATCGAAATTTTACCGGTAAGAATGCGGTGGTGATTGGCGCTGGTGTGGTCGGTTCAAAAGTCAGCCGACGTTTGAAGATGTTGGGGTTTCAGGTATTAGCCTACGATCCTCTGAAGGCCGCTTCTGATACCGGCTTTAAAAGCTGCGGCTATCATGAGTTATTAGACGCCGATCTTATAACCATACATGCGAATTTACACACGACTGCTCCCTACCCCAGTTTTCACCTTCTGGATGAGCCATTTTTTAATGCCTTCAACCCGCAAGGGATTATTATTAATGCCGCCAGAGGACATATCGTTAATGAACAATCTCTATTAAAACGACCAGGGCTAATTTATTGCACTGATGTATACAGTAATGAACCCGCGATAAATCCCGAGATTATCAAAATGGCCACAGTTAACACTCCACACATCGCCGGCCATAGCATCGAAGCGAAGTTGCGGGCGGTACAAATACTCAGCGGCAAATTACATACATTGTATCATCTTCCCTTTAGTCCTCTTCCGGAAAACCAGGTTTTTATGGATGAACCGGCAGCAAAGACCTGGGAGGAGTTGGCCTTAGCCCTGTATAACCCCGAGCCGGAAACGCTTGCGCTTAAACAAGCTGCAGATCCGCAAACAGCCTTTTTGCAGCTACGCAAGGCACATCCACCAAGGCATGATTTTGATCGTTATCTAATGGCTACCGGTAAACTTGCTGAACTGCAGCGAATTGCTGGTGTTGGAAATTAAATCAGAAGTCGACAATCCTTTACTTCTTGTCTACATTTTATAATGTTTGATTAAAAGATAAAAAATATTTCTTTTTCAAATAGTTCATGGAAAAATTAGATAAGGATAAACTGATTATGACTTATGTAGCCTTGGAATGGGATCACAAAATCGGCAAATTTGCCATTGGTTGGCTAGTAGTCAAATGCGCCAGTGTTGGGCAAAAATTTGGTGGTCCGCAAGCTCTGCCCCCAAGAAAAGACATTGCCTATTTTGTAAATCCGGAAACGGCCGAAATGGATGCCAAAAGTTTTGCCGAATTTAAGAATAAGTCCGATGCAGCAGATCAGGAAGAATTTGTAAAAATTAATCTGGCTGAAGCAAGCAGACATGCTGCCTTTGAATGGGATCACAATATTTTCAATCCTCTAATCAAATGGGCAGTCCTCGAATGGGGTGGCGACTATCAGCAAACCGGTGCTCGAGATGATGTGGCTTATTTTCTGGATGGGGAATCCGCCGAGATGGATGCAAAGTCATTTAGTATTATGAGAAATCAGCGATTGTTTTAAGAAAGCATGTAAGTTGGGTCCTTGGCCCATAGCCGTCAGGATAAATTACTTATCCTGACCGCTATGGGCCAAAGGGCCAATCTGCAATAATTTCTTAACAACACTCATTAACTTTATTCACATAGCGATTCAAGACTTCCTGATCAGAAAAATGATGGCGTATGCTGCCAACTTGCTGATAGGATTCATGCCCTTTTCCAGCCACTAACACGATATCATCAGCTGAAGCAAGACTGACTGCTTTGGCGATTGCTTCTTCCCTGTTGGCAATTTTATATAAATTGTCTCGTTTATGAATGCCTTGCTCAATTTCATCAAGAATTTGCACAGGGTCTTCGGTACGTGGATTGTCGCTGGTCATAATCACAATATCCGCATTGTCACTGGCAATTTGCCCCATAATGGGGCGTTTCGTTTTATCTCTGTCGCCGCCGCAGCCAAACACCGCAATGATTTTACCCTTTTTAACACCATTTAAGGTTTCAAGAACATTTTTCAGAGCATCCGGTGTATGAGCATAATCCACAATGGTATAGGGCTCCTGGCTTACAATCTCCATACGGCCTGGAGCGGCTCGAAGTTTAGACATCGTATCAACCACTTCAGACACGGGATAGCCTGCAGCCATAAGGCTGGAAAATATAGCCAGGGCATTGTAAATATTAAAATATCCTAAAGCTCTTATCTGCAATTCATGGCTTCCCCAAGGGGAGTTCAGCTTAATTCGGGTTCCTGTCAGACTGATTTCATGTTCAGTAGCTCTGACATCTGCCTGCTGATGAACACCATAGCTTAACAACTGGCAATCTGCAGAAACCGATTTCAGGATTTGTGGAGTATACTTATCATCCTGATTTACAATGGCCCACTTTAACTCTGGAAACGCAAACAGTTTTGCCTTGGCCTCTGCATACTCAGCCATCGTATGATGATAGTCAAGATGATCATGGGTTAAGTTGGTAAAAATCCCCTGAGAAAAACGAATGCAATCAGTGCGTCCCTGATCAAGAGCATGTGAAGATACCTCCATACACACCTGACTTATATCGGATTGACGAAATTGACTGAATAGCTGTTGCAGACAAAATGCATCGGGCGTAGTATTTGCCAGTGATTGCAGTTTATCCGCTTTTCCAAAGCCCAAAGTGCCGATATAAGCCGATTTTGCAGAAAGAAGCTCATGCGCCTGTGCTAACTGATAAGCAATTGTTGTTTTACCATTCGTTCCAGTGACTCCGGTAACGTAGAGGCTGTCCGAAGGGTTTTGATAAAATCGGGCCGCCAGTTCAGCCTGCTTTGATACAAGATTAGCCAGTGGAATATACACAGTAGACGTGTCAGGTTCGGAAATCTTCCATCCTTGAGGATCAAAAAGAACTGCAGCAGCCCCATTCTTTACAGCTTGTGGAATAAACTGTCGTCCATCTGACGCATGACCCGGGTAGGCTATAAATAAATCACCAGCCTTAACTGACCTGCTATCATTGCTTATACCAGTTATTTCCAATTCAGATATTACATCGTCAATCCAGGGGCAGAGGAGTTTATTAAGTTTCATTTGACTTAGCCTGTTGTTATATCGGGCGGAATATCCAGAGTGCGTAAGGCGCCTGACATTACTTTTGCAAATAAGGGCGCTGCGACCGCAGCCCCATAATAACCATTTTTAGTCGGCTCATGAATTACTACAACCACAACCAGTCGAGGACGCGATGCTGGAGCAATACCAACGAAGCTGGCTATATGCCGATTGGCCTCATAGCCATTTTTTCCAGCGATTCGGGCGGTTCCTGTTTTACCAGCTACACGATAGCCTGGAATCTGGGCTGCCTTACCCGTGCCCTCGACCATAACGGCCTCCATCATAGCCAGAACATCATTGGCAGTTTTCTCGTCAATTACCTTTTCGACACTCGGGTGATAATCGGGATTATGCAACAAAGTAACAGGCAGCAAATTGCCATGATTGGCAAATATCAGATAGGCTTTGGCCAATTGCAGGGGCGTCACTGATAGTCCATATCCAAAACTGACGGTCGCTAAAACGAAAGGATTGGCATCTTTAGGCTTGACAATCGCCCCATCGCTTTCTCCCGGATAACCGCTCTCTGTTCTTTGGCCAAAACCACTGCGCTGCAAAAGCCCAAGTAATTGCTCTGGAGGACTTAAGAGCACCATTTTGGTCACCCCGACGTTACTTGAATGTTCTAAAACTCCTGTTACATCAAGTACGCCATAATTATGAACATCTCGTATAGTATGTCCATGAACAATCATCCAGCTTGGACGGGTATCAATAATTGTAGCCGGCGTTACCATACCGCTGCCAAGCGCACTGGCAATACTGAACGGTTTGATAACTGAGCCGGGTTCAAAGGTATCGGTGATCGCCTTGTTACGATAACTATCCCGGGAATAGTTAGCTCTGGCATTAGGATTAAACGAGGGATAATTGGCGGTTGCCAGAATTTCACCTGTTTGAGTATCAACCACAACGACCGAACCACTGCGAGCGGCAAATTTCTCCATTGTATTTTTTAATTCATGATGCGCAAGGTACTGGATACGGCGATCGATACTCAAAACCAAATCATGTCCGGGTTTAGGTTCCTTGAGGATTCCTAATACTTCAACAATATGGCCTGTTCTATCCTTCACAACCCGCTTTTTGCCAGGAACGCCCATTAGCCAGTCCTGATAGGCCAGTTCCATTCCTTCAATTCCGGCATCATCAATATTGGTAAAACCAATTAACTGAGCAGTACTGTCGCCTTCCGGGTAATAGCGTTTAAATTCCTGCTGGAAATTGACACCTGGAATTTTTAATACTTCAATCTCCTTGGCAAGCATAGGGGGTAACTGACGTTGTAAATAAAGAAACTCCCTGCTTTTGGCTTTCTCAACTCGTGCTTTTAGTGTTTTGGCGGGGATGCCGGTTATTTTGGACAATGTTGCAAGTTGCTGAGGGGTAGGAGAAAATTCTTTGGGATTAACCCAAACAGATTGAACAGGGGTACTGACAGCGAGCGGCGTACCGTTACGATCGGTTATCATTCCCCGATACGCAGGAATATCCTGAACTCTTAAACTTCTGGCGTCGCCTTGTCCTTTAAGAAATTGTCTGTGCAGGACAGTGAGGTCAAGCATTCTCCAGACTAAGACCCCCAGAATGAGAACAAAAAAGCCTGAAACGGTGATTAACCGTAAACGGTGTCCGTTTTTTTTCATCGTGGCTTTAATACAAAGGTTTGTTTATCTGCCGGTAAACGCATACGTAATTTTTCGATAGCCAATTGCTCAACGCGCGCCGGAGTAGCCAAGCTTGCCTGTTCCAAAAGTAACTGTCCCCACTGTAATTGCAATTGGTGGTTATTTTGCTCTAATTGCTGCAAATAATCAAAGCGTAATCGATGTTCATTGGTAATATAAACTACTGCCAGTGCACTTAAGAGCACACTGATTAGCAAAGTTATTATCAAACTCATCTGTTTGGATAAGCGCATTTCAGATAATTGTCCAGTAAATAAATTGCTTTGATTTATCGCTCTGGCTGCGGCATTCATGACAACTTCTCTCCTATTCTAAGGACCGCACTACGGGATCTGATATTCTCTTTAATCTCATTTTCTTCTGGCATAATCGCCTTACCTACTCGTCTGAATTTTTTTACAATCTCATTGTATTTCACCGGCACACCGGGAGGCGGTCTATTGCCTTCCTCCATTGCCTTCATAAACTGCTTCACTATTCGATCTTCTAAGGAGTGGAAACAGATAACCGCCAGACGCCCCCCGATCTTTAACACTTCAACAGATGATTTGAGCGCTTTTTCCAAATCGCTTAATTCATCATTGATATAAATACGTATTGCCTGGAATACTCTTGTTGCAGGATGCTTATGTTTTTCCCATTTTGGATTTGCCGCCTTGACGATCTCGGCAAGTGCCTGAGTAGTCAATATAGGAGATTGCTGGCGGGCTGCCACTATCGCCCGCGCAATCCTTCCTGCAAAACGCTCTTCTCCGTACTTCCTGAACACCTCCTTCATTTCCTGCTCGTCGGTACGATTAACAAAGGTTGCGGCATCAAGTTTCTGATGCAGGTTCATTCGCATATCCAGAGGGCCTTCTTTTAAAAAACTAAACCCCCTTTCTGCGTCATCTAACTGCGGAGATGACACTCCCAAATCCATTAACACTCCATCTACAGCACCAAAAACGCCTGCTTTTTCCGCGTATATGGCAATATCAGCAAACGAACCGTGGAAAATCTCGAAGCGTTTTTCCTGGGCAAATACTTCACTGGCAAACTGAATAGCCTCAGGATCTTTATCAATCGCAATCAATCGGCCTTGTTCAGACAAGCGTTCGAGAATTGCACGACTATGCCCTCCTCTGCCAAAAGTGGCATCAATATAGACACCCTGCGGATTGATTGCCAAACCATTTATCGATTCTTCTAATAAGACTGATTGATGCATTCTGTTCCACTATAAAGAAAATGTTTTCATTTCATCTGGTAAGACATCGTGCTGAGAGGCTTCCTCAGCTAACCAGCTTTCACGTTTTTCTTCCCAGATCTTATCATTCCAAATCTCAAACTTATTGCCCTGGCCAATCATTACTGCATGCTTTTCGAGTCCTGCGTATTCACGCAGCAAAGGAGGCAATAATAATCGTCCATTGTTATCTACATCAACATCAGTTGCATGCCCAATAAGCAAACGCTGGATACGCCTTGCAGCCGCGTTAAAACTCGGCAAACTCTGCAATTTATCTTCAATAACTTGCCATTGTGCAGCGGGATACAACAAAAGACAGGTTTCTTCAGTATCAATAGTGATAACTAAAGAGGCATTGCCTGCGTTGTCCAATGCTTCACGGTAACGTGTTGGAACCGCTATACGACCCTTCGCATCGATTGTCAAAGACGTTATGCCACGAAACATGATTAATTTTGCAGGCTATCCCACAATTCTCCACTTTTTTAGTATTTTACACCACTTTCTTACACTATAGAAACACAAAATCCTTCTCGTCAACAAATTTTGTTTAATTTTTAATGGGAGCGATATTTTTGAACAAGTGGCGGGCAGATTGATTTTTTTATGGAGTGGCAGAAGGTTGCTCGGTGCAGGTAGTAGGCCTTTAAAGACTGAAGGATTCTTTCGAATTGCTCATTTTCCTTTATTCAAGCTTTGTCTTTTCCGCGCGGCATTGTTGCGTAAATAGAACCAAGCAACAAACATGTCGTCTTTGCGAACAAAGTGAAGCAATCCAGATCGAAACCTGAACAAGCCGGGATCTGGATTGCTTCGCTAATGCTCGCAAAGACAATTTTTTGCGCACGCGCAGGCGGAAATCCATTTTAAATATGGCACAGTGCCAAATCATAAATAGATTTTCGCCTGCGCGGAAATGATTGATTACAGACGGGTGATATCAGGAACAAAGGAGCTACATCGATTGATTCATTAAGGCAGCCAGGCGAATGCCCTGCAATACCAGGTCTGGTACCAGATGATCATAAATATTTTGCTTTTCAAACAAGGAAGCGAAACCGCCAGTAGCCAGTACCAACACTTCTTCATCATGAAAGGATTCAGCTTTTATCCGGTGTATTAGTTCGCGGCAAGCCCCTATGGCGCCAAAATAAACGCCCGACTGGATACTTTCAATGGTGGAACGGCCAACAGCCTGGTTCATTTTTACAATTTCTACCGCCGGTAATTTAGCCGTATTATTGGAAAGTGCATCGACCGATAAACGCATTCCCGGAAGAATAGCTCCTCCCAGATAAAATTTATGTGCAGTAATGACACAGAACGTGGTTGCTGTGCCAAAATCAATCACAATAATGTTTTTACCAGGATAAATATGTGCTGCCGATATGGCGTTGGCAATCCTGTCTGCACCTACTTCCAGAGGATTTCGATACTTGATATTGAGTCCTGTTTTTACGCCGGCCTGCAGAAAAAAAGGGTCGACAGTAAAGTATTTAAGACAAGCAGAACGCAGAGAATAGTCCAGTTGCGGTACAACTGAGCAAATAGCGATTTGCTTAATGGCTTCCGGTGAGCATTGATTCTCACGCAAGACCGTTTTCAAAAAAATACCGAACTCATCTGATGTACAGGCTTTGGATGTATGACGAAATCGCAAGCGGATCTCATCCCCTGCAAAGACCCCACCATATATATGAGAGTTTCCCACATCGAGGCATAAAATCATAACTTTCTATTTATTCAGGAATTCAGGCTTCCGATAGTAAAGCCTGGGTTAAACATAATCAAGCTTAAACCATTATTACGAGCGTCCAAGACGGGATAATGCTACTTCGCAGGCAAACGGAGGTGAGAAAAAAGTCGGTCGATAAGCCGGGTTCTGTCAGGGACAATCATTCATCTGGGACATTCGTCACCGAATGCCTCAAGCGACCTACCCGAATCCCGTACGGACCATACGTTCCGGTAAACCGGATGGATTCCTATTTGGTCTTGCTCCAAGTGGGGTTTGCCCTGCCACAACTGTTGCCAGTTGCGCGGTGCGCTCTTACCGCACCATTTCACCCTTACCATTTTCATGGCGGTATATTTTCTGTGGCACTTTCCGTAGGCTCACGCCTCCCAGGCGTTACCTGGCACTTCGTCCTATGGAGCCCGGACTTTCCTCCCCTTGCAAAGCAAAGAGCGATTGCCTAACCGACTTTGACCATCATCATAGCAAACTGAACTTTGGAAAACCAGAGAAATTTGTATAGTAACAAGCCCAGTTCAATGACAACAGCCAGGATGCTCTATAATTAACTGACAAGCTGCTTCATTTTTATAAAGTTATGGCTTCTAATAAACAATTCAAATTGCTTTCTGAAAATCAGTTTATCAGTAGAATTAGAAGAGAAACTGCTGGCCGCTGCGAGATGATGCAGAAATTCATATATATATACTCATCCGGGGAAAAAGGCTTAAAGAAAGCACCACTGCAAAGTCAGTATGATACAATTTATCGAAATCTTTATGAAACACTCGATGATCAATCTCATCTGAAGTTCTGGCCTCAGGTCCAGGAAAAATTGAGTAAGAATCATATAATCCCACATCCTTCAGGAACGGATATTCATAAAGATGCCTCATTCAAGCTACATGTCAATTTGAATGATATAGGTAATCTGGATCAAAATACCCTGCTGGGCCTGATTGATTTTATTAATAAGGAAAGTTGGGCACATAATGTCAATGAATTTAAAGTTATTTCACCTGAGTTACATAACAATGAGCGGTTCAAGAATTCTGCTCAATTGACAATTTACATGAATAATTACGCATCTGTTGCGGATCTTATTTCTTTGTCTGAGAAAATAAATACCTATCTCCTTCAACATAAGGTACCAGAAAATCAGATAACGGACGATTTAAAAAGCTCAGTAGGTCTTAATTCATTTGTCTCAGGAAGATTTGACACGAATAAGGTCAACAAGACCTATGGCCAATATCCATTTATGGACAAAGAGATAGCTAAATTCTTTGAGAAACATAAAGATAATAAAGAACTGGAAAAGATACCCTTATGCGCCTTCGATGCAATATTTAATAAAATTATCTACTCAAAATCCGTCAACAATTTAAGGGCTCCGGGGGGAGGTTTGAGCAAAGCGGACAGTAAGAAAGTGCAACTTGAATTTGAGAAAATGCTGAATAACCCCAGGCAATATATCAAAGACATGAGCAATCTGGAAAAAAATGGCTTAGACAGTCAGTTAAATGAAGAACAACAAAAAGATCAAAGAATAGAGGAACGATTAACTTATTTTACAGCCGATTTCAGCGACTGTGATACGGCAAGTGAACTGGCAGAAAAAGTCGCTCAGGAAAAGAACCGGTTTCAGCAACTAGTATCAAACCTTGAGCCTAGCGATAAAAATAAATACAGAGAGCTGCTTCATCGAAAAGAAATGAGTATTGATCAGCAGGCGCAGCAGCATCAAAAGCAACTGGATAAATCCCCTATTGACACTCAAAAGCTCAGCCATTTTAAAGCGCTCTTGTCAAATCTGGAACGATTATCTGAGAGCGAGGGTCCTGATAAACACAGAATTAAAAAATATTGCAGTCTGATGCGAGGGGAACTCCAAAGCTTCAAAGAGGGAAAATTGTCATTTAACGATTTTCATAGGAACTGCAAAACAATTTCTGAGCAAAGTGGTTTGATAAAAAAACCAAGCTGGTCTGAAAAGATACAAGCAATACTAACTGCGGCTCTTTCTTTTGGATTAGTTCCACTCTATCGCAGGTATAATGGGAAACCTAAAGACGCCTCTGCTCCTGAGGACTCTCCTAAAGAAAAACTAAAACGCATGAGAGTCGCGATAAATGATTTAAAAGCAGCGGAAAATCAGACCTCGAAAGAGCAGGGGAATACTGAAAACAGGTCAACAGAATTAGCTCCTAGCAAAATCTCTTTATAATAAACAGAAACCTGAAATAAAATTGAATGCATCCTGCGATAAATAGTTTAAACAAAACATTCGATGATTTTCGCAAGATACACTCAACAGAAGCCTTCAGAAATTAACCACGGGTACCAATAAACTCATCATCAAAATATCGCTTCAATTTAGTACGCAATGTGCCGCGGCTAACGCCAAGTACACGAGCAGCTTTTGACTGATTATAGCGAGTCAGTTCCATCACTGTACGAAATAAGGGAGCTTCTACTTCCTCAACAATCAGTTGATAAAGGTTAAGATTATTATCTTTATTGCTGACAGCATTCAGATACCCTTTGACGGTTCCGATTACTTGCTGAATCAAGGCATCATTAATTTGTGTCACATCTTGCATTACTGCACTCATTGATCTCTCCAAAGACTCTGTTGAATCATTAAAAAAAGTTACCCATTTTGAGCATCATGATCGCAATACTACCAAATATTACAAACTATGTAAACATTGTTTTATAGATACTCATTTATTAAGGAAATATTAAGAAAAAATTAAGATTTAATCAAGTTTTTTTGCATATTTCGTTGCAAATTTATACTAATTAATTTTAATTGGAGCAAATTTTGCATAATTTCGCTAAAGAAAGCTTAAGAAAAGTAATTGCCAATATTTAAACATTCGCAATTATTTGTTATCAAACAGTGTAAAATTGGATTAAATGAGAGTCTTAAAGAGGTTCTACCAAAACCCTTAGATAGCAGAAAGAAGGAGCCGAATCCTTCTTAGCGAAGATGCAGCCCCTCAAAGGCTGCATTTGCAGCCAGAATTAAAATTTGTCGCAGAGTTCGCATTGACTCTAATTCAGTCAAATCGTCTCAACGTCATCCTGAACGCAGTGAAGGATCTCCTGAATCTGGGTCAGCTCTAAGCAGTTGGAGATCCTTCGCTACGCTCTGGATGACGTACCTGGGAAGTTACCTAAATACAAAGATTGTTCGCTGTTGCCACCAGACCTATTTAATCAACAGTAAAACTTTCACCGCAGCCGCATTGACCCGTCTGATTAGGATTATTGAAGATAAACCTGGAATTAAGACCCTGTTTGACATAATCAATCTGCATCCCTTTTAAATAAGGATAACTTTTTCGATCGATATAAATCTGATAATCCGAATTAAGTGGAAAACTGACATCCTCCTCGACCGTCTCATTGACATAATCAACCACGTAAGAAAGGCCAGAACAACCTGTTTTTTTAACGGAGAAACGTACCCCTTTACTTCCGGTTTGTGCCTCCAGATAACTTAATAAATGTTTAATGGCTGCCTCGCTCAGAGAAACCCCCACTATTGAATCGTTAACATGTTGCTGCACCACACTCATTTTAAACCTCTACTTTCTCTTTCATTTGATTTATAGCACTGAGATACCCTGTTTCAATCAAAAAAACAAGCTGCTGCTGATTTTTTGGCAAATCCAGCCTGCGCGCAAGCTTACTATGTTCAAAGCAAGGATGTCCATTTAATGAACTATTCTCCACTTGCTCACAGAGAAGCTCCAAGCCGGCAATCAGATAAGGATTACCAAATGCTTTAAATCTTGCTTTTTTAACCAAACCTGAATCACACTGCAGATAAAGATCAAAATGCCCCGATCGGCCAGGATAACCAGCCCTGGCATGCACCGTATATGGCTCACTACAATCCAGAATACCTGCATGGCAGGGCTTAAAAAAACAACGTTCTACTAATTCATTATAAATGATCATGGTGATATTTCATGTAACCGTGAAATTTGTTGACGAATAATCTGCGAGGCTTCAATAATTTCAGCCTCTGTGGTAAATCGGCCTATTGATAAGCGTATCGAGCTAAAAGCGCTTTCATTATCCAGACCAATAGCCTTCAACACATAGGAGGGTTGCATGCTAGAGGATGCACAGGCAGAAGTACTGGAAACCGCCAGATCTTTCAGTGCGTAAATCAATGAATCGCCTTCGACTCCCGAAAAGGTGATATTTAAATTGCCAGCTACTCTTTGTCTTGCATGGCCATTGAGATGAACATCAGGCAGAACCCTTATGTTATTCCATAATTGTTCGCGTAATTTAAGTATTCTTCCCTGTTCCACTTCTCGGCTCGCTTCGGCTAAAGCAAAGGCTTCGCCCATACCAACAATCTGGTGGGTCGCAAGAGTTCCTGAACGTAAACCACCCTCGTGCCCGCCGCCAAAACTTTGCGGCTGCAGTCGTATTCTTGGTTTCTGACGCACAAATAATGCACCGATCCCTTTGGGGCCATAATTCTTATGAGCAGAAAATGACATGAGATCAACCGACAACTCACGCAGATTAATCGCAATTTTCCCTGTGCTTTGCGCTGCATCCACGTGAAAAATAATCCCCCTGTTCTTTAATAATTCCCCGATGGCTGCAATATCCTGAACTACACCAATTTCATTGTTGACGTGCATGATAGAAACAAGAATGGTTTCATCAGTAATGGCCTGCTCCAAATCCTGTAAGGAAAGCAATCCATCAGGCTGAGGCGAAAGATAGCTTACATGGAAGCCTTCCTGCTCCAACTGATGAAAACTGTCAAGAACAGCCTTATGCTCGGTAACAGATGTGATTAAATGCCTGCCCTTTCGCTGATAAAATCTCGCCGCTCCAAGAATAGCCAGATTGTCAGCCTCGGTTGCACCGGAGGTGAATACAATTTCTCCAGGTTCAGCATGAACTGCTTCTGCAATTTGTGCGCGCGCTGTTTCCACGGCCATTTGAGCCTGTTGACCATAAATATGTGTAGTTGAAGCTGGATTACCAAAAATGCCATCTTTTCCCAGATAATGCAGCATCTTTTCTATAACCCGCGGATCGACTGGTGTAGTTGCCATATAATCAAAATAAAGAGGCATTTTGTTCATGATTAACTCCCTTTATTAATTTTCGCCCATTTCAAAGCATTCTGCATATGACTCAGAATACCGCGCAGAATGTTCACCTCCATATGTTCCAGACCTACGCGATTAAAAAGCCGGCGAATGCGTTGCTGCAAGCGCCCAGGATTATCAGGTCTCAAGAAATCGATTGCCACCATCACATCCGTTAAATGCCCATAAAACTGTTCTACTTCTTCTGCTGTTGCCACACGATCTTCACGCAGTGCCACTTCAGCTTTAGGTGAAGACAGCAATTTCATTCGTAACTCATAGGCAATAATTTGCACTGCCTGGGCAAGATTTAAAGAACTGTATTCAGGATTACTCGGAATATTAATATGGAACTGACTGCGCAGCAGCTCATCATTGGTTAATCCCGCATGTTCGCGGCCAAATAAAAAAGCCACTTCGGTGTCATCGGACTTGCCAGCAATCAAGGCGGCCGCTTCAGGCGGATTAAGTCCCGGTAAAGCAATTCCTCTTGGCCTTGCGCTGGTCGCCAAAACAAGCTGGCAGCCCTGCAAAGCCTGCTCCAGATCCTGAGTTACTACTGCGCTTTCCAATAAATCATCAGCACCCGCTGCCATTTCACAGGCCCTTATATCAGGAAAAGACTTTGGATTGACCAGATAAAGACGGGTTAATCCCATCGTTTTCATCGCTCTTGCCGCAGAGCCGATATTGCCAGGATGAGTAGTCCCAACAAGCACTATTCGTATTGCAGAAAAATTCATCTTAACCAATTTAAATAAAAAAAAGCAACTATACCAGCAATGTCTTCTCTCTGTACAAAAAAAATGTGCTAGAATCGCCCTTTGTTTTTTCATGAGCTAAATTATGCAGCCACTATTAAATATTGCAGTGACCGCCGCCAAACAGGCGGGTGATATTATTGTTCGCCATATAGAGCAACTTGACCGAATAAAGGTCAGCGCTAAAAGTACTCACGATTATTTCAGTGAAGTGGATATTAAAGCCGAACAGGCAATTATGCATACTATTCATAAAGCCTATCCTGATCATGGATTTCTTGCTGAAGAAAGCGGCACTCATAATATTGATTCAGAAGTTACCTGGTTGATCGATCCTCTTGATGGCACAACCAATTATCTGCATGGTTTTCCCTTCTTTTCCGTTTCTATCGCCTGCAAAATCAAAAACCGGATTGAACATGCGGTCGTTTATGATCCAATTCGCCATGAATTTTTTACTGCCAGCCGTGGTTGTGGCGCGCAGCTAAATGATCGGCGTATTCGAGTATCCAAACAAACCCAGCTTGACTCTTCCCTGCTGGGAACCGGATTTCCTTTCCGTGATCCTAAGCTCGCACAAAGATATATGCCTACTTTTGAAGCCTTGATTGGAAAATGTGCCGGTATTCGCAGAACCGGTTCTGCCGCACTGGACCTTGCCTATGTGGCCTGTGGTCGTCTGGACGGTTTTTGGGAAATGGGGCTAAGACCCTGGGATATGGCGGCCGCTGCCTTACTTATTAAAGAGGCAGGTGGTCTGGTTGGCGATCTCCAGGGCGGGGAAGATTATCTCAAAAAAGGTGATATTTCCGGAGGAAACCCGAAGATTTTCAAGGCCTTACTACAAACACTTATGCCGGTTACAAGAGGCAGCTAAGCTTTATAACAATGAGGTCCGCCCTCATAGCCATTAGTTATGGAATTGTTGGGCCAAGGGCCCAACCTACAGGTAATTTTAAAATCCCGGGTACATCTGGCATGCTTCTTGCAAGCCCAAATTAACATTCATTACTCCGAACTCCTATGCACATGCTAAGCAAACAGGAAGGATTCAGTTTGCTTGAGGTCCTCATCAGCACAGTAATCCTGGCCATTGGCTTATTAGGTATTGCCTCATTGCAGACCAACGCGGTTCGCTATAATCATTCCGCTTATCTGCGTTCGATTGCCATTTCCCAGATGAGTAATATGTTTGACCGCATGATGGCTAATCCTGCAGGGGTGCAAGCGGGCTCTTACAATAATATGTCTGGTCTTTCCACAAATCCTAACTGCAGCACTTGCAGTATGTCGCAAATCGCCCAGCGCGATCTCTATCAATGGAATCAGACAAACAGTCAGCTACTACCCAATGGACAGGGCAGTGTCACTCGTAATGGCAATGTATTTACAATTATTATTCGCTGGGACAATGACCGTACCGGTGCCACTGGGATGAATTGCAGCGGCAACTATCGGGTGGATTTGGCTTGTCTTACCATGGATGTTGAGTTATGAGCAGTTTACAAAAAAGTGCGCAAGGATTTTCCATTATTGAATTTATGATTGCCATCAGTCTGGGGACTCTTTTGGTAGCCAGTATTTCTATAGTCTATCTCAGTAATAAAACCACCTTTGTCATTCAGGACGCGCTTGCCAGACTGCAGGAAAATGGACGTTATGCTGATTATATGCTGAGTTATGATCTACGGATGGCGGGCTATCAAGGCTGCGCAAACCAACGACAAGTCAAGGTGACCAATTTAATAAAAAATTTATCAACCATGCTAGATTATGACAAACCCTTGCGCGGTTATGATGGCGTTGGATCCACATTCAGCCCGAGCCTGCCCGCCAACCTGCAGGGCAAATCCGTCACGGGGAGCGATGTTATCGAAATACGCAAGGCATCCAGTCTTGGAGTACAGCTTCGTGATGACATGAATAGACCAAACAATCCTATTCTGGTCTATGATCGCATGGGAATTGAAGCTGGAACACCTTTGATGATTACTGATTGCTCTGTAGGGGATATCTTCATTGCCGGATCCAACAGCAATGCTACCGCCATTACCCATTCTTCAAATCAAAACACTTCTAATGATTTAAGTGTGGCCTATCTGCGTACTGCCCAGATAGCCATATTTGATTATTATTCCTACTACATAAAAGATACCGGCCGGGTAAATGCTCAAAATCAGGCTGTTTTGGCTTTGGTCCGGCAAGACAGGAATGGAAATGAGGACGAGATAGCAGAAGGAATTGAGCAGATGCGTATTAGCTACGGCGTCGACACCAATGGCGATAACACAGTCGATACCTATCAGACAGCAGCTCAGGTTCAAAGCGGCGATAATTGGAATAATGTCATTTCAGTCCAAATTAATCTGCTCCTGGCCACGGTTGAAAATGTGGCCGACAAGGCAATGTCCTATTCTTACAACGGCGGCAGCCTTACTCCGGTTGATCGCAAGCTCCGACGGGAATGGACTATTTTTGTTACCTTGCGTAATCGAGGACTCCCCTTATGAAAAGTGATTTTCGTATAAACCAGAGAGGAGCCACACTGGCAGTCAGCCTGCTTTTACTGCTTGTAATTACACTATTAGCCATCAGTGCCGTTCAGGTAACGCAAATGCAGGAAAGAATGTCCGCCAATATGCAAAATAAGGAAATGTCATTTGCATCTGCAGAAACTGCTTTAGTTGCCGGAGAAAACTGGTTACTTCGGCAAAGCAGGCAGCCCACCCTTTATACGCTCTGCCCGAGCTTTCCCTGTGTGCAGGAGCCCTATCAAAATCTTGATTTTGCCAGTCAGTCAGACAGCTGGTGGAAAAGCAACTCTGCTGAGTATAGCTCCACCCTGAAACAAGCAAGCTCTAAACCGCGATTTATTATTGAGTTTCTACAATTTGTGCCTGATTCTCCTGTGGTTGGAACCTCGTCATCTCGAAGCAAAGGGGTTTATTACTACCAGGTTACCGGAAGAGGTTATGGTTTTACGGATGAGGCAATTACCGTATTGCAGACCACAGTGGGAAGGAGGTTTTAATGAAACGACTCCTGCTGATAGTTTGGATTTTGTGCTTTGGAATCCTGACCAGTCAGGCCGCAACCCTGAACTTATCTCAAACACCTTTGTTTATTTCTTCTTCAGTAGCTCCTTTGACGATGCTGATTCTTGAGCGAGACCATAAGCTCTACTTTGAAGCTTACAATGATGCATCAGATATTAATGGCGATGATATTATTGATCTACGGTTCAATCCAGCCATTGACTACTATGGGTATTATGATAGTTATAAATGTTATGGGTACAGTGGCCTGCAGCAATTTTTTTATCCTGTTTCAGTAACCAGCACTAAAAAATGCATTGGCGCCTGGAGTGGAAATTTTCTAAACTATGTCACTACAGCCAGACTGGACGCGATAAGAAAAGTACTTTATGGCGGGTATCGCTCCAATGACGCGCTCAATCAAACCATTCTTGAACGAACCTATATTCCACAGGATGGGCATAGCTGGGGTAAAGAGTATACCAGTTTTGCTGTCGATGGGTATAATATAAGCGACTATACCCCCCTCCTTCCCCCCTTATTGGGCACACGTCATTTATTTGTCAATACCACACTTAGAAATGGAACCACCGCCCCCTTATTGCGGGTGGCAACCAATCAACCCTATCGCATATGGGAATGGGTCAGCATTGAGGTGCCGGTTGCCGGCAGCCGAGCGCTTAATGGCAGTAGTGGTCCCCTTATTCTCGGGATCACTGACTATACGGTAAGAGTCAAAGTCTGTGACTCCAGCGTTGGACTTGAAAGCAACTGCCGGGCCTATCCCAATGGCCAATATAAACCTATCGGGCTTCTCCAGGAGTTTGGTGAAAATAATTCGATGCTCTTTGGCCTGATGACTGGCTCCTACAAAAACAATCTGGCAGGCGGGGTATTAAGAAAAAATATTTCCAGTATCACCGATGAAATCAATTTAAATACCGGTCAGTTTACGGCGGTGAATGGCATTATTTCGACGATTAACAAGTTAACAGTCACCGGCTTTGATAGCAATTACAATTATTCCTGTGGATTCATCAGCACCAGAAATATTGTCAATGGGGAATGTGAGATGTGGGGGAATCCCATCGGCGAGATTATGTATGAAGCGTTACGCTATCTCGGCGGCAAAGGTTCCCCTACCCCCAGTTTCGACTATTCCAGTGGAACCGATGCGACGCTTGGCCTGCCAAAGCCGGGTTGGCAAAATCCTTATAGCATCTATCCATATTGCTCTCAGGCCAATCTATTAGTAATTAGCGACCTCTATCCTTCTTATGACAGCGATCAGGTGCCGGGAAATTCTTTTAATACGGCAAGCAGCGATTTAAATCCTGCACTGAATGCATCCTCGCTGGCTCAAACTATTTTTAATCGAGAGGGATTTACCAGTGTCTCGGCTTTCATCGGTCAATCCGGCGCAGTAGCCAATGGCGCCCCCACACCAAAGACCGTGACCAGCTTCGGTAATATACGAGGGCTCGCTCCACAGGAAGCAAATTCGGAAGGCAGCTATTATGCAGCAAGTGCTGCGTATTATGGCTGGATAAATGACCTAAATAGTGCAAGAGGCACGCAAAATGTGAAGTCATACATTGTCGCCCTCTCTTCACCGCAACCTGAAATTAAATTCAAAGTGGGAAATAATATTGTCACCATTGTTCCCTTCGCAAAATCAGTTGCAGGCTTAAATATCAATGCGGAGCAAGGGCAATATCAACCAACCAATGAAATCGTTGATTTTTATATTGAGTCACTCTCAAACACCGGCGGGGTTTTCCGGGTCAATTTTGCCGATTTGCAGCAAGGCGCTGATTTCGATATGGATGCGGTGGTTAAATATACTATTACAGTCAACGCGAATAATACCTTAACGATCAGCACTGAAACGATTTATGCTGCGGGTGGCATTAATCAACACCTCGGATATGTCATTTCAGGTACCACCGCCGATGGGGTCTATCTCGAGGTGAGAGACAGCGATACCGCTGCGATTAATGATGTCGATTATTTTCTGGATACTCCGCCTGGAAAATTGCCTGGACAAGCCTGGCAAGATAAAGCGGCATTACCAATATCCACGACAAGAACCTTTACTCCCAGCAATACCCCTTCGGCCATTATTTTCAATTCGCCGCTTTGGTATGCTGCGAAATGGGGAGGATTTAATGATTCCAATGCGAATAATGTTCCTGACCTTCAGGGGGAATTTGATACCTCAAACAGCGGGGATCCTGATAATTACTTCCTGGTCACTAATGCCAATAGCCTGCGGGCGCAACTGGCCAAAGCCTTCTCTCAGATAGTAGATCGGGCGGGCTCATTTTCTTCAGCCGCCCTAAGCAGCGGTTTTCTCTCATCCGATACCTTTATTTATCAGGCCATCTTTCAAACCAAAGACTGGAGCGGCCAATTACTGGCCTTTCCTATTGATGAAACAAGCGGCAATATTCTTGCCACCGGTAGTGGTCCACGAGGCTCTGTCTGGGATGCGGGTCAACTTCTCAGCCTGCAAAACTTTAACACCGGTCGAAAAATACTGACGTTTAAACCCTCAACCCAAAAAGGAATTAAATTCAGATGGCCAGGCGCCCCTTCCTTTCCTGGTATATCCGATCTCGATTCAGCACAAATTAGCGCCCTTAACACCAACCCTCAGAATGCGCTAAGTGACAATCTGGGAGGCAGCCGTCTTAATTATTTAAGGGGTGATCAGTCGCTCGAACAGAAAAATGGGGGAACATTCCGTAATCGAAAAACCCTGCTTGGCGATATTATTAATTCGGAAGCCGTTGTTGTTGGAGCGCCTAATCAGAACTACCCAGCCGTCTGGCCGGATAATGCCCCGGAAAATACGGCTCCATACAGCACATTTCGTCAAAATAATATCAATCGGCAGAGCGTTATTTATGTCGGTGCTAATGATGGTATGCTGCACGCCTTTGATGCAAAGGCAGGAAATGAACTATTCGCCTATGTGCCTGCTGAAGTGTTTCCCAAGCTCAATTTGTTAACTGATGCTAATTACACCCATCAATTCTATGTCGATGGCTCACCTACCGTGGTTGATGTGTTTATTAATTCCCAGTGGCGAACAGCACTGGTCGGTACGCTGGGAGGCGGCGGCCAGGGCGTTTTCGCTCTGGATGTCACTACTCCGACCCAGTTTAACGAAAATAATGCCGCCAACATTGTGAAATGGGAATTTACCGACAGCGATGATGTGGACCTGGGATTTACTTATGGACAGGCGTCCATTGTACGATTGGCTAATGGTCGCTGGGCAGCTGTTTTTGGCAATGGCTATAACAATACAGCCAGTGACGGTTTCGCCAGCACCACTGGTAATGCGGTTATTTATATCGTTGATATTGATACCGGCGAGCTGATTAAAAAGCTGGATACCGGGGTTGGCATGAGTGAGGATCCGCTAAGCCTTGGGCGTCCTAATGGCATGGCATCTCCCGCGGTTGTCGATACCGATGGTAATTCGAGCGCTAATATTATCTATGCGGGTGATCTGTTCGGCAACTTATGGAAAATTGATATTTCATCGAATAATCCGTCCCAGTGGGACTTCTGGTATAAGCAGGGAAATCAGCCTTTGCCTCTTTTTGTAGCGGCCGACAGCACTGGAAAACGTCAGCCAATCACCACCAGACCAGAAGTTTCGCGGGTGACTTTTAGTGCTTCAGCCTTACAGGTTTACATTGGAACAGGCAAATACCTTGAACCCAGCGACAAAACTGATTTAAGCGTGCAAACTGTCTATGCCTTGAGAGATGATAATACTTCTGAAATACGACGCGACCAGCTTCGTCAACAGACTATTTTATCAGAGCAGGAAAGCACACGGGTGACCAGTACGAATCTGCTAGCGAATAATGATCGCGGCTGGTTTCTCGATTTAGTGGTGAATGGACAGGCCCGAGGGGAGCGCGTTATTTCCAATCTCACCTACTTAAACGGCAAAATCATTTTTGCAACCGTTATCCCCACCTCTGATCCCTGCGATTTTGGCGGTGAAAGCTGGCTTATGGAGTTAAATGCGCTGACGGGAAGCCGTCTGAATTATAATGTATTTGATTTGAATGGAGACGGCGCGTTTACCACCGCCGATTCAGTCACCTCCAGTGATGGCGGAGGCACTGTAACACCTAGCGGTATTAAATCGGAAGTGGGTCTGATTGCCGGCCCGTCGATATTGAATGCCGGCAGTAAGGAATACAAATACATGCCAGGAACCAGCGGCGGCATTCAAAAAGTCGGTGAAAATCCGGGGCCGCAGATTTTCGGCCGTCAATCCTGGAAGCAGCTACAATAAGCCTACATTACCGGAATGGCGCTCGCTGCTGTATCCGGTTCCTCCGGCTTTCTGGGTAAACAGTGACCAAAAAACTGATTGCCGCATTGTGTATTACGCTCTCTGAAAATACGAGTAATGTGCGTTTCGGGGGCGACCTGTACCTCTTCCGGAATTCCTGCTGGTACTTCAACACAGGATTTCATGGTATTAAATTGTTGCAGTTCTTTAATGCTATATTGTTTTTTAGCCATTTTTGCTCCGCTTTAAATCAGGGGGGTGCCCTATGAAATCCTCTCTCCCTCAGGGAGAGAGTTGGAGAGAGGGGTTAAAATCAACCCTCACCCTAGCCCTCTCCCAGCTTGGGAGAGGGGATTTTTTTAAAAGTTATAGGCTGCTTATTACTCAGGCAGCACAGGAGGCAGAAGCAGAAACAGCTTCGCCAAAATTGGGATTCACTTCCTCGATTTCCTGCTCTCGTAATTTAATCAATGATCTGATTTGAGTGCTTTGCAATGAAATTGCAGCAGTGAAGATCTCAGGATTATTGTTTAATTGAGCAAGATTTTCTTTCTGTTCAGCACTAAGCCACACTTTGTAGCAGGATAGGGTTTGATGAGCACCCAGACGTGAAGATAGTGCTTTTTTTAAAGAGTCTGTGGATGTATAAAATTGACGCACGACATTACTCTGACTGGCACAGAGCCACATTCGCTTGTTCCCAGCGGTCTGATTTCTAAACTGCTCGAGTACTGGAACGTAATACCAACTTTGGTTTGCCTCTTTATTTTCTGGGACCACCGCCTCACTTCTATTAAAAAAACCGGTCACTTTGATTCTCTTTTGTACTTAATACGGCCTTAATGTTTATACCATATTATACGCAGGGTGTACATTAAGTTTTAAAATTATATGAAAACCAAGCAAACGGCAGTTACCGTACAAAGCAACATCCTGGAACAATTAAGACAATTAGTTCGTCAAGAAAAGCATGGATATTTCAGTACCAATAATAAAGCAGCATTTCTTAAGCAGTTGGACGAAGCCCTGTCTTTAAACGATACGATGAGTATTAGTGACCTGGCTTGTGCGATATCTACTGTGGAGAATCTGCTTATTAAACCCGAAGGAGCTACTGCGGCAATTCAATTTAAAGATTACCTGGACAGCAAACAGTATCGAATACTGGACAAAGCCCAATCTATACCCGCTCCATCAGCAAAAAAACTTTCTATTATCATCCCGGAAGGAGATATCGAGATCAGCAGTCTGCTGATAAAGCTGCATGAATCCTTACTGAACAGTTATCAGCTATCCTGCAATCATGCCGAAGGTCTGATTCCTGTCAGTAAAGTGAAATACAGCGCCGAGCAATTACAAAGCACTCAATCATTTTTTGATTTGGAATTGACGAGCCAGCAGGCGCAGCTTCCCGATAGTGCTACCATCGTTAAAGATATTCAACGCAAGGGAGTGACTCTTAATGGAAAAGCGATCACAGCCAAAGACAGTAATGATAATAATGATCCCTGGATTCGGCAGGCCATCGAAAACTTCACAGGAGACCAGATTGATACCGCCAACTCCCAGGCTAATAAGATGTATCATTTTGGCGGCCAGTTTCTTGAAGCCATTCTTCTGCAGGAATTCACCCATAGCATGCAGCTAGCCAATAACCCGGATTTTATTCTTGAGCGCGGTATGGTGAAAGGCCACATCAATTGGGTTAAGAATCCTGAAAATCGAGAAATTTCTGCAAAAATTAATCTGAAAGTATTCACCTGCTCCAGCGCCGATCTGGATGATATAGATGATCCGCAGAAGTTTTTCACCATTGGCAGTGACGGTTCATCGCTGGTTCAGGTCAGTAACGATGATATTGAAAAGGTCATTCCCCGAGCCTCAGCTGAGGTCAGCGGAAAAACAAAAGGCAATATTGTGCCGGTCTGTGAGTTAAATGGTACGGTCAGGATGGTCTTTGATCAGAGCCAGGGTGCATATCATCTGAAGGTTTCCGAGTTTACAAACAAAATCAACACACCAGACTTAATTTCAAATAAAGCGCCTCAGTTTAGTCCGGTTGAAAACGCGGCTTTCGAGGCTCCTGTAAAAGTCGGCACAGCCAGTCTTTTGGCAAGTTTTGGTAAATTCGCTTTGCCGAAAGCATCCCGAATTGAAGGAGCAGCGGCATCTAATGCACCCACTTTGGTGATCAACAAACAGTAACGATTACCTTACCCGTCTCGAGGACTCACTATCAGTGACGTCCTTAGAGACAAGCTTCGCTCACTCAATAAACTAAAACAGCATTTATAAATAACAAATCTCATTCATAGACTATACTTAATTAGTAACGATATTTTTTTAAAGAATAATCGACAACTAGTTAAGGAACGATGAAATGGAAAATTCAAATCTTAATCAACCACGATCAAATGGACCACAAATGAGTAATCAATCTGGATTAAAATCACAATCCCATGTAGGTGAAGCGGCTAGTCAGCTTCTCGAAGAAGGTAAAAAACTGGCAAATGAACTCTATCAGGAGAATATTGCCCAGAAAGTGAATGAAGCACAGGAAACAGTAAAACAATATTCTGATGAGTTGACTGAAAAGGTAAAAACCAATCCGCTGAGTGCATTATTAATCGCTGGAGGCATTGGGTTCGTGTTGGCCAAAGTTTTATCTATAAAATGAGTAACCTATTTGAATCGATAACAGGCCTTGTTTCCAGTAAACTGGAAAGCTATAAGTTACTCGCGAAAGTATTCCAGCTGGAAACAAGACTGGCAGCGATGGGGGTTTTGCCTCTCATTATCCATACAGTCATGTTTTTGATTATCAGCATGACGTTATGGCTGCTGGTAATGTCGCTGGTGACCTATGGTTTATTTTATCTGCTTGGCAGTATCACACTAGCCTTACTGTTAGTGGCCGTTCTAAACCTGGGGATAATGTATACCATTTACAGGCTTGCCCTTTCAAATATAAGAAAGATGAGTTTTGAAAAAACCCGAGAATATTTTTCTCACCATCCGGAAGATATCCATGATGAAGCAGAGACAACAAATCTACCAAGAGCTGATGCAGACAGACCTGCGGTTAAAGCTCGAGTTGAGTAAAATTCGCTATTATAAGCGAAATCTTGACTACAACATGGGTGATAAACGCATGGTTGCCCTTGGAGCGCTTCCACTGGTATTTGTGGGATGGAAAATGATTCGGGCTTCAGGGATTTTTGCCTTTTTAAGAGAAGCAGCAAAATTCGCCATACTGACAGCAATCGGCAGTATGAAAAGAAATTTTTTGCTGAATCTGAAGTCACTAATCAGCCGCTCTTTTTAAATCTCATTTTTTCCTTCCGTCTTTGCGAACGAAGTGAAGCAACCCAGAGCAGTGCCTGCTTCGCCAAGGCTCGCAAAGACGATTACTGACAAGCTTTATCGAAGTCCGGTATTCAAACCAAGAGCCAGGGGCAATTGATCAGCCATAGCGGTTCCAATATTTTTGCTTACTTTTTCAAATACACTTTGCTTATAGGTGTAATCGGATACCGTATCAATCTTGATAGTATCTCTTGCTAATTGACCGCTGCTGGCAATACCATCAATCAAACCGCGTTGTTTAGCCTGTGTTCCTGTCCAGAATAAACCGGAAAATGTCTGATCATCAATGAGCAGACGCGTGCCCCGTCCTTCTCTAACTTTGGCGATGAATTGTTGATGAATATCATCCAGCATGGTTTGCATCAGCTGAGTTTGCTCTGGCGTGATTGGGGAAAAGGGATCCAGTATTCCCTTGTTGGTGCCTGCGGTTTGCAAGCGCCTGGTTATCCCGAGCTTCTGCATGGCATCTACAAAACCAAAGCCGTTATATAAAACTCCGATGGATCCCACCAGACTGGATTCATCTGCATAAATTTCATCAGCGCCAACCGCGACATAGTACGCAGCTGATGCGCAAATATCCACGCACACTGCATACACTTTTACGTCCGGATATTTGCTGCGATAGTATTTTAATGAGTTATACATATAACTGGCTTGTACCGGGCTGCCGCCAGGACTGTTAATTCGCAAAATCAATGCCTTTAAACCTTTATTTTTATAAGCGGCATCCAAACCTTTGGCAAAATTTTCGGCATTATTGCTCTGTGTATCAAAAATGCTGCCATTGACATCAATTAAACCGACATGAGCTTTGCTGCCCGCTCCCTTTTCTTCAGTATCCCAGGCGGCCTCATAAACAATCCATACAATTAATAGCAAAAACAGAATACGCCAGACCCAGCGCCAGCGTCGTTTACGTTTTTGTTCTTTCATAAATTCAATTACAATTTGATTTAGCAGGACTTGAGAATCCGAAGAATTCTCTACTGAAGGATTATTCATTGTTGCGGCTACTTGATTTTAAAAAATGAACCCACATTTTACGGCAGATAGCGGGTAAATTAAATAACAAAAAAGAGGTTCCTCTTATGCGCATGGACAAGTTAACATCCAAGTTCCAAATGGCCCTTGCTGACGCACAATCTTTAGCGTTAGGAAAAGATAATGGTTTTATCGAGCCGGAACATGTTATGAAAGCCTTGCTCGATCAGCAAGGAGGCAGTTGCCGCGCTTTGCTGGCAAAGGCAGCAGTCAATCTTACCGAGTTTAAAACCCTGCTTGATCAGGCGCTCGAAAAGCTCCCTAAAGTCAGCGGCACTGGCGGCGAAATTCATATATCCAATGCCTTAAATCGTCTTCTTAATCTGACGGACAAACTTTCCCAGCAAAAAAAAGACAGCTATATCTCCAGCGAACTGTTCATACTGGCTGTTATCAGTGAAGACAGTCATTTAAGTAAAATTCTGAAACAGGCAGGCGCCACTACTCAGTCCATTGAAAAGGCTATTAATGAATTGCGGGGCGGAGCCGCGGTCAATGATCCTAATGCTGAAGAGCAGCGGCAGGCTTTAGAAAAATACACCATCGATTTAACCGCCAGAGCGGAGCAGGGAAAGCTTGATCCCGTAATCGGCCGGGATGATGAAATTCGGCGAACTATTCAGGTTCTCCAGCGGCGAACCAAGAATAATCCTGTTCTCATTGGCGAACCTGGCGTCGGTAAAACAGCCATTGTTGAAGGACTTGCTCAGCGTATAATCAATGGTGAGGTTCCAGAAGGTTTAAAGAGTAAACGCCTCTTATCTCTTGATATGGGCGCTTTAATTGCCGGCGCCAAATACCGCGGTGAATTTGAAGAACGTTTAAAGGCCGTTTTAAATGATCTCTCCAAGCAGGAGGGTCAGATCATTCTCTTCATCGATGAATTGCATACAATGGTAGGAGCAGGTAAAGCAGAGGGCGCCATGGATGCCGGCAATATGTTAAAACCCGCCCTTGCGCGCGGCGAGCTTCATTGCATTGGCGCCACAACTTTAGACGAATACCGTCAATACATTGAAAAAGACGCGGCTCTTGAGCGCCGTTTTCAGAAAGTGCTGGTTGACGAGCCGTCCGTAGAAGACACGATCGCAATACTTCGGGGCTTAAAAGAACGTTATGAAGTTCATCACGGGGTTGAAATCACTGATCCGGCAATTGTTGCCGCCGCCACTCTTTCCTATCGCTATATTACAGACCGGCAGCTGCCCGATAAAGCCATTGACTTAATCGATGAAGCGGCCAGCCAAATCCGCATGGAAATTGATTCCAAGCCGGAAAGTCTGGATAAGCTGGAGCGTCGTCTGATTCAATTGAAAATTGAGCGGGAAGCCTTGAAAAAAGAACATGACGAGGCCTCCAAAAAGCGTTTACAGGATTTACAAACTAATATTGATGAGCTGGAAAGAAATTATGCTGATCTGGAGGAAGTATGGAAGTCTGAAAAAGCCTCCCTGCAGGGTGCGACCCAAATTAAGGAATCTTTGGAACAAGCCAAAGTCGAACTGGAAACGGCAAGACGCGCAGGCGATCTGACCCGAATGTCCGAGCTTCAGTATGGACGAATTCCTGAATTGGAAAAACAATTAACTAAAGTTAATGAAGCCGAAAAAACAGAAAATCGATTGGTACGCAACAAAGTCACCGAAGAGGAGATTGCGGATGTCGTCTCCAAATGGACCGGTATTCCTGTCGCAAAAATGCTCGAAGGTGAGAGAGAAAAGCTTTTACATATGGAAGACGCCCTGCACAAACGTCTGATTGGACAGAATGAAGCCGTTGACGCCGTAGCTAATGCCATCCGACGTTCGCGCGCCGGTCTGTCAGATCCCAACCGTCCGATTGGTTCCTTCTTATTTCTTGGACCTACCGGAGTTGGTAAGACGGAGTTATGCAAGGCACTGGCAAGCTTTCTTTTTGATACCAGCGATGCAATGGTGCGTATCGACATGTCCGAATTTATGGAAAAGCATTCAGTCGCTCGTCTTATCGGCGCGCCTCCAGGTTATGTAGGCTATGAAGAAGGCGGTTATCTGACGGAAGCTATCCGACGACGCCCCTACTCGGTCATTCTGCTGGACGAAATCGAAAAGGCCCATTCCGACGTCTTCAATATCCTGTTGCAGGTCATGGACGATGGACGTTTAACCGATGGACAGGGACGAACTGTTGATTTTCGCAACGCCGTAATCGTCATGACCTCCAATCTGGGTTCTCATCTCATTCAGGATATGGCTAAAAAACTGAGCTATGAACAGTTAAAAGCCGCGGTCATGGAAATTGTCACCCAGCATTTCCGCCCTGAATTCATAAACCGCATTGATGATACTGTGGTATTCCATCCCCTGAACAAAGAGCAGATAGCTACTATCGCCGCTATTCAAATCAGTTACTTACAGCAGCGCCTGCAGCAGCAGGATATTCAGCTTTCAGTAAATCCGGATGCCCTTGCACATCTGGCGGCAGCAGGCTTTGATCCCGTCTATGGAGCCAGACCCTTAAAACGGATCATTCAACAAAAGCTTGAAAACCCGCTAGCTCAGGCCTTATTAACCGGGGAATTCAAATCAGGTGATACCATTAAGGCAAATTGGGAAGACGACAGCTTGCAATTTCATATTGCCAATTGATTTTAAGTTCTTCCCGCTCAGCGGGAAGAACTTTTGTTGACACAGAAGCTTGAACCCTAACTAGGCACCATACTGCTGCGTTTTTCCTCTGCATTTTTTCCTTGCAGCAGTAGCTGGTATTCCTCGGTTAAATTGTTAAATTCATCATTGAGCACTTTTATTCCAAGCTTTTCCCAAGGTGTATTTTTTAATACTGGAGCATAGACCTCACCCAATTTACTCCTGAAAGTCGCAAAAATCTCCAGTGCATCGTGAACCGATTCAGGGTCAATTAATCCAAGTCCTGAATGTATAGCATGATGGCAGAGTTTGTAAAATATGGATTCTTTCAGATCTTTTTTCTTCATTTGCTCTGAGCACATAATATAAACTGCGAGCAGAGAGTGGCTCAACATACCGTTTAATCGGATTCGCATATGCTTTACTAAATCTGCCACGTTGTCAGCATCTTTTTCAAATTCAAAGCGTTCAGCACAATATTCAAATACACTCATCAATTCTCTCGGCACCAGGGTTTTTGCCCAGGCTAGCATTGCATCTCCATCATTAAACGGACCAGCAGAAGCTGCCTGAGTTTCTAACTGCTTAAACATTTCCGAAATTCTGGTTTCACAACTGACTAAAGAATTTTTCATGGATAACACAAAATGAATATATGGAATTTGCTTTTTTATGTCATGATAGGTTTTATCTTTATTAATTTTTTCTTTTGCGTTGGATATAAATCCCTCTAATTTGAAAAAATATTGCGCCTTTTGATCACGGACATGCGGCAAGGCTTGCCAGGTAAATTCAGTTGTTTCCGTTTTGTAGGCCTGATTTAAAAATCGATGATAGGCTTTCAAATATTCTTTTAAAGCATAAGGATGTTTCTTAAAATACTCAGACAAAGACTTGGCATCTGTGATTGTGTTCTTTTCTATATCCAGAATTTTTCGTAATTTTGTATATAAAACACTATTTTCGCGATCCCAGAAATACCATGCATTATATCCTGTATTCATTCGAAAGAATCGATCAAATATTGCCCCCATCAGAATATCTCTGCACTCCGCTTCATATTCATCACGATCAACATTTTGCGCCTTTGCTCTCTCTTCAATTTCCTCGGGTCTGGGTAGTAAGGCCATCGTTTGAATGAGCAGCGTTACATATTCTTCATTAGTCTTATAGCTTTTAGCCGCGGCTTCCGCATAATCTTTTTTTAATTTATCTAATTGCTCAAACAAATATTGATAAGTAGGCGGAGTATAGCCTCTGGCTTTTTGAACAAAATCCTTCTTTAGCGAAGCTGTTTTCTCTAACAGATGCGATAAGGTCGGCTTACGATATCCCATGAGAGCTCCTTTTAACAATAATTAAAAATGCCGCAATTCCAGCTAATCTTTTCTTCCTCGGGCTCCGCGCATAGCAATGCATGAATTAAACTTTGGGTATCCAGTGGGAAAGCTAGCCAGGTAGGGTTTAATTCCACTGTGTTTTGATTATCATTTAGCCAGGTAAAATAATGCCGCAGGGACAGCAGTGCGCGGTCATAATACTCTCTTTCCAGGTCGTGGATGTCATCCACTCCCAGGTGATTACGCATTGCGTTAAACAAAGATTTATCCCAAATCCACTCTACCGGAGTGTCGTGGCGCTCCCATATAAATATATACATACCCACTAATATATCGAATTTCAGCCTTTCGCTGGCGGCTTTATAAAAATTCAGACTTTCTGCGACCAGCTTCAGAAGCTCTGCATCATTCAGATGTTGAATATTGATTCGATTTAAGGGTAAACAGGAGCCAAAAAATGTACCGAACAACCCAGTGTTATTGCTTTGAGTTAAATCCGCAGGGAGTTTTATTGCTTTTTTTTGCAGAACTTTAAAATCTGACATGGCATCCCTCCACAAGCATCCACTCGCAGCTAAAAATCAGCGACGTTGCTAATCCCAATCCATAGTTTCCTTGGGAACCTTTTTTTTTATAACAATCTGTTAAAGATTTTGCAATATAAATAGTCGATTAACCCGGTTTTTATAGGTGCAAAAAGCAAGCCAGCAAAATTGTAAGTTGGCAACCTGATTAAATAGGGGGCTGAAATATCCGGAAATTATTCAATAAGCGCAACTACGTCACTCCCACCGGGCTTGTTGCATAGAATAAAACAATTAACTTGTCGTCTTTGCGAACGAAGTGAAGCTATCCAGATCGAACCTTGAACAACGTTATGTGCTGGATTGCTTCGCTAACGCTCGCAAAGACGGTTTTGTGCGCCTATCTTCATTTTATCACGTCCTCCGCGCCAACGGATGACTGCTGTTCTAACAAACAGCGTCAACCACGTTGGGCAATAGCTGCGGTCAATTGCTGATGAATATTGTCAAACCCGCGATTACTCATCACCAGAATGGCATCGCCAGACTGACTGTTAATCGCTACTTCGTTGACAATTTCAGTGCTGGTAGGAAGAATTTTATAGCTAAAATTCCAGTTTTTAACCAAACCGTCCAGATTAAAATGCTGCGGCTTTAAAATAATAACCTTGTCAGCCTCTTGTAAAGCGTCTCGAATTTTATCGCCATGTACACCCATTTTCATGGTGTAAGAAGCAAATTCCAGCACGACCGTGATGCGCTTATGGCGCTGACTGTTCTTCAAAGCCTGAATGGTTTTACTGATTGCGGTCGGATGGTGGGCAAAATCATCATAAACGGTTATGCCATTCTGATCGGATTTTACTTCAAGCCGACGCTTAACTGGACGAAATGATTCGAGCGCCCTGGCAGCAACCGCTGGATTAACACCAGTATGAGAACTGGCCGCAATGGCTGCCAGACCATTTTCGACATTGAAGCGGCCTATCAACGGCCAATTCACCTCTGCCACGACCTTGCCATGATGCCAGACACGAAAAGCACACCCGGTTTCATCGAGTAACTCGGCACGCCATTGTGCATCGCCATTCAAAGCTAATTCTTCCAGTCGTGAAAATACCCCTCTTTCTACTACAGCATTCAGCGCTGCATCATCGCGAGGCTTGAGAACAACTCCTTTGGCAGGGATTGTTTTCAAATAATAATGAAACTGTTGCTGAATAGCCTCCAGATTGGAATAAATATCCGCATGATCAAATTCAAGATTATTTAACAAGGCGATTTCGGGACGATAATGCATGAGTTTCGGGCGTTTATCAAAATAGGCGCTGTCATATTCATCCGCTTCAATAACAAACCATTTACCCTTGCCCAGACGATTGCTGGTATTAAAATTGGGAGCGACTCCACCAATCAGAAATCCTGGTTCCAGACCGGCCTGATCCAGTATATGAGCAAGCATTGATGTGGTTGTTGTTTTTCCATGAGTTCCGGCAACTGCAAGTACCCGGTATCGGCTGAGAATATGCTCTGCAAGCCACTGAGGGCCAGAGGTGTAAGGTTTATCTGCATCGAGAATCGCTTCTAGTACAGGCATGCCGCGTTTAATTGCATTTCCTATGATAATACAATCTGCCTTCAACGCCATTGATACATCACCATAGCCCTCAACCCAGTCAATTCCTTTGGCTTCGAGCAAATCACTGATGGGCGGATAACAATTGGCGTCGCTGCCAGTTACGGTAAATCCCGCTTCCCTGGCCAGTAGTGCCAAAGCACTCATAAATGTACCGCTAATACCAAGTATATGTAGATGCATTTTTTTCACCGGATAAAAGAAAGAGTTAGAAGGCTGAATGCCATTAATCCAAGGCAAGCTAGAATACCATTAACAAAGCTTAAATCCAAAGCATGCCGATAGATATTGGCAGTCACTAAAAATTGCCAACCGGTTAGGAAAAGTGCCGCCACTAAGTAAATCAACAGCAGAAGCAGCATAAGAAGATTGTTAATTTGCTCGCCAAGCATAATTTGCGAGAAAAAAATCAAGGGAAAGGCAAGTAAATGAATGATTAGATAGGTCACATAGAGTGAACTGACCGTTTGGACTAGTCGTTCTGATTTTCCAGCCAGATATAAAAGAAATAAAGTATAGATAAAATAAGTCCCAAGAAGGATGGCTGCCGCCAGAAAGGGTACCTGAAAGGCCTGCTTTTTTGGGGCCACTAAAGACCACTGGACACTAACGACAATAAAAAAAAGAAGCGTCAAAATCACTAGTAAATACAATGAATACGGCGTTTGGGCCGGTGATTCTTTTAAAGTAGTTACTTTCCAATATCGCTGCAAAATATGTTTCCACATGATCATCCATTAATTCTGCGCCAAAGTCCTGATCTCGAAAAGTTTAACAGCTGAGCAGATATTTAAATTATAAGCTCTGCTCAGGCTATTAAGTCAACAGTCTTTAAACTAGGCCTGTTGTTTCTTTTTTCTGAAAATTTTGTCCTGAGCAACCACCGGCTGCTTCCAGGGGCCTGAAATCTTGTAGGTATAGCCGCTGATTTTCTGCATTCCCTGATTAATAATTTTACTGGCCACCCAGGTCGCCAAACCAACAACCGGCCCTCCGGCAATGGTAGCGACAATTGGCAGGCTTGCAGTGATATGCGGAGTCACCCGCAAATCAAGATTATAAAGCTGACGGGAAATATCGAGATTCCCTTTCATGCTCGCATAAGCTATTGGACCATCAATATAACTGTCCTGAGTCGTCATCATCCCCTGGGCAATGTTGAAATTTCCTTCAAATATATCAAAACTATATCCATCATTCGACAAATCACTAAAATCCAGTTTTAATCTTCTTGGTATGGTTTGCAAACTGAGAATGCTTAATAGTTTACCCAGTCCCAGTTTTTCTTCTGTATCCGAACTCAGATGAGTTATACGCCCGTTTTTGAGAATAATCGACATATTACCTTTGAGATTATCGATGGAAAAATCCTGAAAACCTCCCGTCCAGTTTCCTGAAAAGCGAATAGCTCCCTCCTGTCCCTCAACCACCGGACTGATATTAAACTGTTCCAGTCCTTTGGCCAGGTCGGTAAGTTCCACATTACTTTGAATTTCGGTTTTACTGCCATTTTGCTGAGGGGACCATAATCCCTTTGCCGTCATTTGATAAGCAGGTGACTTCAAAGTACAAGAATCGATTTTCCAACCGGATCGTGTTGAAATCGCCTTCAAAGTCATTTTACCCAAACGCCAGTCGGCAAATCGTAAATCGTTAATGCTCAATTCCATATTGGGCATATCACTGATATCCGGATTACAGGAAGCTCCTTCAACTTTTTTATTTTGACCCAGAATCAATCGGTTGAAACTGCCTTTAATTAAATTGAATTTGGGATCATAGTTCAGGCTGGCATCCATCTCTTTCTGATTAATTCGGATAGCCCAGCTATCCTCTGGCGTTTTGCTTGCCTTGATGCCAAGATCATTATATTCATAACTACCCACAATTGCTTTTTTCAGGTGAACATTAATAAAAGTCACTAGTCTGGCTATTCCCTTTTGATCATCCGCTTTGGTTTTGGCCAACAGGTTCTGCCACTGCTGCAAATTAAACACGGGCAAAGTACCCGCAATTTGCAGGCCCTTGATCTTCTGGTCAGCACGGCCGTTGCCAAATAGAATACTACCCTTATCCAGATGAAACTCTTTTTTCTTTCCGGCAAAATTCAAACTCGCCGACAGGCGTTTGTCATAATCCATATTCATTTTAACGGCTTTCTCAGGATTGAACTGAATATCCAGTGTAAGCGGTGCTTTACTCATCAAGGTTTTGCCGAATGGCGCAGGAAGATTAATACCAACACCCTGGAGATTTGTCTTGATTAGCAAATGATCCAAATCACTTGGATCGTCAGTAAGAGTCAGTGTACTTTCCAGCCAAAGCTCACCCTGCATCAATGAAAATAAGGCCAGATTCAATTTATTTTTAAGCAATTCAATGCTCGTTTTCCCTTTCAGTCTGACTTCGGTATAAGGTTTACCCTTGCGCACGGATTTAATTAAAATACTGACCGGATTTTGTAAAAGCGAGGCTTTCAAATTACTATCCAGAATGCCTTCCTGATCAAACTGCAAATTACCGCTGACGCCGCTTAACCGCAAATCCTCCAGACTGTGATGAACTGTTACCTCATTATTATCAAAGTCTACATCGCCCAACACCAGGATCTCGTCATTTTCCGGATATAATGGCGCTTCCAATCGAAAATCGAGGCTGAGATCACCGCTCATCTGCAGCATTTTCAATGTGGCGAGTTTCTTTTTAAGCGGAGAAGCCAAAACATAGGCCAATCCTTTTCTGGAGTCTGAATTGACTTTGGCATGCAAGAGCAGGGTTTCCCGATCGTGGCCAATGTCATTGACACGAAGATTGGCCTTATCCACCATGATACCGCGCAAATTGGCATGCACCACATCGACATTAAGCGAGCGTCTGTCAATAGTAAGATAGGCCTCGACATTGCGGGTTATAGGCCAATGCCTGGCATAATACAGGTCGACTCCTCGCAGATGACCTTTAACCAGAAATTCGCCGTTATTCTGATCAAATGGAAACTCTGCGACAGGGCCATGAAGATGAACTTCAGCCACCATATGATCAATTTGTTTAATTCCCTGCTTCAGCCATAAATCCAGTTTCGGCTTTAGCTTGCCTGAGGGAATGTATTTCAACCATTGCTCACCCTTATTGCCCTCCAGCTCTGCAGTCAAATCCAGATTTCCCCTGGATTGCTTACTTATCCCAGACCATTTACCCTCGAGCTTAAGCAACAGATCAGGATGCTGCAGTACCATTCGCTCAATATCAATCGTTGTTTCCTGATTCACGGTTTTCCAGTCAAGCGCCGCATTGGCCAGCAATAATTTGACTGGAGGCTTATCTTCAACGCGGATCACCGCATCTTCACTATCCAGTTCAAGACGACCTTGTCCTGGCTGCCATTGAAGGACACCAGAAAAATTATCAATACCAGGCACTGTTGCCGAATTTTGCCAGCCCAGCTTACTAAAACGAGAAAGAAACCAATCCGGTTGGCCCTGCTTTATCACCAGCTGTGTATCGCTCATAAAACCAATTGGATTATAGGAGCGGATACTGGAAAACTTTTCAGTCAACTGATTTGGCAAGCTTTCCAAAGCAGAGGCGATATTGAGCTGTTTAATATAGGTCTTATAGGCGTTCCTCTGCGTATCATAGCTGATTTCAAAGGAGTTTTTTGGCCACTTAGTTCCATTTAAACGTAAAACCACCTCATCGCCTGTTAACTTCCAGCCGGACTGGGTTAATGTCCAGGCGAGGCTGGCTTTAAATTTCTGAATTGTATTTGTTTTGTCATTCAGCAGTTCTCGCCATTGAATCTGCTCTAAATTCAGTTTGGCCTGAACGGTTTGCACCTGTCCTTTTTTGATATCGATCCAGGATTTTAAATCGCCCGATCCTTTAAGGTCTTGCTGCAGATTTTGCGGCAGCAAACTGGTCCACTGTTCAAATTTCCAATCCTCTGATGCAAAATAAATTTGGCCCTCGGTCTGCGCAAGATGATAAGGATCAATGGATAAATCAGCGATCAACCGGAAACTAGTCGGCATATTCTGTTCAAGTGCCGCCTCACCGCGGATGCGGTAGCGATCCGCTTTTCTGGAAACTACCAGATTAAAGCGTTTCACTGGAATGACGCTGCCATTTTGCAGATGAATCTGGGTGGAGAAATGCTTGATAATAATTTTTTGCTGATTAAGTATCCAGGCCAGAACTGGTGTATAGACAGCAGGATCCAGTTTGAACTCTCCATTACCCAGGTTTAAGCCTTCTATTGACCATTGATTATTGTTTTGACGGATATCCAGATTCAGATCATCGACATAGAGAACACCGGGCTGTATCTGCCAATGCCACAACGAGCCCAAAAGATTAATACCTACCAGCAGATTTTTTAAATGAATAGCACCCTCTTTGCCATCGGAAACGCTGACCTGCTTCAATTTAATAACCGGCTCGAACCAGTACCATCCCGTCTCCATTGTCTGGATATGAACAGGCTCTCCTACCAGGGCAGACAAATGCTTCTCGACTTCTGTTTTATACTGCGAGGCCCAGGGAGTCAGAGCGCGAAACAGGCTGGATATCACTGCCGCAGCAATAATCAATATCGCCAAGGGTAAACGGCAGCGTTTTAAAAGTTTAGTCACCAGTTTTTTTTGAATGGGTTATTGAACCCTTACTATACCATTGCTTGAGCGCGTACTCATCACTTTCTTTCTGATCCAGACGTTCTTGCTCGCTTTTTTTCTCGTCATACAGCTTTTTCAGCAGCTCAAGCACTACATCCTGTTCTGCTTTAGCCTGAAAATAGGTTTTTTCAAGTTGCGATCGCTGTTTCGCAAGAGAAGCCAGATGCTGATTCATTTGCCCTAAGGCCTGATCCAGTTGCGTGATAAATTCGATACGGTTTCGCATACGTCCGATTTCGCAACCAGCATTGCCCAACTGATGCAACTGCTCCACATAATCCTGACGATAAACCAGTAATTGCTCATGTTTGGTTTTGCCGGCATGAAACTGATCCCGAGCCAGCTGCCAGTTTTTTGCAGCTTCCAAAACTGCCTGCTCTCTGATTTTAAGAATTTGCAGCAGCTGATTAATAGGTGCCTGACTCATAGTTTATTTTTCCAAAATTGCGGCCAACTCCCTTAGCTTTGACAAACTTTCCTCTTGATTAACACACTGATTCATATCCTGAGAAATATAGTCTCTTATCTGATCGCGGCAAAGTATGGCCTTATCCAATTGCTTGTCCGTTCCCTTTGTATAAGCTCCCAGCAGGATCATATCCTTATTTTTTTCATAAATAGACAGATATTTTTTTAAAACAAGCATAGCCTTTATCTGGCTTTGCGGCACAATGTTTGGCATAACCCGGCTGATGGATGCCTCAAGATCAATTGCGGGATATTGCCCTGCTTCCGCGAGGCTTCTGTTTAATACAATATGTCCATCCAGAATCGCACGGGCGGCATCCGCAATGGGATCCTGCTGATCGTCCCCTTCCGTAAGAACAGTATAGAATGCAGTGATAGAACCTCCCCCTGGCATGGCATTTCCTGCTCGTTCGATCAATTGGGGGAGTTTGGCAAATACCGAAGGTGGATAGCCTTTGGTTGCCGGGGGTTCGCCTATAGACAATGCAATTTCCCTTTGGGCCTGTGCAAAACGAGTCAGAGAATCCATCAGCAACAATACATGCTTGCCCTGATCCCGATAATATTCCGCGATACTGGTAGCAACCATTGCGCCATGCAGACGCATCAAGGGACTTTCATCAGCCGGTGCCGCGATCACAACTGCCCGTTTTAAACCCATTTCGCCAAGATTAGTTTCAATGAATTCTTTTACCTCGCGCCCGCGCTCTCCAATTAAACCGACCACCACCAGGTCAGCAGCAGTGAATCGGCTCATCATGCCCAGCAATACTGACTTACCGACGCCGCTGCCGGCAAACAGGCCAATTCGCTGACCTCGCCCAATGGTTAGCAAGCCGTTAATTGCTCGAATCCCGACATCAAGTACTGTATCAATGTTAGCTCTTTTTAAAGGATTGACGGGGGCACTAATGAGAGGATAATTCTCAATAATTTCAAGCTTTTCCCCGCCATCAATCGCTTCTCCGGCTCCATTCAGAACTCGGCCCAACAGCTGGGCTCCTACTCTTACCTCAGCAATCCGCCCGGTGGGCGTTATGAGCATGCCAGGAGCAATTCCCTGAGTATGACTAATCGACATCAGATAGGAGGCATCATCATCAAAACCGACAATTTCTGCCTCAACACGCTCTGAAGCAGACAATTTGACCCAGCATAATGCTCCTACAGGTTGTTGAAATCCGCGGGCTTCAAGAGTTAAGCCTACCGCGCGGCTTATTCTGCCGCGTCGAAGCAAACCGCTTGCAGAGCGATTTCTTAATCGTTTTAAAAGTGGAACCAGGCGGGATTCATAATGAATCATAGAAATCATCCAGGGAATTATCATCACTTGAAGGGATGCTCATTTCTAGACTGAACTGCTCAGAAAATAATTGTGCAAATCGCGCTTTAAGCCGCCCATCAAGCTCAGTGTAGGCACCCTTTAAATAGAAATCCCCGCGCATCAGATTAGCATCTTCTTGTAAAATATCGGTGATTACTGCTACTTTTTGCTTATCCAAATGATTTTTTAACCATTCGACGTCCAAAGGATGCATGGTCAGCTGCTTATTTCCTTTAACGGACGGCAATTCCTTCTTAATCTCTTCAACCAGACACAAAATCTTCTCAGGATTACAGCTCAACTCAAGCCCGATGCAGGATTCACAAATCCAGAAAATGGTTTGCACAATTTCGTCACATACTTCCTTATCCAGCAAACGGATGGGGTTTTGAAAAAAATCAATCCATTCCAGTAATCTGGATTTAAGCGACTCTATTTCAGAAACAGCATTTGCCATGCCTTCCTTATATCCCGCCAAGCGAGCCTCTTCCCGTAAACGCTGACACTCCGCCTCAAAAATTGCCTGTGTATCAACTTGTGAGGGCGGCGATTCGGATACAGGTGCTTTTAAATCCCAGGGGCAAAATTCATTTTGACTGGCGTTTTCATGGAAGGGTTCAAACTCTTTTTCCATTCGCTGTCATCCCTAACTTCAACAGACATGCGGGCTAGTATCACAAAAAAAACTTTTGAAAACAAATTAAATTTTAAGGGCATAAGCACAGCTGTCTGCCACTGTAATCCCTGCTTACAGCAGCTTGTCTGAGGCAGCCCACTACCGCACTACCACTAATTTTTGTCCCTCCCGCGAAGGCGGGAATCGTTCCCCCATGGCATTATAGCTAGCTCAAAGATGGTTCCCCGCCTTCGCGGGGAGGACAGTTTAAATTTACAACAGAGCTTAACTTAATGGTAGTGCTTCACCACCGCAAGTATGGTCACTACTCTTGGTCAAATGAATCATCCTGATCTTTATCGAATCACTTAAGCAAATATTAAGCATTGAAAGCTTATAATAATTAGAAGCGGTTTATAAGCACTGAGGGGACAATGGCTATTACGCTCAAAAATCTTGAGTCCATTGACCAATCCATTCAAAAAGAATTTGAACAATGGATTAAAAGCCATGTGCCTGAAACTGTCAAAGATACCGACCAGATAAAAACATCCCAGTATAGCATCTTGAACTACCCTGCGTTATGGTCCGGCGCACGGTTGTTTGAAACACGAATCAACGCAGCTAAAAGCAAGGAAAAACCCGCTTCTGAATCAATTGATGAACTCATTGAAAAATCTAAAAAAGCAAACAAGAAAGACGAGAAGGCTTTAAAAGAGATCCTTGCTTTTGAAAAATTATTCAAAAAGCAAGCTGAATATTTTAAAGAAAAAGCGCTGATTCAATTTGTTAACAAAACCATCGATGATCTATCCATCGCGAATGACGATGCAGCCAAATCAATTAACCAGATTAAAGATAAAATACGAAATCTTTTTTCAGCCAATGCCTTACTGAAATTACAAAGACGATATGATTGCCTGCAAACTCATCGACAAATCAGTTTACTTTGTCAGGAATTGCGAACTTTTGCGGATGCAAAAAATAAAGACGCCCTCGAAACGATTATTCAGCTGGAAGTCCTGGGAAAACGAGTGATCGATGGGCAATATGAACATGCCAAAAAAATGACCCTGACGGAGGCTATTGGTTACGATGTGGCTACAGCAACCTCTCTAATCGGATGGGTCACCAGCTTTCCAGCGGCCATTCTTGGTTTGGCAGGAATCTTTTTTCCACCCTTGCTTGTACCCGCCGGGATCATTGGTACGATAAGCTTCATATCCTATGCAGCCTCTATTATTTCAGTTGCCAATATGGCGCATCAGGCCTTTGCCTATGGCCGCTCTCCCCACCCCAGAGACTTTTGGTGGATGGTCATGGATGTGGTTCTGGCACCGGTAAACCTGGCCGGTGGTGCTATCTTTTCCTCATTCGCCAATTTGGCAAAACCAATTAAGCATTTACCGAATGTGATCAATATAATTGGCGACTGGTGGAATAATGTATTTTCCAATATTCTGCCTGATGTATTTTTTGTTAAAGACTCCTATGAAGATAGCAAAAAGATTGGGGCTACCTATACTGCTCGCGGCCAGTTACGAAATTCGCCAACGGCCAGTTCCTGGAAGCAAATGGGAAGCGCTCTTTCGCAAATGGAAAGTGATGCAGCGTCAAAAATCCGAAATACCAAAGAAGAAATTGCTCTGGTAAAAGCAGACAGCAAACGCAGGCCTGTAATATCAGAAGTGGTTCAGGACAAGGAAGCCTTGTTAAAAAATCTTAAAGAGCAGCTTGAGGATACTCCTGATTTTAAAAGTATTTATCAAGCCCTGGACGATTATTTTGGACTGGAAAGCAAACTACCCAAATCACATCAGTATGTTAATACTAGGGAATATCGGGAAGAAATTTATCGCAAATCCTGTGCTTTGGTTAATCTTCTTGAAGCCTGTAATCAACTGACCAGCGGTAATCAGGAACTGGCCGAACCCCAGGGACTTATTAACCAAATTGCTCAGAATGCCAGAGTGATTGAACAACATTTGAGTGATACTTATCAGAAATTACTGAGTTCCGGACCCGCTGGCGAAACCGCGGCTCACAGCAGAGACTTTGCCTTCGTTAGATTATCCAGTACTACAGAAAATCTGCAGTTTGCTAAAAGCCATCAGGCGGGCATTCTTCTTTGGGATAAGGGATTCATGGGAACTAGAACATCCAGGGAGGCAGAGGCTGTTCTAAAGGCAGTAAAAGCCTATAAAGAGTTAGATCCTGATGTCTCCAGAACTCTGCGATTATCTGCATTAAATGCTATTGCTGAGCAATGCAAAAATTATATCGACCTTAATAAAGCTAATCCAAAGAAAGGACGACTCCAGTATGTGGAAAAACTTGCTGAAACAGTGAAGAATGAAAAAGCAGCTCTGGAAGAGTTTTCCGCAGAAGAGCCTGTTTTGGTGGAATTTAAGGCGAAATAAATGCCTCTTCTCCCAGAGTAAGATTCTAAATCATCTCATCCCCGCCTTTCGTTCCCAGGGCAATTTTCCCTTCTTCAGCAAGACTTCGAGCCAGGGCAAGTATATCGCGCTGTGCTTTCTCGACCTCACTAACCTTAACAGGACCTTGCATTTCCAAATCATCTCGTAACAAATCAGCAGCCCGCTTTGACATATTACCAAATATTTTGTCCTTCACCGGTTCCGTAGTGCCTTTCAATGCCAATAAAAGTTGCTCGGAGGGTATATCACGAAGAAGGGTTTGCACACTGCGATTATCCATATCTACAAGGTTTTCAAAGACAAACATTTTGTCTTTTATCTTCTCACAGATTTCCTGATCCCAGGCGTTTATTTTTTCAAGCACTTCTTCTTCTACGGAGCCTTCCAGAAAATTGATAACATCAGCTACTGTTTTAATGCCTCCTACCGAAGCTGTTTTACTAATTTTTTGTCCGCTTAATTGCTTTTCAATCACTTTACCAAGCTCAGAAATTGCCTCTGGCTTGACGGTATCAATCGTGCACATGCGCAAAAGGACCTCTGCGCGTTTCTCGCCCGTGAAATAGCTGACCACTTCGGCAGCCTGCTCGCTATCCAGGTGAATTAAAATGGTAGCGATAATCTGTGGATGTTCGTTGCGGATTACATCTGCAATAGAGCGTCCATCAAGCCATTTTAATCGGTTCAGACCGCTGTCTTTATCAGAAACTAAAATCCGGTCGATAAAGGGCGTGGCTCTCTCCTCACCCAGTGCATTGATTAATACCGTACGAAGATAGTTTTCCGCATCGACGGTGAGGCTGGTTTGTTCTTCTATAGCGTTTAAAAATTCCCCCAGCACATTTTGCATTTTTGCCTTACTGACACTGCTCAAAGTCGAGATTGCCATTCCAACCTTTTGAACCTGACGAGGCTCCAGATGTTTTAACACTTCAGCAGCATTTTTTTCCCCCATGCCGAGTAATAAAATGGCCGCTCTTTCTATTCCATCCATAACATTATCCTCGATCTACCCAGGTCTTGACCACCTGCGCAACCCGCTTTGGTTCTTTATCCACCACCTGGCGCAATAAAGCCAGTTGCGTTTCATAGTCATTGGCATTTGAAGGCAGCATGCCTTGCCCCTGATAGGTCAGTTCACTTTGCTGCTCTTCCTCAACCTCTTCAGAACGGTTGCTTGCAAGGGTTTTGAATAAAGGACGGAACACTCCGAAGACCAGACCAAGAACAAATAAGCCCCCTAAACTCTGCTTTACAATGGACCAAAATGTGCTGGTCTGCCAAAAATGAGGTTCAGGGATAGGTTCAATAGGATCAGGTTTTACAAAAGTACTATTCACTACATTAAGACTATCGCCTCTTTCGGTGTTAAGACCGATTGCGTCTGAAACCAGCGCCTTGACCTGATCCAGCTCTTTAGCCGTTAAGGGCTTTAATACCATTTTTTTGGTTTTCGGATCCAGCACCGGGCGGTTATCAATCAACACAGCCACTGTTAAACGTTTAATACTGCCAGGCTGATTTTTGGTGTGGCTCACAGTCTTGTCCAGCTCAAAATTCTTGACTACTTGTTTCTGCATATCATTGGAATCGGTTTGCTCTTGGCTGGCCGGGGTGTTGGGCGCATTTTTATTTTGCCCTTTGCCCTGTAAATTAGCGTTCTTAGGAGGAGAGTTAGAGAGTGAACCGGCAACCCCGCCTGCATTGGCTGTTTTGCGCTGCTCTTCTACCAACTGCTCACTACGTACCGCACCGCCATCAGGATTATAGAGCTCCTGAGTCTGCTCGAAATCGGTAAAATCAATATCTGCTGAAACTTTGGCCTTTACTTTTCCAAAACCAAGCAAGGGCGTTAAAATGTCCTGTATTTTCTGAGCGTATTGCTGCTCCAGAGTCTGACGGTAATCAAGATATTTTTCGGAACTGCTGAACACAGAACCGCCACCGCCCTCATTTAATAATTGCCCATTTTGATCAACAACAGTCACTCTGCTTGCCGACAAGTTGGGAATACTCGAGGCAACCAGGTTAATAATGGATGCAATCGCCTGTTTTTTTAACTCCACACCGGGATAAATATCAATGAATACTGAAGCGCTGGGTTCGCGGCTATCGCGTACAAAAGCCGATTCCCGTGGAATGGCAAGATGAACACGCGCCGATTTAATATCATGCAACTGGCTGATGGTTCTGGCTAACTCGGCCTCCAGTGCCTGTTTGTATCGGGCATTTTCCATGAATTGGCTGGTGGTAAATGTATTTCCATTCGCAAATAATTCTGAAATTGGGTTATTACCACGCGGCAAGCCTTCAGCCGCCAGTTTTAAGCGCGCAGTCTGCACATCACTGCTGGGAACCATAATGGTGCCATAGGTTTCATCCAGCTTGAAAGGGATCGCATTGCGTTGCAATGTATCCATCACATCGGTCGAATCCCGCGGACTTAACTGACTGTACAATGGCATATAACTCGGCGTGCGTGACCAGAGAACAACAGCAACGCCAATTGCCACACTCGCTGCAAGCCCAATCATCAGGCCTAATTGTTTGGCAATGGGTAAGCGGGTAAACTTTGTGGCCGCATTGGCCGCAGTATCAGCCAAGGCCATGACATACTCCTGTCATTATTAACTTACTTCCTGTATAGATTGCCCGGATTAGACCGGCATATTCATAATATCCTGATAAGCCTGAACCAGTTTGTTTCTGACTCTGAGTGTTGCTTCAAAAGCTATATTCGATTTTTGGGCTGCTATCATAACATCCCCCAGGCTTACATTGGCAGCGCCTACCTCAAACTGATTTCGCAAATGATCCGCTGTCTGACTCAGCTGATTAACCTCTCCCATCGCATTGTGAAAAATGTCACCAAAAGAGGTCGTAGCAGGAGTCAGTTCGGGGGCTTTTCCCTGCGCTTCAGCAGCCATGACTCGCATTTGATTAAACAGTGAAACCGTATTCACATCAGTCATTTCTTTTTACCTGCGTTTTTATTTAACTGATACAATCCGGGCTTGTGCCAGATTACACCTCATATCCTTCTTCTCTCATCTTGGCTAATTTGTACCTTAACGTTCTTTCGCTGACACCAAGCGCTCCAGCGACCTGCTGACGATTACCATTATAATCTTTCAATGTTTTTTCGATAAGACCATATTCGTGATTCTGAAGGTTTTTTGCCTCTGTCTTTTTAACCGGTTTGTCCTTGTTTAAATCCGGTAATTGCAGGTGAGCTATTTCAATCACCCCATGCGTTTGCAAGACAAGCGCTCTTTGCACCACGTTGTCCAGCTCTCTGGCGTTTCCTGGCCAGGAATAATGCAACAAAGCCTGTCTTGCTTCTTCACTCAACACAGGAATTACGGGGAAGTTATCCTGACAATGGCGTCTGATCAAATAATTTGCAAGCGGAATGATGTCGCAAATCCGTTCCCGAAGCGGCAGCCAGTGGAGGGGAAACACATTCAGGCGATAATAAAGGTCTTCTCTGAAGCGCCCCGCTTTTACTTCTTCCAATAAATGACGATTGCTGGTAGCAAGCACTCTCACATCAAGATTGATCATCTTGTTGGAACCTATGCGCTCCACCTCTTTTTCCTGCAGAACACGCAGCAATTTGGCCTGCAGCGCAAGACTCATCTCACTGACTTCATCGAGTAGCAGCGTGCCTTCCTGGGCCTGTTCAAATTTTCCGGGTGTTGATTTATAGGCCCCGGTAAACGCCCCTTTTTCATAACCGAACAAAGTAGCTTCAAGCATTTGCTCGGGAATCGCAGCACAGTTTATCGCCACAAACGGTTTTTGTGCGCGCGGTGAATGATCATGGATGAAATGGGCAAGAACTTCCTTGCCCGTTCCACTTTCTCCACTAATCATTACGCCCACATCCGACTGCGCCACTCGTAAAGCCATAGAAAGCAAGGCCTGGCTCTTAGGATCCATCGCAATGGGCTGGGAATCATCTTGCATAAAGGCTGGTTTAATATAGCGATTGATTTTTTCTGCCAGTAAATTAGCGCTAAATGGCTTTTGAAGATAATCAACGGCGCCATTGCGCATAGCACTGACCGCGTCTTCAACAGACGCATAAGCGGTCATCAGAATCACCGGAACGCCGGGATTGCGCCTTTGTATCTCCGCAAGAAGTTGCTGTCCGTCAACCCGATCCATTCGCACATCACTGAGTACAATGGCGGGACTATGTTTTTCCAGCATGGCCAGTGCTTCTTTACCGTCTTTGGCAGACAAATAGGAATGACCTGCCAGGTTCATTGTTTCTGCCAGTGCTTCCCGCAACACTGGGTCATCTTCTACAATTAACACATCGCCCATACCTATTCCTCAATTAATCGTTACCAATAAATGACAACGATATCTGTTCATAGAATCTAAACATGTCATAAAAAACAAGATGCTTCAATAACTAAATGAAAGTAATCATTATTTACCAGGGGATATCCAACTCAATCGTCGAACCCTCTCCCTCTGATGTCTGTATTGTTGCCCGCCCCTTATGAGCAGCCGCAGCTGCTTTGACAATGGCTAAACCCAGGCCTGTACCCTGAGCGCGCGTGGTAAAAAAGGGCGAAAAAACCTGAGCTTTGACTTCCTCAGACATCCCCTTACCATCATCATTTACTCTGATTACAAAGCCGGAGTTGCCTTCATTCGGCAGCATATCGACTCTAATATGCCCAGCTTCCGCCTGAAGACTGTTATTTACCAGATTTAATACAGCTCCAATCAGGGCTTCTTCGTGCAACAGACATCGGCGTGCAGGTAGTTGGTTATTTATTTTCCATTGTACAGTTTTATTTTCTAACAAGATATATATTCTTTCCTCTAATACCTTGCCCCATTGCTGAAGATCAAGAGACTGCTTTTCCAGGCGCTCTCCACGGGCAAACAGCAATAACTCCTCAATTTGCTGCTCAATAGCGCTATGACAGGCCTGCAGCCTTGATAACCACAGCTGGCTGCGCTCCTCAAATTTTTGTGTAGTACTCAGATGTTCGGTGTATAACATAGCTGAAGCCAGAGGGGTTCTAATCTGATGGGCAAGCTGCGCAGTCATACGCCCGAGCGTCATAAGCTGATTCTGATTTTCCCTGGCATGTTCATATTCACGGGTAGCGGTGAAATCGGTAAGAATAATTAACTCTCCTGGCGGGGTGGAAAGTGATGAAATGGATAGATGTACGCGGCGGCCATTGACAAGAGAGACTTCCAGACCGTCATCTTCTTTGGGGGCAAACACCTTATCGATAACACCTCGCCACTCTTGCCCGGTCATATCTTCTTCAAGAAGATCAATGGCAGCCTGATTCATCCAGGCAATAAGGCCCTGACTGTTCAAAACAATTAATCCTGTAGGCACACAGGATAGAATTTCTTTGATTGAGATTTCGGATAACATGCGCTGGTTTGTTGGATAATTAATTATTGAATGTATCAAAACTTAATTAAACTAAACAGAGCTTTGGAAATTATCCTTTTTTCCTATACTCCTCATCCAGCTGGCGGAGAAATTTAAGCTTTTCTGCGATTTTTATTTCTAAGCCTCTCGGAACCGGAACATACCAGTGCGGTTCTTTCATTCCTTCAGGCAAATAACTTTCACCTGCTGCATACCCATGAGGCTCATCATGCGCGTAACGGTATTGCTGACCATAACCGAGCTTCTGCATAAGAGCTGTGGGCGCATTGCGGATGTGCAGTGGAACTTCCCGCGATTTATCTTTTTTAATAAAATCTCTGGCTTGATTATAAGCCATATAACCTGCATTGCTTTTTGCTGCAACAGCCAGATAAATCACGGCTTGCGCCAGTGCCAGCTCTCCCTCGGGAGAACCCAGACGCTCGTAAGTTGCCGCTGCGTCATTGGCAATCTGCATGGCTTTGGGATCGGCAAGACCAATATCCTCCCAGGCCATGCGAACAATACGTCTTGATAAATAATAGGGATCCACCCCTCCATCAAGCATACGGCACAGCCAATACAAGGCCGCATCGGGATGAGAGCCGCGCACGGATTTATGTAAAGCGGAGATCTGATCATAGAAATTCTCCCCACCCTTATCAAAACGCCGCGCCGCAGGGGTGAGCATTCTCAGCAACTGCTCATGGTCGATTAAAGAATGGCCTTCCAGTTTGGCAGCGGAATCAATCTGCTCGAGGAAATTATACAAACGCCTGCCGTCACCATCCGCCATTCCAGTGAGAGCCGCCAGTGCTTCTGCATCAAATTGAATCTTGATAAAACCCTTATCCTGTGCACGCTTAACCAGCAGCCCGAGTTCCTCTTCACTTAAGGATTTCAACACATAAACCTGTGCTCGGGAAAGCAAGGCATTATTGACTTCAAACGAAGGATTTTCAGTAGTCGCACCAATAAAAGTGACCAGACCCGACTCAGTGAAAGGAAGCAAGGCATCCTGCTGTGATTTATTAAAGCGATGAATCTCGTCAATAAATAAAATAGTCTGACGCTGGTGATATCGATTTCGTTCGGCTTGTTCGACCGCCACCCTGATATCTTTCACGCCGGCTAATACCGCTGATAAGGCTATCCATTCACAATCAAAGGCTTTCGCTGCGAGGCGGGCCAGCGTGGTTTTACCGACTCCGGGCGGTCCCCAGAAAATCATGGAATGCGGTTTGCCTGAGCTAAAAGTAAGACGCAGCGGCTTGCCTTCCCCCAGAAGATGGGTTTGGCCAACAACTTCTTGCCAAACTTCAGGCCTCATTCGTTCGGCAAGCGGGGTATGGGATTGCTCTGAAAATAGGTTCATTGCTCGACTACGTCAACACCTTTAGGCGGCTTAAATTGAAACAGACTGCTTGCCAAACTGGGATTATTTTTAATATTAGACAATTGAACGCTGGTGTGCTGCCCTAATTGATCAAATAATTCAATATTAGTTAATTTATCCCCCTTGAAAACCAGTTTAAGCTGTTGAAAATTCTCCTTCGGCGATTTAGCTTTAAGACTATAAACCTGTTTACTGCCGTCAACAGCGGCGCTCACATCAAAATCACGGGTAACGGTATTATCATAACCGCTTAAAAATAAACCGGCCGTGCCACCCAGCCCCTTCTGTTGTTTTTTTACAGTGACCTGCTCAAGATCGACATCATAAACCCACATTTTTTTACTGTCAGCAATTACTAATTGCTCCATTGGATCCTTGGTCTCCCAACGAAACTTGCCCGGTCTTGACAACGCCATTGTGCCAGAAGTCTGTGAAACTTCTCGCTTACCTGCTTTTACTACCTGATTAAAACTGGCGCTCATCGTTTTTAGAGCATTCAGTTTTGCCTGCAGTTCCTCACCGGGTGATTGACTAAAGGCTGTGTTCATTAGAAAGCATAATGCGAAACTCATTAATTTTTTCATACTTATTCCTCATTGACAGACGATACCAGGACATCACGAAATCCCCCTTCAAGAGGACCCACTATGCCTGTTCTTTCCATTTCTTCAACCAGTCTCGCAGCCCGGTTGTAGCCTATCTTCAAACGGCGCTGAACCGAGGAGATGCTGGCTTTACGGGTTTGAAGCACAAACTCAACTGCCTGATCATAGAGCGGATCAGAATCCTCTGTATTCTGACCGCCCCCTTCTTCCCCTGGCCCTTCAGAAGGATCGAAGGTTTGAGTAATTTCATCGATGTATTCCGGTTCTCCACGTGAGCGCCAGTCATCTGCGACACGATGCACTTCCATATCATCGACAAATGCGCCATGAACGCGCAGGGGTGCCCCGGTTCCAGGCGCGAGATATAACATATCCCCATGTCCCAATAACTGCTCCGCTCCCTGCTGGTCAAGAATAGTGCGCGAGTCAATTTTTGAAGACACCTGAAATGACATTCTGGTCGGAATATTGGATTTAATCAAACCGGTTAACACATCGACAGAGGGCCTTTGAGTCGCCAGAATCAGATGAATTCCTGCCGCTCTGGCCTTTTGAGCAATCCGGGCGATTAATTGCTCAACTTTTTTGCCGACAACCATCATCATGTCCGCGAGCTCATCAATGACCACTACAATATAGGGCAAAGGCTGAAGCGCGGGAGCCTGTTCATCCACTGAATCGCTGGGTTTCCAGGTAGGATCTGTCAGCACTTCACCTGCTGCTGCAGCCTCAGTAAGCTTGTTATTAAAACCTGCGAGATTGCGAACGCCCATAGCCGCCATTAAACGGTAACGGCGCTCCATTTCGGCAACGCACCAGCGCAGGGCACTGGCGGCTTCCTTCATATCGGTCACCACTGGAGTCAATAAATGAGGAATACCGTCATAAACTGACAGTTCCAGCATTTTGGGATCCACCATAATGAGACGCACCTGATCGGGAGATGCTTTGAAGAGCAAACTTAAGATCATGGCATTAATACCCACTGATTTACCAGATCCAGTGGTTCCTGCAACCAGAAGATGAGGCATTTTTGCCAGATCGACCACCATAGGATGTCCGGCAATATCCACGCCCAAAGCTAAGGCCAAAGGCGAATGAGCCTGCTGGTAGGTGTCGGATATTAATACGTCTGATAAACGGACCATGTCGCGATGCTGATTGGGCAGTTCAAGACCCACAACAGTCTTGCCCGGTATCACTTCAACAACCCGCACACTGGTCACTGATAATGAGCGAGCCAAATCCTTGGCCAGGGCACTCAGCTTGCTCACTTTAATGCCTGCAGCCAATTGCAATTCGAAACGGGTAATAACCGGTCCTGGGTGCACAGCAACCACATCGGCCTGAATGCCAAAATCGAGTAAATGCTGTTCTACTTCCCGGGACAATCCTTCCAGCTCCTGATGGGTAAATCCTCCCATTACTTTGCCTGGCTGTCCCTTGTCCAGTAAAGATAGTGAGGGCAATCCAGGTGTAACCGGCGGTTTACTGACCTTGGGCTCTCTGGCTGCTTTAGTCACAGGTAATGTATCCAGTGCAGGACCAGAAACTGATGCAGTTGCTGGAACAGAACTTAATGCCGCTACAGCAGCAATGGAGGGCTCGACTGGTTTTTTTTCTTCTACAGAGACAGATGACGGCATTAACACAGGTATATTTTTATCTCTGGTCTCTCTTTTTTCTTTCTTTTCTCTAATCAGAGAGCGGCTGACTACAGCTTGTCCGGCTGATTCATCGGCTTTCTTGCGAGCGGGTAAATAGTTTGTCAGCGATCTCAGGCCGGCAATCATTCGACTGATTGCCCGACTGCTTGTACCAAGCCCTCTCACTGTTTTTCTTCCCAGCTCAAGCGTGTAATATCCCAGTGATTCTACTGTCTGAATCCAGGAAATGCCGGTGAGAAATGTTACTCCCACCAGTAAAATCGCTAATAAAAGTAATGTCGCTCCATGCAAATTCAAGGCATAGTTAAACCCATCGGCAATGAAGTTTCCAAGCACGCCCCCTGCGCTTTGTGAGCCGTCAATAGCCGTAATACCGGGTTCCAGACTTAGCAGGCTGCACCCGCCAATCATCAGAAAAATCAAACCGCTGCCTCGAATCATCAGACTAAAACGGCTAATCGCTTTAAACGCTTTCTGATCCTGCATAATGGCCCAGGCCAGGTAGGCAATACACACTGGCAGGATGTAGGCGAAATAGCCAAAAAGAAGATAAAGAGTATCTGCAATGTACGCACCTACCGTACCACCGGCATTGGCAATCGGCACATGACTGCGCGGCACATGCGTCCAGCCGGGATCAGTCACACTATAGGTTGCCAGTGAGAGCCAGATAAACAGCGAACAGGTTAATACGAGAATAAAACTACCCTCGCTAATCCGATTTCGTATAAATGGTGGCAGGTTTTTTTTAAGGGCACCAGTTTGCCGCCCGGATTCTTGTTTTGCCATAGCTATTTTAAAATCTGTGTTTTTGTCATACCATTTGCCATCTTACCATAATTCGCGAGGAAGGCAGAGATGATTAATCGCAATCACCATCGCCTGATAATTCTTGGCTCAGGCCCGGCAGGCTATACCGCGGCTGTCTATGCAGCACGCGCCAATCTGAACCCTGTATTAATCACTGGCATGCAGCCAGGAGGACAGCTTACCACAACTACCGATGTGGACAACTGGCCAGGAGACATCGAAGGCCTGCAAGGCCCGGCATTGATGGATCGCATGCAAAAACACGCAGAGCGCTTCGACACCAAAATTATTTTTGATCACATCGTGAAAGCGGATCTTGGTCAAAAACCATTCCTTCTCCAGGGTGACAGCGAATCCTATACCTGCGATGCGCTGATTATAGCCACTGGCGCCTCTGCCCGCTATCTGGGTCTCGAGTCGGAAAGTACCTATCAGGGGCGCGGTGTTTCCGCTTGTGCGACCTGCGACGGATTCTTTTACCGCAACAAAACCGTTTGCGTCATAGGAGGCGGTAACACCGCTGTTGAAGAAGCGCTTTATTTATCCAATATTGCGGCTTCTGTTACGCTTATCCATCGCCGCGACAGCTTAAGAGCAGAAAAAATTCTGCAGGATCGTCTGTTCGAAAAGGCCGAGCACGGCAATATCAAATTACTTTGGCATAACACACTGGATGAGGTTATCGGTGACGGCATGAAGGTAACCGGAGCTCGTGTCCGCAATGTTAACACCGGTGAAATTCAAACGCTCAATCTTGACGGTGTTTTTATTGCCATTGGACATGATCCCAATACCAGCCTGTTTAAAGGCCAACTGGATATGAAAGAAAATGGCTATCTGATTATCCGCTCAGGTTTGGAGGGTATGGCCACGGCAACTTCTATTCCCGGCGTGTTTGCCTGTGGGGACGTGGCTGATCACGTGTATAGACAAGCCATTACGTCTGCCGGATTTGGCTGCATGGCTGCACTGGATGCCGAAAAATATCTGGATGATCTGGGAGAATAATTATTTCTGATTTTTCTGAAGACGGTGAAGACTATTCATTCCCTGATCCGGAAAGCAGTGATAAGCAGGGATTATTAGCAATTGGCGGCGATCTGTCGCCTGCACGATTGCTATCTGCCTATCGTCAGGGGATATTTCCCTGGTACGAACGTGGATGCCCAATTCTTTGGTGGTCTCCTAACCCCCGACTAATTCTTTATCCCCAGCAATTCAAGTTAAGCCGCAGTCTTGGAAAGAGCCTGAAACAACCCCATGAATTGAAAATTGATTCTGATTTTAAAGCGGTGATTCAGGCTTGCGCAACGGTAGAGGCCCGCGAAAATAACACCTGGATAACCAAGGAGATGCAAGCGGCCTATATCCATTTGTCTGATATGGGATTTGCTCACAGTTTTGAAATCTGGCGTGACAACCGCTTAATTGGCGGGCTCTACGGCATTAGTATTGGAAAAGCGTTTTTTGGGGAATCCATGTTTCACTATGAACAGGACGCCTCCAAAATGGCGATGTATTATCTTAGCCAGACCCTTTTAACTCAGCATTTCGATTTTATCGATTGCCAATTACCCACAGCTCATCTGATAAGCCTTGGAGGCACTATTATCAGCCGCAAGGAATTTCTGCACCGGCTTAAAGAGGCCATGCAACATCCAACACTTCGGGGGAGCTGGGCTAAATTGGCCAGTAACCATTCAACCAGCCCATTTGAGTAAGGAAGAGGCACTCGCAAACAGTTTTGATTGCCATTTTTTTTATTTTAGTGCACTATCTTGCTTTTATTTGTTTGAAGCAATTTTGAGAGACTTATGGCAAAAGAAGATCATATTGAAATGCAAGGCACAGTTATAGATACATTGCCTAACACCATGTTTCGAGTGGAGTTGGAAAACGGGCATATCGTTACGGCTCATATTTCCGGACGCATGCGAAAAAACTATATCCGTATTCTGACCGGTGACAAGGTAAAGGTTGAGTTAACTCCATATGATTTGACCAAAGGCCGTATCATTTTTCGCGATAAAAATTAGAAAAGTAGATTCGCTTCTCCAGATAACTCCCTTCTTCTTAAAACCCTACCTTAAATCCTCTCTCCCTCAGGGAGAGAGTTAGAGAGAGGGGCTTAATATCAACCCTCACCCTAGCCCTCTCCCAACTTGGGAGAGGGGATTTCTATTAAAAGGAAACCTTCCTTAAATCCTCTCTCCCTCAGGGAGAGAGCTAGAGAGAGGGCTAATCTCAATCTTCATCCTAAAAGAAAGGATAGTTAAAGGTATCTTCTACTTTCCAGCAACCATCATGTTCTCAATTAAAATCGATCCACAACGTGTGGCGATATTCGGATTAATATCACTGCCTACTGCCGCGATGTTTAAAAACATATCCTTGAGGTTGCCTGCGATGGTTACTTCTTCGACTGGAAATTGAATTTCTCCATTTTCAATCCAGAAACCGCTGGCTCCGCGGGAATAATCGCCAGTCAGCCCATTAACTCCCTGCCCCATCAGCTCTGTGACTAATAATCCTTTATCCATTTGCTTAATCAGCTGCTGCAAATTACCTGCAGTGGAGTCAAGCGTCAGATTATGGACGCCGCCCGCATTAGCCGATGTTTTAAGGCCCATTCGGCGGGCTGAGTAGGTACTCAGTGCATACTGTTTAACCCGTCCATCCTCAACAAACACGTTATCGCGGGTAGGAACGCCTTCACTATCAAAAGGAGAACTGCCCAGAGCGCGCAAGAGATGAGGTTGTTCGTAAATTTTAAATCCTTTGGGAAAAACCTGCTGATCAATCGAGTCCATTAAAAATGAATTTTTCCGATAAAGATTTGAACCGCTGATTGCATTAATAAAACTGGATAACAGACCGCTGGAAATACGGGAGGAAAACAGGACTGGTACTCGCTGCGTACTGATTTTCTTCGCACCCAGTCTGCTGATAGTTCTCTCCACTGTATTAGCAGCCAAATATCTGATATCTGCAAGATCGCCAGCATTCCGGGCCGTTGTATAATCATAGTCCCTTTGCATGGCTTCATTTTCCTGAGCAATTAAAGAGCAGCTTAATCCATGCCGGGTGCCAACCAAAAATCCTTCTCCGCCGCAAGAATTGGCAAAACCATGACAGAATTCATAGGTAGAGAGATTGACCCCATCTGAGTTACTAATGCGCTTATCCAGGGATAAGGCGTGAGATTCGCAGGCTAATGCCATTTCAATAGCCTGAGCAGGGGTTATTGACCAGGGATGATGGAGCTCGAGGTTGGCATATTGATTAGTCATCAACTCGCTGTCAGGAAGTCCGAAACAGGGATCAGCCGCACTGACTTTAGCAATTTCACAAGCTGCAGAGACCAGCGAATCAAGCGCTGCAGGCGATGTCTCGGTGCTGCTTGCACTTCCTTTCCGATGTCCAAAATAAACGACCAGGCTAACCCCTTTGTCATCATTAAAAGCGACGGTTTCTACTTCCCCCATCCGCACATCGACCGAGAATCCGCTATCGTGATTGACAGCAACCGAAGCATCAGAAGCGCCCAGAGCTTTTGCGCGGTCCAGGACATCTTTCATCAACTCGGATAACTTCTCGATTGACTTTTGTTGTAATTCATTGCTATTTTGCGTTGTTATTTGCATGGCGGTTTCCACTGCTGAAAAATATTTTGCTCACAAGGATACAAGATTACTATGCCCAGTCAAACCATTGTAAACAGAAAATGGCTGACGCGGATCTGGAAATCCCTGCTCACCGTTTCATTATTAGCCTTACTGCTTAATTATGCTCTTGCTTCCAATAACTGGCATAAGCTCACATCGGGCGTTGAGTATCAGGAGCTTAAAGAAAGTTATTTAACGCCCTGGGCTCATGTGTACGCCTTCAAAATCAATTTAAAGTATAATCAACTTTCTTTAGTCTTTGCCAAAGATATGGCAGTCAAATACGCGTCAGCTGACGAATATGCACAGCATAGTAATGCTTTAATCACCATTAACGGCGGCTTTTTTGATCAGGACTTTAAGCCTCTGGGTCTTCGGATAAAAAACAGACAGTTAAAAAGCCCTCTGAAGCAAATCAGCTGGTGGGGAATCTTTTATATCAGAAACGATAAACCCTACATCACCAATGTGCGTCAGTTCAAACGAGACAATCAGATAGAATTCGCAGTTCAAAGCGGGCCTCGCCTCTTAATTAATGGTCAAATCCCTCCTCTAAAGCCGGGACGGGCGGAACGCAGTGCCTTAGGCATTACGCGTGATGGAGAAGTTATTATACTGGTCACCGACAATGCCGCGCTGTCTACCATTGAGCTTGCGCAAATCATGAAAGCACCGCCGCTGAATTGCCTGAATGCACTGAATCTCGACGGTGGAAGTTCCAGCCAGCTGCATGCGCAAATTGATGCCTTCCGCCTGAATGTTCATGGCTTCTCCAATGTTTCCGATGCAGTGATTGTTAAAAAGAAATCCTGACCGAGTATAGCGCATTACAATACTTCGTCAGTGCCGCTTTAGCATTGGTAAAAGCAGCAGATCCACGCTGTTTATAAACCTGTGGATAAAATGTAAATATCCTCCAAAACCCTAATAAACTTCAGGCTTTGTTCTCTTGTGAATTCTGGGGATAACTTGCTGACAAACACTATATGTACTAAAATTTAATTAGCAGCAACACAATATATTGGGTTTTTAGCTTGAGTATGAAATTGAGTATGTTAGAATATTCTGCTCTGAAAAATAAAAACACAATAATTCTGGAGCGAACATGTCAGAACTTCTTGAGCCGGTAAAAGATGTGCCGTACATAAGTCAACTGGAATTGACCGCCAATGCCCCTGGTGCGATTAAAACTATTAAACGCAATGGGAAAGTGGTTGATTATGACGCGAGTAAAATCAGAATTGCCCTTACCAAAGCCTTTCTTGCAGAAGAAGGCGCTGCCGCTGCAACCTCCGATCGTATCCGGGAACAGATTGAAGAACTGACTAATCAGGTCACTCAAGCCTTTAAGCGGCGCATGCCCACTGGCGGAACCATTCATATTGAAGACATCCAGGATCAGGTTGAGTTAGCCTTAATGCGCAGCAGCCATCACAAAGTGGCGAGAGCCTATGTGGTATACCGCGAGAAACACCGGGAAGCGCGTGAAGCCAAGCTGCAGCAGCAGGCCAAAGACAGCAAGGTTCCTTTAATTGTCATGCCGGATGGAGAAAGCAGACCGCTTGATATGTCGCGTGTACAGACCATTGTCGAGGAAGCCTGCCGAAATCTTTCCAACGTTCAGGCCGAGCCGGTCATTAAAGACGCTCTGCGTAACTTATACAATCAGGCTAAACTGACAGAAGTTCATAAAGCCCTGATTATGGCTGCCCGTGCGCTGGTTGAGCGTGAGCCTAATTATACTTATGTCAGCGCACGTCTGTTGCTTGACAGCCTGCGCAGTGAAGCACTGTCTAAATTAGGTATGCAGACTGAGGCCACTTTTGATGAAATGAGCAATCTCTACCCTGCTTATTTCAAAGCCTATATTGCTCAAGGCATTAAACAAGGCCTGCTGGATCATAAGCTGGGCGAATTTGATCTGGAAAAACTGGCAAAAGCCTTATTACCGCAGCGCGATATGCAATTTACCTATCTGAGCCTGCAAACGCTTTATGATCGCTACTTCCTTCATGAAAAAGGCATTCGCTACGAATTACCACAAGCCTTTTTTATGCGTGTCGCGATGGGACTTGCTACTCGTGAAGCCAATCGTGAAGCCAAGGCCATTGAATTTTATCAATTGCTATCCTCATTCGATTATATGGCCTCAACGCCTACTCTGTTTAATTCCGGTACGGTCCGTCCACAATTATCGAGCTGCTATCTGACAACAGTTCCTGATGATCTGGATGGCATTTATGGCGCAATCAAAGACAATGCCTTACTGTCCAAATTTGCCGGTGGTCTGGGCAATGACTGGACGCCCGTTCGGGCAATGGGTGCTCATATTAAAGGCACTAATGGCAAATCACAGGGTGTTGTTCCCTTCCTGAATGTGGCTGATGCGACCGCAGTAGCAGTGAATCAGGGCGGCAAACGCAAAGGCGCTGTCTGTGCGTATCTTGAATGCTGGCATCGTGATGTTGAGGAATTTCTTGAGCTTCGCAAAAATACCGGTGACGATCGCCGCCGTACTCATGATATGAATACTGCCCTGTGGATTCCTGATTTATTCATGAAACGTGTCCATGAAGAAGGCGAGTGGACCCTGTTTTCTCCTGATGAAGTACCCGGCTTGCATGATCTCTACGGTCAGGCGTTTGAATCAGCCTATAAAGAGTATGAGAGCAAGGCGCGTCTTGGTGAAATTCACAATGCCAAAACGATTCCTGCGATTAAACTGTGGCGAAAAATGCTTTCCATGTTATTTGAAACTGGCCACCCCTGGCTAACATTTAAGGATGTCTGTAATCTTCGCTCACCACAACAGCATGCAGGCGTCGTTCATAGCTCCAATTTGTGTACGGAGATCACTTTAAATACCTCCAATGAGGAAATTGCGGTTTGTAATCTGGGCAGCCTTAATTTACCGGCCCACATTAAAAACGGCAAAATTGATCGTGAAAAATTAAAACGAACCATAACGACTGCTGTTCGTATGCTGGATAATGTGATTGACATTAATTATTATTCCGTGCCTCAGGCTCGAAACTCCAACTTAAAGCATCGCCCAGTCGGTATGGGTTTAATGGGCTTTCAGGATGCGCTTTATGAAATGAAGCTGGATTATGCGTCACAGGAAGCCGTTCAGTTTGCTGACGAATCAATGGAATTAATCAGTTATTATGCTATTGAAGCCTCTTGCGAACTGGCCAAAGAGCGCGGCAGTTACTCCACTTACGAAGGCTCATTGTGGAGCAAGGGCATTCTGCCGATTGATTCTATCAACTTATTGCAGCAGGCTCGCAGTAAATATCTGGAACAGGATCGCTCACAACGTCTGGACTGGGAAGGTTTGCGTGTGAAAGTCCGTACTCAGGGCATGCGTAACTCCAATGTGATGGCGATTGCTCCCACAGCAACCATTTCCAATATCTGCGGCGTTTCGCAATCCATTGAGCCTACTTATCAGAATCTCTATGTTAAATCGAATCTGTCCGGCGAATTTACCGTGGTTAACCCTTATCTGGTTGCCGATTTGAAAGCATTGAATCTCTGGGATGAGGTAATGGTCAATGACCTGAAATATTACAATGGCAGTGTTCAGCCTATCAGCAGAATCCCTGAGGAATTGAAATCCCGTTATGCAACCGCGTTTGAAATTGACCCAATGTGGTTAATTGAAGCCGGCTCACGACGTCAGAAATGGATCGATCAAGCGCAATCATTGAACGTTTATATGGCAAAACCATCCGGTAAAAAGCTGGATCAGCTCTATAAACACGCCTGGTTACGCGGTTTGAAAACCACTTATTATCTGCGAAGCCTAGGGGCAAGTAACGCAGAAAAATCCACAGTTACAGACGGTGCGCTTAATGCAGTCAAGATTGATGAGCCTAAAGTATGCTCTATCCTTGATCCCGATTGCGAAGCATGCCAATAAAGGAGAACTCCATGCCAGAATTACAAGAATCATTAAACACCCCATTATCTCATATGGGAGCAACCGGCCTGGAAGCGCTGGAAATGGGTGCAGGACGCATTCATGTTGACGATAAACAAATTATTAACTGTCGGGCTGATTTAAATCAGCTCGTACCTTTCAAGTACAAATGGGCCTGGGATAAATACCTGACTGGCTGTGCCAACCATTGGATGCCGAATGAAATTAACATGAGTGCCGATGTGGCCTTATGGAAAGATCCTAACGGGCTAACCGAAGATGAGCGACTGATTGTGCTTCGCAATCTGGGATTCTTCTCAACAGCCGATTCATTAGTTGCCAATAATCTGGTATTAGCGGTTTACCGGCATATTACCAATCCCGAGTGCCGTCAGTATCTGCTTCGTCAGGCCTTTGAAGAAGCGCTGCATACCCATGCTTATCAGTATGTCATTGAAAGCCTTGGATTGGATGAAGCGGCAGTCTTCAACATGTATAGGGAAATTCCATCGGTCGCGACCAAAGCAGCCTGGGCCCTGCCCTTTACCCAAAGTCTGGGGGATCCGAACTTCCATACCGGTACACCGGAAAATGATCAGCGCCTGCTGCGCGATCTGATCGCATTTTATGTGGTTTTTGAAGGTATCTTCTTCTATGTCGGCTTTACCCAGATCCTGTCAATGGGCCGTCGAAATAAAATGGTAGGAACCTCCGAACAGTTCCAGTACATTTTGCGTGATGAGTCCATGCACATGAATTTTGGTATTGATGTCATTAATCAGATCAAAATTGAAAATCCACATTTATGGACACCCGCCTTTAAAGAAGAAATCATTCAATTGATTCGTCAGGGTGTAGAACTCGAGTATCAATATGCCAGAGATACCATGCCGCATGGTATTTTGGGAATGAATGCCGAAATGTTTGAAGAGTATCTCCACTTCATTGCCAATCGCCGTTTGAGCCAGATTGGCTTGCCAGAGCAATATCCTGGCGCGGAAAATCCCTTCCCCTGGATGAGCGAAATGATGGACCTCAAGAAAGAGAAAAACTTCTTTGAAACCCGTGTCATTGAGTATCAGGCAGGCGGTACATTAAACTGGGATGACGAATAACCTGCAATTCTGTGTTAATCAACATGCTGTCCTTAAAATCCTCTTTTCCAGACTGATTGAGGTATCTTCCCTTAGAATCCTCTCCCCTCAGGGGAGAGAGTTAGAGAGAGGGGCTTCAAATTCCCCCCTCATCCTATTCTCAAAAAAGCTATTTTTTGACAAAGTATCTTAAAAAATATAAAATCCGCACAAATTATAAACAATATTGATTTAGAGGTAATTCGTGCAATCAACAGCAATTATTCAAGCCGCATTAGCCAAGGATAAAGAACACAAAGTGTTATCTGAGAATGATTATATGGTTTCTGTTTTTAAAAAGGCTCTTCCGAACTCGAGAGGCAATGTATTAAATGAATTTGTCAGTTTCCTTGAGTACCGCCGGAGTGGAACCTGGCTGCTCAGAGAGAGCCGCACCCCCGGCATGATTACCTTATCTTTCGTAACATTAAATGAGCCAGTCAAGCACCAACGCTATGCCTACTGTAACAACGAATGGATCATTGTAACCAGCGAGTCAATTGAACAGACGAAATGCGACCCTTCTTTTAAACCGCATTACAAAGAAACCTTAGAAAAAAAAGAAACTGAAGAGGCTCAGGAAAAAACAATGCTGTCCTCTTTACTGGATAAGATATTCACGAAGTTTCCGGAAATCGTCAAAGATAGATTACTTATACCCACAGAGGAGCAAGCCTCTTCAAACTCAAATTATATTCATCACAGCCCTTACATCCACTGGCATGAAAAAGCATTACCCAGCCCCAAAAAGTACGTTGAACCCCTGAAAGGTCTTGACAAAGCGATGAGCGTACTGCGCTTGTCAACAGGAAGTATTAATTACTGGGATAAAACCAAACCCTCTCTATTTCAAAGGTATCAGGAACTAACCCTTCCCGATCTTAAACTGTTTAAGGACGCTTTAAACCAGCCATTTCCTTATGAATCCGGGATTGCCAAAGACATGAAGGATTTATTTTCAACATGGCTTCAAATAAACCGACTAGAGGAAGATTTATTCTGTCCTGTCGAACAAGATCTTTTTAGTGAGCCCTATGTGCTTGAATCGGGATATATCATTAATAGCTCGGTATTATATCATAATGGAAAACATCTTGAGAGATGTCCCATCACCCGCAAGGAAATAGATCAAAACCCCTCGCGCCTTAAAGGATACCGCAGTAAATTGGCGGAAGCATTGCTTATGTTTTATGATGGGATTGCGGCCTACCAGAAATCTCAGACTACCTTCCTGCCACATCAAAGGCCGCCAGAAAATGATCAGAAAGGACTGCCAGAGGTCGATGAAAAGGAAGCTGAGAAAAACGATAGCCAATTTCGCTATTAATCGTCGACTTGCCTGTGCAATTTGTCTCCCCATAATGACAACTTCCCTTCTGTGGGGGAAGTCGTTGTTGCATAAATGAAGTTCTATTTATGCAACACCCGCGCGGGATGACAGCCCATGGATACATTTACTAACTGCTTCCCTTGCTGTTCTACTACCCAAAACCGATTGCACTTTCCTTACTGCTCCTTATAATAGCTTTATTCGTAAAATAAACAGGAAAAACAATGCGGGCTTCACAATGGTTCTTACCGACCCTTCGCGAAACGCCGAATGATGCAGAAATTGTGTCACACCAGCTGATGCTTCGTGCAGGTATGATTAGAAAACTGGGTTCAGGACTTTACACCTGGCTGCCTATGGGTCTTAAAGTGTTACAAAAAGTCGAGCACATCGTCAGAGAAGAAATGAATCGCTCACAGGCAATGGAAGTTCTGATGCCCGCTGTTCAACCTGCAGAACTCTGGCAGGAAACCGGGCGCTGGGATACTTTTGGCGGCCAGTTACTTACGATGACCGACAGCAACGAGCGTCACTACTGCTTCGGCCCCACGCATGAGGAAGTCATTACCGACATCATGCGTAATGAGTTGCAATCTTATAAGCAATTGCCCGTTAATTTTTACCAGATCCAAACCAAGTTCCGTGACGAAATAAGGCCGCGTTTTGGGGTAATGCGTGCCCGTGAATTCATAATGAAAGATGCCTATTCTTTCCATCTAAGCCAGGAAAGTCTTCAAGCCACTTATAATACAATGTATCAGACTTACTGCAGAATTTTTGACCGCCTGGGTTTGCGTTATCGCGCGGTCGAGGCAGACACAGGAGCAATCGGCGGCTCCGCTTCGCACGAGTTTCAGGTACTCGCTGATTCTGGCGAAGATATTATCTTTTACAGTAATGAGAGTGATTATGCCGCCAACGTCGAACAGGCCAGCTCCGTGATTCCTGCAAAAGCAAGCCCTGATTTGAGTCGTGATATTCAACTGGTTGATACCTTGAATCTCCGTACTATCGACGAAGTCGCCAGCCATTTAAAGATTCAAGCGGCTGAGATGGTTAAAACCCTGATTGTAGAAGGACAAGAGCATCCACTGGTTGCACTGGTCTTACGCGGTGATGACGAGTTGAACGAAGTCAAAGCTGCCAAACATCCGCTGGTGAAATCTCCGCTGCGTCTGGCTGACGATAAAATGGTAAAATCCTCACTGGGAGCGCCAGTCGGCTCTCTGGGGCCTGTGGGCTTATCCATTCCTGTTATTGCGGATCATCATGCACTGGCCTTGACTCATTTTGTCTGTGGCGCCAACATTGAGCATAAACACTATACTCATGCCTGCTGGGGAAGAGATGCTCAATATCAGGATGCTTATGATTTACGCAGCGTTAAAGAAGGCGATTTAAGCCCGGATGGCAAAGGCAGACTAATGTCCTGTCGCGGAATTGAAGTTGGCCATGTGTTTCAACTAGGTGATAAATATGCAGCCGCAATGAATGCTTCAGTCATCAATGAAGAAGGCCAATTACAAGTCATGCAAATGGGTTGTTACGGTCTGGGTATCTCACGCGTAGTCGCTGCAGCAATTGAGCAGCACCATGACGAACGAGGTATTTTATGGCCCCTGGCCATCGCTCCTTTCCAACTGGTGATTATCCCGATTAATGCTCAACGCTCTGAAACCGTGAGAGCTGCAGCTGAAACGCTATACAACCAATTAATCGAGGTCGGTGTGGAAGTATTGCTGGATGACCGCAATGAAAGACCAGGCGTATTATTTGCAGACTCTGATTTAGTAGGTATTCCTCACCGTCTGGTAATCAGCGAACGCCATTTAGAGCAACAGTCTGTAGAATACAAGGCACGGAATAAGGAAGAGCTCAGTATGATTCCGCTGGATGAGGTCAGTGACTTTGTGAAACGTATATTAACTGCCAAATAAGTCAGTAGCCCGGTTGCCATGCAACCGGGTTTAATTAAACAGACAATACGCTGTTCAATAATTTTTTTGTATAGTCTTCCCGGGGCGAGTTCATAATCTGCTCTACACTGCCCTTTTCCACCACCTTGCCATTGCGCATCACCAGAACGTCATGAGCGATATAAGAGACAACGGACATGTTGTGCGTGACAAATAAATAAGAAACACCCAGCTCATATTGCAATTCTTTAAGAAGATTCAGAATTTGTGCCTGAACGGAGACATCCAGCGCACTGGTGGGTTCGTCACATATTAAAATCTCAGGTTCAGTTGCCAGCGCACGGGCGATACAAATTCGCTGTCTCTGCCCTCCTGAGAACTGATGGGGATAACGGCTTAAGCAATTTCGGGGCAGATTGACCTGCTCCAGTAACTGCTGTTGACGGCGATGAATCAAGGCTTTGGATATTCGCTGGGCAATCATACCTTCTGCTATTATTTCGCCAATTGTTAAGCGCGGATTTAATGAAGAAAAAGGATCCTGAAATACAATTTGCACTTTCTTGCGATAAGCGCGTAACTCCCTGCCTTTAATCGCCTGAATATCTTGTTCTTTGAATCGAATTTCACCAGAAGTCACAGGCTGTAATTTTAAAATACTGCGGCATACGGTTGTTTTTCCACAACCAGACTCACCCACTAACGCCAGTGTTTTGCCCTTATGCAGATCCAGTGATAAGCCATCCACTGCCTTAATCAACGGCTGATTTCTTTTAAACAGCCCGCCTCCCACTTTAAAGTATACTTTGAGATCACGCACTGATAAACAGACTGGCGCCTCCTTTTCCTCTATACTCCATAAGGTCTGAGAGGCATTCAGCGGTGGCAATTGCTTCAATTCGGGATAAAGATGGCAACGGATAAGATGTTCGCCCGACTCTTGTATCTGCGGGATTTCTTTATGGCAACGTTCAAAGGCATAAGCACAACGAGGATGGAACAGGCAGCCTTCTGGTAAGTTATCCAATGAAGGCACAGCGCCTGAAATAGTTTGCAAGCGGCCAAATCGTTTTTCAAACCTGGGCAAAGAGGCCATTAATTGCTGGGAATAGGGATGTTTCAAATGACTGAAGTATTCTTCAACCTCCGCCGCCTCGACTAATTGACCGGCATACATCACACATACCCGGTCAGCGACCGCTTTCACCACCCCCAAATCATGAGTGATGAGTAACATGCTCATCTGCCGTTGCTGCTGCAGTTTTTTCAATAGCTTAAGGATTTGAGCCTGAATGGTCACATCCAGGGCGGTTGTCGGCTCATCAGCAATCAGGATGTCGGGCTGATTCGCCAGGGCCATTGCGATAACAACACGCTGCTTCTGTCCTCCAGACAGTTGATGCGGATACTGCTGCAAACGGAGTTCTGGCTCTGCAATCTCAACTTCTGTTAGTAATTCAATCAAACGCTTTTTTAAGGCACTGCCTGATAACTTCTGATAACGGCAAACGGCTTCAGCTAACTGTGCGTCAATACGAAGCACCGGATTTAAAGCGGTCATCGGTTCCTGAAAAATCATCGCCAGACGTTTCCCTCGTAAAGCCCGGATTATCTTTTCAGGTAAATCAAGTATATCTTTATTGTCGATTAAAATCTGACTCTGCATGCCATATCGAGCCGTTACCGGAAGTAAACGCATCAGGCCTAAAGCAGTGATTGATTTACCGCAGCCGGACTCACCCAGTAAAGCAAGCGTCTTTCCGGGCAATAATGAAAAATCGAGTTCTTCGACCGCTCGGGTCGTTTTGGCTCGGGTTTCAAAATAAATAGATAATTTTTTAACTTCTGCCGCATCATTTAATTGATTCATAAATCAGGTCGCAATAAAGGATTAATTATCGCCTCAATCAAGCTGGCGAGTTGTTTCAAACAGTCAAGTTTTACGCTTTGTGAGCGATGAAACAGCGCAATAGTTCGGTATGGAGCAGGTTCAGCGAAAGGAAATATTTCAAGCTGTTCTGAATTATTTCTTACAGCTAAAGCAGGCAATAAAGTAACCCCCAAACCCGATTGCACCATTAAACGCAATGTTTCAAGGCTGGTTGCGGTAAAGTCCACACCCGTATTGGCTCTGGCAGTTCGACAGATATCCATCGCCTGCTCTCTGAGGCAATGTCCCTCTTCCAGCAGCAGCACTGTTTGCTCTGTTAAATCATTCAGATCGAGAGGCGCTGCTTTAGAAAATGGGTAATCCTTGGAGCAGGCGAAATAAAAAGGTTCTTTGAAAAGGATAATCGGTTCAAAATCTGCTTCCACCGGCATTGCCATTATAGCCGCATCAAGCTCACCCAGTGCCAGTTTGGAAGTCAGACGATGTGTCTGTTCTTCAATTAACCAGACACGAAGCCTGGGGAAACGTTTTTGAATCTCGGGCATTATCAAAGGTAACAGATAAGGGGCCAATGTAGGAATCACACCAAGACGCAGTTCACCCGAAAAGGGATCGGACAATAACTGGGCCATCTCCTTTAATTGTCGGGTCTCATGCAAGACAGATTGAGCCTTTTCCAGGATTTTTCTACCGGCCTCCGTTAAAATCACTTGCTTATTAGACCTTTCAAACAGCAGGACGCCGAGCTCATCCTCCAATTTTTTAAGCTGCATGCTCAAAGTAGGCTGACTGATATGACAAAGCCTGGCTGCCTCGCCAAAATGCTGTGTTTTTGCCAAAACAATAAAATAGTGCAAATCCCGTAAATTCATGTGCATCCAGCAAAATTAACTAATAACTCTTTAAGCACCAGATTATTTATTACCCTAATAGACATGGTGCAGATCCGTTAAACTCTCTCTCTAACTCTCACTGCCATTAAGTTAAGGAAATTTTGTCTTTCCCGCGAAGGCGGGAATCCATTCCTCAATTGACATTATAGCGAGCTCAGAGATGGATCCCCGCCTTCGCGGGGAGGACAGTTTATATACAACTGAGCTTAACTTAATGGCAGTGTCTCTAACTCTCTCCCGAGGGAGGTCTTTAAGAATGACACACTTTAATAAATACTCGCAAAAATTCCGACTTTTTCTCGCCTTTTTTTTAAAGCTGTGTCAAAATTTACGTTTTTATCCAAAAATAAACCAATGGATAAAAGCTAACCAATTCAGAAATTCTAATAAATATAATAACGAATGAAGTCATTAACTAGTCTACACTCCCCTCGCTTTCTCATTTGGCTGGTAGGAGTCTCCTTTGTATTGTTTCAATTTTTTCTGCAATTGTCATCTGGCATCATCATAGGTGCGATTATGCAGGAAACGCTGATCTCCGCATTTACCGCAAGCTTGCTAAGCAGTGCTTTCTATTACATTTACACCAGCCTGCAAATCCCTGCCGGGATGCTGTTTGATCGCAGAAATACGCAAACCATTCTGACCACCACCGCCTTGATATGCAGTATCGGTTGCTTTATTTTTGCCAACTCAATGAATATTTATCTGCTATTTTTTGGTCGGATCATTATTGGAATGGGCTCGGCTTTTGCCTTTGTGGGTTTGTCACATCTCTTGCGCCAGCATTTTTCATTGCGGCAGTTTGGATTTTTAATTGGCTTATCAGAAACCCTGGGATTTGTCGCCACCATGTTCGGTATTATCGGGCTGGGTATACTAGTCAGCTACTTCGGATGGCGTGAATTCATCAATTCAGCTGCCCTGGTGGGCTGTCTGATCGCCTTTTTCGCCTGGCTTTTTATCCCGGCAACCACCTCTGTACAACCAATCAGTTATTCAATTGCTGATTCACTGAACATTATCATTCGTTGTAAAACCCAGTGGGCTAACGGCTGTTTCGCCGGCCTTGGCTTTACGGTAATCACAGTCTTTGGCGCAATGTGGGCCATTCCCTTTATTCAGGCTAAACTGGGATGCAGTCTGAAAGAAGCCAGCGTCATCGATTCCATGCTGTTTTTAGGAGCGGCCATCAGTTGCCCGCTTTTTGGATATTTGAATGCCTGTTTAAAACAAAGAAAACCGCTGATGTTCGTTTCTTGCACTCTGACGGCTATCTTGCTTTATGTAACGCTTTATTTCCCTTATAACGATCCGGTGTTGATGAGCGTTTTGTTTTTTATGACCGGGATTAGCTGTGGTTCTTATATGCTTTCCTATACGATCTCCAATGAAATTTCGCCTCAGGGGGCACTGTCAACCAGCACAGGATTTACAAATACACTGGCCATGCTCACTGCCCCGATTTTCCAGCTGCTTACCGGGTTTCTTCTAGACTTGTATGGCGGTCCTGAACATCACTATAATCTTCAGGCTTATCAGATTGCCCTGGCCGTTTTGCCAGTGAATTTATTAGTTGCGAGCTGTCTGGTTTATTTTTTGCCGGAGAAAAAAGCGAAATAGAATAGTCGAATCGCTGTCAGCTCACTGTCTTATCGACACTGACCTGGCTCAAGTCATTTTTACTAATTGCACAAAACCCCGGACGCATCCCGTTGGTTAGGCCCAGGATTATACGGTGATTGACAGTTTTATCGAATAGCATATCCTCCAGAGAGAGCTTCACTTTCGGAGATGAGATTTGAATTTGCCAGCTGCCTTGCTTTTCCTCTTTAACTGTCACCGATTGTGTCATATTAACCGCTTCTCCCTGATCATTTCGCCAGCCAGCCACAGCCGCCTTCATCGCATCAGGCTCTTTCATGTTAACTGAGTAAAAGGCACTTCCATCGTTAAACTGGCACAAAACCCCCATGAATAAAGGTTTGCTTGCCTTTGAGGAATCAGCCCAGACTTGCCGAAACCAGGCTTTGGACGCAGTCACAAACTCTTCCTTGCTACCGCTTCCTGTTTGTAAATGACCGTTCAAATGACCAGTTTGACTAATCTGCAACTCCACCCCGCTTTGAAGTTTTTGCTGCTTTGCTGAAGAAGTCTCGGCTAAACCCAGCATATCCACTTTAAAATTAAATCCTTTATTTTCCTTGCTTTTTACACCAAAAATCCAGCTGTCGTTAATGGGATAATAATGGAGAAAGATTCTGCCAGCTTTCAGTGAAGCTTTATCAGCCGCATCGACCTGGCCATCACTTTCCTCATAAAGCACTACTTCCCTGGTTGTACCGTTAATTAATGTCGCAAAAGCATGCAGATCTTTATCGTTACGCTGTATTTCCAGGTAATATTGATATCGCTCGTCATTCTCATTAACCACAATGCCGGCAAAAGTCCAATTGGCCTGTAAAGCATCAAGAGAGGGAACCGGTTTGCTGACCGGCACTTCAGCAGTCGCGATTAATTCCGCATTGGAGCCGCTCTTTACCTCAGCCGGTTGGGTATCCGCATAAATAAGACCGGTTAAAGCCAGATAAAATCCCAGGATGTATAAAGAAGCTCGCTTCATCTCTGATAACCTTTCAAATGTTGATTCGACCACAAAGCCTGCCAGAATGAGGGAGCTAATCTGGCTTCTACCGGTAAAAAATACCAATTATCCGCAGCAAACGATTTACACTTAACCGCATCTTTTTCCGTCATGATGACGGTTTTTTCCGAAAAACAAAGATCGCTTGCATTGTACTGGAAGTGATCTGGAAAAGGATATTGCCGGCAAATGATTCCCTCTTCTTTAAGAGTAGTAAAAAAGCGGGCCGGATGTCCAATACCCGCCACAGCAGCTACAGGCATTTCCAGAGATTCCGCATTAATGGTATGCCCGCTTGCCAGATGCTGTATAGCTCCCGGGTGTATGCTCATCGTGTACGCTTCCTGCCAATAACCGCCATTAACGACCACCAGATCAGCGGTTTTAAGCCGAGACGGTCTTTCGCGCAAAGGACCGGCCGGAAGACAAAAACCGTTTCCAAGCCCCCTCACACCATCAATGACTACAATTTCAATTGCCCTTCCCATGCGATAATGCTGCAAGCCATCGTCACTGATAATAATTTCCGTTTGGAATTTTTCCAGTAAATAGCGAATGGCCTCTACCCGTTTTGGTGCAATAACTACCGGGCAGGATAATTTACTAGCGAGCAGTAAGGGTTCGTCACCGACCTCAACTGCTGTGTCAGCTGATGAAACCTCATGCGGAAAAGTAGTTATTGATGCGCCATAACCACGACTGACTACCCCTACTCGCAATCCTTTGCTCTGGAATTCGTTCACAAGCGCTGCTACCAAAGGCGTTTTACCGACCCCGCCAACGCTCAGATTACCGACTACAATCACAGGCACTTCAAACTGCTGCTGTTTAAATGTCCGCAGATAGAATCGCTGCAGCATGCTCGCAAGCTGATAAAAAAGCGAAAGCGGCCAGATTAACCAGCCGAATCGTCTTGAACCATACCACATTTTTTCCAGGCAGGACTGTATCAAACTAGCATTTCCTCTTCATGGGTTACACCAAGCCCCTGGGCATTATAAAGCTGTGCATAATGGCCATCTTTTGCCAAAAGCTGCTGATGAGTACCCTGCTCTACTATTCTTCCCTGATGCATCACAATAATCTTGTGGGCCCGTTGTATGGTTGATAAACGATGAGCAATAATTAATGTGGTTCTATTCTTCACCACCTCATTTAAGGCTGCCTGAATAGCCCTTTCCGATTCACTATCCAATGCGGAGGTCGCCTCGTCAAGAATCAGAACAGGAGCGTCTTTCAAAATGGCTCGAGCGATGGCAAGACGCTGCCGTTGGCCGCCCGATAAGAGGATACCATTTTCACCGACCCGAGTATTATAGCCTTCAGGCAATAAACGAATAAATTCATCGGCATAGGCTTTTTTTGCAGCCTCAATAATTTGTGCCTCAGTTGCCTCAAAACAGCCATAAGCTATATTATTCGCCAGGCTGTCATTAAACAAGGTAACCTGTTGACTTACCAGAGCAATCTGTTTTCTGAGACTGGCGAGACTAATGTCTTTCAAAGGCACACCGTCCAGCAGAATTTGCCCCTGGTTCACTTCATAAAAACGCGGCAGTAAACTGGCAATAGTCGATTTACCACTCCCCGAATGACCTACCAGAGCCACGGTCTCCCCCGCATTGATTGTAAAACTGATTTCATGCAATACAGGAGAACCCTGACGATAGGCATAACTTACCTTGTCAAAAACGATATTTCCCTTGGCTCCTGCGCATAAGGTTTTACCCTTATCCGATTCAATTGGCTTGTCCAGCAAGGAGAACACACTTTCAGCACCCGCGAGGCCCCGCTGAATAGTGGCATTCAATGTCGTCAAGGTTTTCATGGGTTTTATCAGTTGCAGCATGGCTGCAATAATTGCCAGAAAGGACCCGGCAGAAATAGTGATTACGGTAGTCAGCTGAATGGCAGCCAGAATAATCAATGCAATTCCAACGGCAATAACAAACTGGACTCCAAAAACATTGATTGCTTTAGTAACAGCAACCTTCATATCATTTTGACGAGAGAGCTCCGTTGCCCGATTAAACTTTCTGGTTTCATAGTCTTCACCGCCAAAAATGCGCACCACGCCATAGCCATCAATTGCCTCAGCGGCAATTTCTGTAACCAGGCCCATCGTTTTCTGTAACTTATGGCTGATTCGGCGAACCCGCTTATTGGTAAAATTAACAATTATGCCAACGAAAGGAATCGTCAGTAAAAACATCAGTGAGAGTTGCCAGCAGATAATCATCATCACCGCCAGCAAACCAATAACCAGACAGGTATTCTGCACAAAGTCAGTCAGGGCGTCCGCGCTGACCTGAGCTACCTGCTCCACGTCATATAATATCTTTGATAAAAGCTGGCCGGAGGTGGCTTCATCATAATAATCAGCAGGCAACCTTAATATATGGGAAAAGACTTTCTGCCGTAAAGCCTTTACTACCGAGCGCGCTACCCAGGTCATGCAATAACTGCCCAAAGAGCTCATCAGACCACGTACAGTAATACCGACTAAAATAATCAGCGGAATCTTCTTGACAAAGCTCATATCAATATCAATGAATCCTTTGTCAAGAAAGGGACGCAGCATGTATGTGAGGCCCGCGTCAACCAGCGAATAGATAATATTGGCGGCAATTCCAAGTAACAATACTAGCCAGAATGGTTTAACGTCTCTCATTAGGCGACGGTAAAGGGAGCTGGTGCTAGTGGTCAATTTTTCGGTCATAAATAAAACTGAATAGCTTTAAACAAGGGCAAATTGTAACGCCATTTGCAAGAAGTACCAAATTTACCTGCAGAAGAGCACTCAAAAGCCGCCCTATTACTTTTGATCTTTTTTTAATCCTTTAACTAATTGAGAGATCAATTGAGGGCCTTTGTAAATTAATCCGGTGTAAACTTGTAGCAGAGAGGCCCCGGCATTGAGCTTTTCCCTAGCGGCTTCCACAGATTGAATGCCGCCAGCGCCAATGATGATCAACTGGTTGCCAATGGCTTCTTTAAGAACGCGAATGCATTGTGTTGAGCGCTCCTGTAACGGTTTTCCGCTAAGCCCCCCCATCTCTTTGCTTTCCGGAAGATTCTCCACACCCACCCGGGTGCAGGTGGTGTTTGTTGCGATAATTCCGGATATCCCGCATTGTGCGGCAACATTGGCAACAATCTTTAACTCTTCATCGCTTTCATCCGGAGACAGTTTGATCACCAGAGGTACAAAGCGCTGATGCTGGTCTGACAATCTTTTTTGCTCATCCACAATACTGGTCAGTAATTGAGTAAGCAGCATTTCCTGATGGAAAAGGCGCAAATCAGGAGTATTGGGTGAAGAAATATTAATCGTAATATACGATGCACAAGTGTAAATTCTTTTCAGGCAAAACAGATAATCATTAACCGCTTTATCCATTGGAGTATCTTTATTTTTGCCAATATTGATACCCAGGATCCCCCTGTAAGAGGATTTCTGAATATTATTAACTAATACGTCGACCCCGCGATTATTAAACCCCATGCGGTTTATCAGTGCCTCTGCATTGGGCAAACGAAAAAGACGTGGCTTTGGCATTCCTGCCTGCGGACGCGGTGTGACCGTTCCTACTTCGACAAATGAAAACCCCATTTTAGCCAAACCATCAAGATGCGATGCATTTTTATCCATTCCGGCAGCCAAGCCGATGGGATGATTAAACCGCATCCCCAAAACGTCAACAGGTAAGGAAGGAGCTTGTCTGAAACAAAAAGCAGGCAGCGAATCCAGTAGAGCCAAGGTCATGCGATGCGCTTTTTCGGCATCCATAGAAAACAATAACGGACGAATCAGTGAGTACATTCCCTCTCCTTTCAGAAAATCAGGGTAACTGCTTTGGATGCTAACCAGTGTAATGATCTGAACCCTGAATGCGGTAAATCTGCCTCACTGCTATTAAGTTAAGCTCACTTTAAATTGAACTGTCATCCCAGCGAAAGTCTTGTTGCGTAAATGAAGACAGGTGCACAAAAAAACCGTCTTTGCGAGCTTTAGCGAAGCAATCCAGCTCCTTACTTTGTTCAAGTTTCGATCTGGATTGCTTCACTTCGTTCGCAAAGACGACAAGTTAGTTGCTTGGTTCTATTTACACAACAACGCCTTCGCGGGAATGACAAAATTTCGTAACTTAATGGCGATGAATCTGGTCTGCACTATTAATGTTTCCTCTAGATTAACATTCTTTCATCTTCCATGAAATCATGACCGCTCCATCCATTGCTGTTATTTAAAAATCATTGCTATGATATTCAAGTGTAGTACAGGGTAGCCGTATCTAAGGCTTATTTCAGAATCGAAATGCCTACGTTCCGCGCTTTATGCGCGGAATCCAGTCTCGATCTTTATTCAAATTATGTGGATGCCGTGCATAAAGCACGGCACGTAGGCGAAAAGGCTTTTAATGTTCAAAATTTAGATGCCATTACCCTGATAGTACAACCCTTTGACATATTGGATTTTTGTCAAACCGAAGCCCAGCCTTATCTGTTTAATCAGTTAATTGACAAAAGGAGTTGTTAATGATTGAGATTGATCCTGCTAATTTGGACGCGCTGTCCAAGCCTTTTATGAGAATTTTGCTCGCCTCTACAAACGACCCGTTGTTTGGGCAGGGGGTCCACTATATTCCATTGTATAGCAACCTGCTTCCTGAAGGCGAAAACCAGGTCACTGTTCCTGTTCTGGTTAAAAAAGCCTTTCTCGCTAAACCCAGTAAACAATATCCCGGTGAGTTCACCCTTGATATTTTTTCGGATCAAATAGGCTCAGGCTCTTTCGCGAAAGTTTATGATTCAGAGGGCAAAGTGAAAACTCGTCTGGATTTCAAGTTCCTCAAAAGAGAAGGTGACAATGAAAATGTGATTAAAGCACTTCATTATACTGAAGATGACCGGAAAAAAATTACAAAAGAAGCCCAGAGAGCCAGTCTGGGTGATGAAATAAAATGCAAACCGCCATTGTTCAGCAATCAATGGGCCTTTTTAGTAATGAGTAAAGCCAAAGGAATTCCGCTCTCTCGTGTGATTGATAAGATGAAAATCGGGGAGATCAATCCTACCCTGCGCCAGATGATCCTTGCAACCAAGTCAATTTTAATGCAGGTCGATACAGTTCAGCAAAAAAAATACGGACATCGTGATATTAAGCCTGCTAATATTTTACTGGATCTGTCCAAAGGTAAGGCGACATTGGTCGATTTTGCTTTTGCCAAAGAACTGAAACATCCGCAGACGTATTGTAAAACAAATAAAGGAACCCCTCTTTATCTTGCCCCCGAGGTGTACAGGCATGGTTATATAACCTCGCAATGTGATGATTATTCCGCAGGTCTTTGTCTCGCCGAGCTATGGGGGGACACACTCCTTGATCTCATTTCCATTAGTGGCGACGCAAAACGCCTATATCGGCGAAATCGTGAAGAAAGATTTAAAGATCTGTACGCTCGAATGAACTTGTCAGATACTGCTAAAATTCTTCTGGACACTCTGATTTATGGCTTGACCCGATATAATCCAAAATTTCGACTGACAAGTAAGGATGGGATCGCTTTATGTGACCAATTGCTGCAAGAGGCTAATCTCGATGAATTGATTTATACCCCTCCTACCCCTGAAGAAAGAGAACAGGAATTCGAGGACGAATTGATAGACAATTTATCAGACTGTGTCATTGATATACCGGAAGACTGTGATCTGTTCGGTTATGGATTATCTCATTAAGCAGCCAGAGCCACTACTGCGGTGGCTCTGTCAAACTCTATAATTCGCACTCCTGCGCATAGATACGCAGCATCACATTGCCCTTCTCTTGTAGATGATAGGCGACTGTGCGTAATTCAACACCATAATTTTTCTGCTGTAATACTAACAGCACCGGGCCTAGTAATGGCGAAGGAGTTCCAAAGCGATCAATAAGAGGAAATACTCTCAGCTCTTTAGCCACTCGAGTCAACTCCTGAATGACTTCAATATGAAAATCAAGACTCTGATTGTCCAGTCCAGCAAACAGATAATGGGAACTCAGGGCCAAATCAAAATGAAAGTTGTCAAAAGGTAAATGGATCTGTTGAATTCCCTGATAACGCTTGTCATGCTTTCCTTTCTCATAGTCTGAAAAAAAGGCCTCCATTCCCTGCCGTCTTTTTTCAACCAAACCATCCAAACCGCCATAATCAGCAAAATCGTATTTGTCGTGATCCTGTTTAACACGTGCAATCATATCCTCAAATACCAGGGAAGTTTTGGTTTTTAACGTGGCGAGATCCAAAGAAAACAGGGGATCACAGCTTACACAGGAACTGGAATAAGCCTGAACCTCTGTATTAAAAGCGTTGGGGCCACAACCGAATTCGAGTATATTGGATTTCAGATCGTCATCACTCAAATCAAACATCTCACGATAATCATCAATGTGATGTCCCCAAAGTACCAGTTTGCTCATTTACACACCTCTTCTTCTTTTTGAACGCATTGGATTTTGCTGCGATGATTTACTGTGCTAAGCTAAAAATCTCAATAGGATGCGTTTAACAAATAAAATCAGGTTGAAAGTTAAACTTGATTGGGTATAGTCTAGCTCATTTGCTCCATGAATGTGAGTGCTGAAAAAACAAACAGGAAAAACAAGCCACTGTTTTTTTATTCATTGACTTGAGCATGACCTAAGTGATTATTGCTAGGACAGCTCCTTACTACAGGAAAGTCATCATGTATACTGGTTTACAATTTCAGTTAGGCGAAACAATTGATTTATTACGTGACAGTGTTTACCAATTTGCCCAAAAAGAAATTGCGCCTTTGGCTGCCCAAATTGATGAGGAAAACAGGTTTCCCCATTTTTTATGGCGTAAATTAGGGGAAATGGGCCTGTTAGGAATCACCGCCGGTGAAGAATATGGCGGAGCCGATATGGGTTATCTCGCTCATGTTATCGCTATGGAAGAGATCTCGCGCGCATCTGCCTCAGTCGGTCTAAGCTTCGGTGCCCACTCCAATCTTTGCGTCAATCAAATATCCTTAAATGCCAGTCCGGCACAAAAAGAAAAGTATTTACCCCGGCTGATAAGCGGCGAGTTTGTAGGGGCATTAGCCATGAGCGAAGCCAATTCCGGCTCGGATGTCATGAGCATGCAATTACAGGCGAAACGTTCCGGCGACCATTTTATCTTAAACGGCTCCAAAATGTGGATTACCAATGGGCCCGATGCCGATGTGCTGGTTGTCTACGCCAAAACAGAGAAAGATGCGGGAAGCAAAGGCATCACTGCATTTATTATTGAAAAAGGCTTTCCAGGATTTAAAACAGCACAGAAATTAGACAAACTAGGAATGCGCGGCTCCAACACCTGCGAACTGGTTTTTAATAATTGTGAAGTTCCTGCTGAAAATATTCTTGGCGAGCTGAATCAGGGAGCCAAGGTATTAATGAGCGGCCTGGACTATGAACGAACCATTCTTTCCGCGGGCCCTGTAGGCATTATGCAAGCCTGCCTCGATGTGGTTTTGCCTTACGTTCATGAACGTAAGCAATTTGATAAACCTATTGGTGAATTTCAGTTCATCCAGGGCAAACTGGCTGACATGTATACCCAGCTTACCGCAAGCCGGGCTTATGTATATAGCGTTGCCGCAGCCTGTGACAGGCATCAGGTGAGCCGCAAAGATGCAGCCGGAGTGATTTTATACACCGCAGAGAGAGCAACACAAATGGCATTGGAAGCCATTCAGATTTTAGGTGGGAATGGTTACATTAATGAATACCCGACCGGACGACTGCTGCGAGATGCCAAACTCTATGAAATAGGCGCTGGAACCTCGGAAGTCAGACGAATGTTGATTGGTCGTGAACTTTTTAAAGAAACTGAATAAGGAAAAATTCAAATGGATCAAAATGATGTTGTCATTATTGCCGCAAAAAGAACCCCAATGGGAGGAATGCTTGGTTCTTTATCCAGTTTAACCGCACCTGAACTGGGAGCGATTGCTCACAAGGCCGCAATGGAACAAGCCAATATTAATCCTGCAGAAATTGATCAGGTCATTTCAGGTTGTGTGTTACAGGCAGGGATTGGACAAGCTCCGGCCAGACAAGCGGCGATTAAAGCAGGCATACCCCATTCAGCAGGAGCAACCACGATTAATAAAATGTGTGGTTCCGGTATGAAATCCATTATGCTGGGTCATGACATGATCAAGGCTGGTTCCGCAAATGTAGTTCTGGCAAGCGGTATGGAAAGCATGAGTAATGCCCCTTACTTATTAGCTAAAGCCCGCTCTGGCTATCGCTTGGGCCATGGCGAACTGAAAGATCATATGTTTCTGGATGGTTTGGAAGATGCCTATGAGCGTGGACAATTGATGGGCTGTTTTGCTGAAGCGACTGCTCGTCATTTCCAATTCAGTCGAAGCCAGCAGGATGAATTTGCAGTACGCTCTTTAACTCGCGCCTTGCAAGCTCAGCAAGATAATGCTTTTCTGGCAGAAATTACGCCCGTTACCATTGCCGGACGCAAGGGGGATACCATTGTATCCATGGATGAAGGCCCGGATGAAAGCAAACTTTCCAAGATTTCACAATTGAAACCTGCTTTCAAGGCAGATGGAACAGTGACCGCAGCAAACTCCAGCTCTATTTCCGATGGAGCAGCCAGCATCATTATCACAAGCGCCGGTCACGCACGAAAATTAGGCATCAAACCGATGGCGCGTATTGTTGCTCAGGCTACCCATTCTCAAGCTCCCGAATGGTTCACCACAGCACCTGTTGACGCAATCCGCAAGGTTATGAATAAAGCAGGATGGCAGCATCAGGATGTTGATTTATTTGAAATCAATGAGGCTTTTGCTGTAGTGGCTATGGCGGCTATCACGCAACTGGAACTCGATGATTCCAAAGTTAATATTCACGGCGGCGCCTGCGCTCTCGGTCATCCAATTGGAGCATCCGGCACACGCGTGATGGTGACTCTGCTGCATGCTTTGCAAAGACAGCAAAAATCACGAGGTATTGCAGCGCTTTGCATCGGTGGAGGCGAAGGGATAGCAATGGCCATTGAGCTGGTGTAATAACCTACAGTTTAAGAATCTGTCATCTTCTGTGAACGCAGGATGACAGATTCGCCTTCATGTGTGACTATTTGTCAAACCCTTTTGTTTTATATGGAGAGTTATGCTTAGACAAAGCCTCATTTATCTGGTTCTAACCATTTTGGTTGTCGTATTCGCCAAATTTGCACACACCCTGATCCTTTATATTGATTTGTTTTATACCTACATCAACATAAAACTTAGCCCTCTTTTCACTCATACCGGAGTGGGTGTATTAATTCGCAAAATTATTCTGCTGACTTTTATACCAATTATTATTGCATTGGTTCCCGCCTTGATTTATCGTCCAATTAAGGGAAGACCAATGCCTTATTTTCTCGAATTGACCTGGTGTTTATGGCTCGTCATTGTACTCAGCAACATTTTGATACGTTAAGGTAAATCAATGTCAAAGTTAAGCAGTCAAATTAACCCTGCAAGCAAGGATTTCAGAGAAAATGCAGCCGCGATGCAATCGCTGCTGGACAATTTGCAGAATACAATCCGCCAGATAGCTCTGGGGGGAGATGAAAAGGCAAGAAAGCGCCATTTAGAACATGGAAAATTGTTACCACGTGAGCGCTTGCAGCAATTACTTGATCCAGGCAGCCCCTTTCTTGAATTATCCCAACTTGCCGCTTATCAGGTCTATAATGATAACGTTCCCGCCGCCGGCATCATTACCGGGATTGGGCGTATTCATCAAACTGAATGTATGATTGTTATTAATGACGCCACCGTTAAAGGGGGGACTTATTATCCTTTAACAGTTAAAAAACATCTTCGCGCCCAGGAAATCGCTGAAAAGAATTATCTGCCCTGTGTTTATCTGGTAGATTCGGGAGGTGCTTTTCTCCCGCGTCAGGATGAAGTATTTCCTGATCGCGATCATTTTGGTCGCATTTTTTATAATCAAGCCAATCTTTCAGCGAAAAACATTCCGCAAATAGCGGTTGTAATGGGTTCCTGTACCGCAGGGGGTGCTTATGTACCCGCAATGGCGGATGAATCGATTATGGTTAAAAATCAGGCCACTATTTTTCTGGGCGGCCCTCCCCTGGTTAAAGCCGCAACCGGCGAAATAATCAGTGCCGAGGAGTTGGGAGGTGCCGAGGTGCATTGCAGGCAATCGGGAGTCGCCGATCATTATGCGGATAACGATGCACACGCTCTGCATTTGGCACGGGTCGCTATCAGTCATTTGAACCGGCAAAAACCGCAAGTACTTAAGCGAAGAGAAAGCATCGAACCACTTTACGATAGCAGCGAATTAAATGGGATTATTCCAACTGATCTGCGCAAACCTTTTGATATTCGCGAGATCATCGCGCGAATTGTGGATGGTTCAGAATTTGATGAATTCAAAGCGTTGTTCGGGACCACATTGATTTGCGGTTTTGCCCATTTATATGGCTATCCTGTGGGTATTGTGGCTAATAATGGAATATTATTCGGTGAAAGTGCTTTGAAAGGCACCCATTTTATCGAGTTATGCTCTCAACGTAATATTCCCCTTATATTCCTGCAGAATATCACTGGCTTTATGGTCGGTAGTAAATACGAAGCAGCCGGAATTGCCAAGCATGGCGCAAAAATGGTGACCGCAGTGGCCACCACTCAGGTGCCCAAATTTACTGTGATTGTCGGCGGAAGTTTTGGCGCTGGAAATTATGCCATGTGCGGCCGTGCTTATGATCCGCGTTTTTTATGGTCCTGGCCCAATGCACGAATTTCGGTCATGGGCGGTGATCAGGCTGCGAATGTTTTAGCTCAAATCAATCGTGATAAACACAGTAAACATGCCACCGAATGGCCGCCTGAGCAGGAAGAAGCCTTCAAAGCCAGTTTACGGGCGCAATACGAAGAACAGGGGAATCCCTACTATGCAAGTGCCAGGCTATGGGATGACGGCGTCATTGCGCCTGCAGACACTCGCCGTATTCTGGGCTTAAGCTTGTCGGCAGCTCTAAACGCCCCCGTTGATCAAACCCGTTTTGGCATATTCAGAATGTAAGGATAAAAATGAGTGACCTGGAATGTGAATTAAAAGGACAAGTTTTTGAAATCAGTCTGAATCGAATCGAAAAAAATAATGCCTTTGATGATGAATTATTAAAACTAATGCAAACCAGTCTGGAGAAAGCAATCCAGGATCCTGCGGTTTCTGTGATTTTACTGCGCGCCAATGGCCGCCATTTTTCAGCAGGTGCTGATTTGCAGTGGATGCAGCGAATGGCTCAGTTCACGCAAGAGGAAAATCTGGCCGACGCTATGATTCTCGCAAAACTTATGAATACTCTGTATTCCTGCCCCAAACCGACAATTGCCGCGGTACAGGGAGCCGCTTATGGCGGCGGAGTAGGACTAGTCGCTGCCTGTGATATTGCCATTGCCGGCCATTCCGCGCGTTTTTGTTTTTCTGAAGTTAAGCTAGGTTTAATTCCTGCAGTGATTAGCCCATATATAATCAAGGCCATTGGTGAGCGATTAACCAAATGGCTGTTCATGAGCGCAGAAGTCTTCGATGGGGAGCAAGCAAAACAATATAATCTGGTTCATCATTATATTGATGATTATTTACTGGATTCATTTGCGCTGGATTATGCCAGCAAACTCAGCCATCTCGCACCCCAGGCGATTGTTGATTGTAAATCGCTGATTGAGCGGGTGGCATCAAGACCCATTGATGAGCAGCTTATTGAAGAGACAGCCGCCATTATTGCAGCAAAAAGGGTTTCTGAGGAAGGACAGCGCGGCCTGCATGCGTTTTTAAATAAAGAACCCCCTAACTGGAACTAAGGATTTTCATGTTTAATAAAATTCTTATCGCTAATCGCGGTGAAATTGCCTGTCGAATCATTCGCACGGCAAAAAGCATGGGAATTACCACTGTTGCCATTTATTCAACAGCGGATAAAGAGAGCCAACATGTTAAGCAAGCTGATGAAGCCTATTGGGTAGGAGACCCCCCGGCCCTCGCGAGCTATTTAAATATCCATGCGATCATTGACATCGCAAAAAAAGCGAAGGCAGAGGCTATTCATCCCGGCTATGGTTTTTTATCAGAAAACCCACAGTTTGCAGCAGCCTGTGAAAAAGAAGATATTGTTTTTATCGGCCCTACTATTAAAGCGCTTGAAGCAATGGCTTCAAAACAATTAGCCAAGCAATTACTGGAGGGAAGCGCTGTTCCATTAACTCCAGGTTACCACGGCGCCGATCAGAGCGATGAACGTCTTAAGGAAGAAGCAAACCGTATCGGGTTCCCCATTCTGCTAAAAGCGGCTGCCGGAGGCGGCGGTAAGGGAATGCGGGCAGTTCATGAGCTTGCTGAATTTGATTCTGCATTAGCAGGAGCCCGGCGTGAAGCCAAGGCAAGTTTTGCTGATGATACCATGATTATTGAAAAGCTGGTTTTGAATCCACGTCATGTGGAAGTACAAATCATGGCCGATCAGCATGGAGAGGTTGTTCATCTCTTCGAGCGGGATTGTTCCATCCAGCGTCGTCATCAGAAAATTATTGAGGAAGCCCCTGCTCCCGGTTTAGGTACAGAGCTAAAACAAGGTCTTGCGGAGGCTGCCTGCGAAGTAGCCCGTTCAATTCAGTACCGCGGCGCCGGTACAGTCGAATTTTTAGTCGCTGAAGATAATCAGTTTTATTTTATGGAAATGAACACTCGCCTGCAGGTAGAGCATCCCGTAACCGAAATGATCACCGGACTTGACTTAGTCGCCTGGCAAATCAAAATTGCTGCTAATTTACCCCTACCCCTTAAGCAGGAGAATATTCAGGCGACAGGCCATGCCATTGAATGTCGGGTTTACGCTGAAGATCCGGCACAGAACTTTATTCCTTCCATTGGAAAAATCAACTTTTTGAAAGAGCCTTGTGGAGAGGGTGTGCGCATTGATACAGGCGTAAGCACTGGCTCAACGATTAGCCAATATTATGATCCGATGATTGCAAAGCTGATCGTCTGGGGAGAAACACGGCTTGAATCAATTCAACGTCTGCAGCAAGCTCTTAAATCCTATGCTGTGGGCGGTTTAAAAACCAATATCGGCTTCTTGCAGGCCATTTGCAATCATCCTCGGTTTATCAGGGGGGATTTGGGCACTGATTTTCTTAGCCGTGAAACCATTGAAATAGAAAAGTCTGATGAGCAGGAGTGCTTATTATTTTCTGCGGCTTATGACTATTTAAGATTAATCAACCACGAACAGGATCCATTATTTCTTGAGAATTTTGCCTGGCAGCTGAATTTGGAAGGTTTTTGGTTTTTCCGCTACACACTGGGGGATCAACTGAAAGAAGTGAAAATTATTGCCGTCAATGGCCAGGAATTTATTGCCCATATTCAGGACAAAACCTGGCATCTGTCTGTCGCCTATCAAAATGAGCGTTTAACAATCAATGATGGTCAACAACAGCGTTCTGCCTGGGTTATAGACAGAGATGGTCAGATTGAAATTTACAATACAACAGCTAATGTACAAATTGAACGCTTTAGCTGGCAAACAAGTCATGCCGACACAGCTAGTCAGGGTAGCCGTTTAACAGCGCCGATGCCCGCCACCGTAGTTGCTATTTTAAAAAATGAAGGAGATGTGGTAAAAAAAGGAGAGCAATTACTGATTTTGGAAGCCATGAAAATGGAACACAGCATCCGAGCACCCAAAGATGGAGTTATAACGGAATTATATTACAGCATCGGCTCCCAGGTGAATGAAGGTGAGGAATTGCTGAAGCTTACATGATGCAAGTGCACTCTGTGCGAAATACAGAAAACCATTCGATAAACAGTTTCGGCGAAACGATAGGAATAGACTGAAATGAGCTATCCACAACAAGTTACGATAGTAGAAGTAGGCCCGCGTGACGGCTTGCAGAATGAACAAGTCTTTGTGCCTACCGCATCCAAAATCGAACTGATTAATTTACTCAGCGAAAGCGGTCTTCGTTTTATCGAAGCAACCAGCTTTGTATCGGCTAAAGCCATACCACAGCTCGCAGACTGCGAAGAAGTTTTCAAATCAATTAACAAATCCGATAATATTCATTTATCAGCTCTTGTGCCTAACATGAAAGGCATGGAGAAAGCTTTGCATTGCGAAGTTAAGGAAATCGCCCTGTTCACTTCCGCCAGCGAAGCCTTTAATCAATACAATATCAATTGTTCAATTACCGAGAGCATTCGCCGTTTCGAGCCGGTAATGGATATCGCCAAAGAAAGGAAAATGCCGGTCAGAGCCTATATCTCCTGTGCGCTTGGCTGTCCTTACGAAGGCACTATCGTTCCGGCGCAGGTTGTCAGCGTCATGCGAATGCTGCTTGAGCTTGGAGCAAACGAAATCTGTCTGGGGGACACAATTGGGGTTGGAACACCTAAACAGACTCACCGATTGATTTCAGAGATTCTTGAAATATTACCCCGGCACCAATTGGCTATGCATTTTCATGATACCTATGGGCAAGCAGTTGCCAATATTTATACCTCACTGCAGTTAGGGGTTAGCCGCTTCGACAGCTCCGTGGCCGGACTCGGCGGATGTCCTTATGCGCGCGGTTCCGCCGGAAACGTTGCGACTGAAGATGTGCTTTATCTCATGCACGGATTAGGAATAGAAACGGGGGTCGATATCTATAAAATTGTGGCTGCCGGCGATATGATTTGTAAAATCCTGGGTAAAAAAAATCAGTCAAAAGTTGCTACAGCACTTTTGGCAAATCCTTAAAAATTGTATATTTTTTGAAAAAACCAAGATTCCCCGCCCTCTCTCAGACTACAGGATATATAATTACTAAAAGAACCGAACACAATCGCCAGTCAGCAATGCAGGCGAAGCAAACTTACGGAGCTTTTTATGGATAATAGAAATAAAATTATTGGCATTATCAGCCTGCTCGTCATTATTCTTGTAGTCGCCCTCGCCTTTTATAATTACAAGGGTTTTCACTCCGTTGAAACAGGCTCAACCAATGCTTCAGTGCCGACAGAAGTAGCAAGCCCTCCGGAAGGCGGCAGCTAGTCAAGAGCCCTATTGATAAAACCGTCTCAACGTCATCCTGAACGCAGTGAAGGATCTCCTGAATCTGGCTCAGCTCTAAGCAGTTTCAGATCCTTCGCTACGCTCAGGATGACGCACCGGGGAGTTATAAATTTTTTCATTCCTTTAACGATTCTTTACTGTATGAATATCTAAAAACCGGTGTAATATTCACACTTATTTTTTCTAACTCTCAACGAAGTCAGGTGAAAAAGTGGATAGTAAAAAATTAACAGTAGGATTAGTTCAACAGCAGTGGTATCCAAATACTGACAAGCACAAGGAAGAATTGAGTAAAGGGATTCTTCATGCGGCCAGACAAGGGGCTAAACTCATTTGTCTGCAGGAATTAACCCTGTCCCCCTACTTCTGTACTAGTCCTTCTGTCGATCCAGAACCCTATATGGAAGATATCAAAACAGGTCCTACTGCCCAGTTTGTAAGCCAGATGGCAAAAACCGCGAATGCTACTATTACTGCTTCATTGTTTGAGAAAGAGGGCTATAACACGGCAGTCGCTTTCGATAACAAGGGTGAGTTGATAGCTGTCACACGCAAACAACACATTCCTAGCGGCGAGAAATACCATGAGGATTATTATTTTAAACCGGGAGATTCTGACTATCCGATCCACAGGATTGCCGATCATCAGGCCGGGCTTCCGACTTGTTATGATCAATGGTTTCCCGAGTTGTCCCGTATTTATGGCCTTAAAGGGGCGGAACTTTTAATTTATCCTACCGCCATTGGCGCCGAACCCACTGCACCGGGATTTGACAGTCAACCGATGTGGCAGAAAGTGATGATTGCTCAGGGTATTATGACCAACTGCTTTATCATCGCCGTCAACCGGATTGGCACAGAAGAAGGCCTGGAATTTTACGGCAGCAGTTTTATTTCAAATCCTTTTGGTGAAATTATTGCCGAGGCTCCCCGCCATGAACCCGCAGTAGTGGTTGCAGAACTCGATTTTAATCAAAGAGACTTATGGGGTCGATTATTTCCTTTCCCAAAACAAAGACAACCAGCAACTTATCACGGCTTGTTGAAACCTCATCAACCAACAGGATGCCCCTGATGCCTACTCAATCATCTTCCGAGAATTTCTATAATATTTCCCATTGGGGGGAAGGCTATTTTTCTATCAATAACAAAGGCAACATTGAAGTCAGCAAGCACCCGCATAAGCCGGGTGTAGAGCTTCAAGCCATTGTTAATAGTGCCAGCCGCGCCGGTCTGCAACTACCTTTACTTATTCGTTTTGTCGATATTCTGCATGATCGGGTCGCAAAACTTCATGAAGCCTTTTATGAAGCGATTGAAGAAATTAGTTATCAGGGAAGATACAAACTGGTTTATCCAATCAAGGTCAACCAGGAGCAATGCGTGGTAAGGGAACTGCTTAAATCGCCGCATTTCAGTGTAGGCCTTGAGGCGGGAAGCAAACCGGAGTTAATGGCTGTTATCGGTATGCTGAGCAATCAAAGGACAACCATCGTATGCAATGGCTATAAAGATAGCGGCTATATTCGTATTGCGCTTATTGCTCAGCAAATGGGGCATCAGGTATTCATAGTCATTGAAAAACAATCCGAACTTGAAATTTTACTCAAAGAAGCTGCTCGTCTGGGTGTAAAACCCAGCATCGGCATCCGTATTCGACTGGTTACCAAAGGCGCGGGCAAGTGGGAAAATACCGGCGGAGCCAAGTCAAAATTCGGGCTGAATGCCGAACAGGTTCTTGAGGTAGTCAGCAAGCTGAAGGCGCATAATGCATTGGACTGCCTTCAGCTTATGCACTGTCATTTAGGCTCACAAATTGCCAATATCCATGACATTCGCCACTGTATGCTGGAAGTTGGCCGCTATTATGTTGAATTAAGACGGCTCGAGGCCCCAATCGGCACTATTGATGTCGGCGGCGGATTAGGAGTGGACTATGAAGGCACCCGCTCGAGTACCGGCTGCTCAATGAATTATACCGTCAATGAATATGCGACCAATATTCTGCTGGCACTTCGGCACATGTGTGAAGAAGCCAATATGCCAGAGCCGGATATTATCTCTGAATCTGGCCGTGCCTTGACGGCACATCATGCAGTACTGGTATCCAATATCACTGATGTGGAAATTATTAGAAAATCGTCTTCTTTACCTAAAATCGACGCCAATGATTCACACGTCATCCGGGATATCTGGGATACCTATCAATCCATTAGTGACAGCTTACCCAGTGAAATTTACAATTATGCCCGGCATTCGCTTGATGAAGCCCACTCAATGTTTAAGCATGGCGTGATAAGTCTTCAGGAAAAAGCGAAAGTTGAGCAGCTTTTTACTGTAATTTGTCTGGAAATTCAGAATAGGCTCGATCCGGAGAGTCCAGGGGATAATGAATTAATTGCTTTAATTCATGAGCAAATGGCCGCCAAGATTTTTTGCAACCTTTCTTTTTTTCAGTCACTGCCAGATGCCTGGGCCATTGGCCAGATTTTTCCAGTAGCGCCTATTACTCATTTAACCGAAGCGCCTGCAATGCACAGCATCTTACAGGATTTAACCTGTGACTCGGATGGAACTCTTAAACAGTATACAGGCAGCTCCCGTATACATCCGACATTAATGCTGCCCCATTTTGACCCCCAAAATCCCTATGCGATTGCTTTTTTTATGGTAGGAGCCTACCAGGAAATTCTCGGTAATCTGCATAATTTATTTGGCGATACCAATTCGCTCGATGTAAAATTATCAGATAATCAAGGGTTTGAAATTAATGATTTGGTCAGCGGAGATACTGTAACCAATGTGTTGAATATGGCTCATTATGATACAAAAAGATTGCTGCAATCTTATGAGAAACAATTGTTAAACACGGATCTTCCTGAGGAAAGCATTAACACCTATTTAAATGAATTGCGTAGTGTATTTTCACAACTGACTTATCTTAACAGCAACAAAACAAAGGGATCTTTATGATTACTCCGCGACAAGCCGGATATTACATGCCCGCCGAATGGTATCCTCATGCAGCTTGCTGGATGGCCTGGCCACGCCATTTACAAACCTGGTCAGCGATTGGACTGGAACGCGCCAGAAAAGCGTATGCAAAAGTCGCCAAGGCTATAAGTCAATACGAGCCAGTGATGATGCTGGTTCAGCCTGGAGAAGAAGCGCAGGTGGCGGAATACTGCAATGACAGTGTCCGCATAATTCCTTTGCCTCTGGATGACTCCTGGACACGAGATACCGGAGCGACTTTCCTTCTTAATGATCAATATGAGCTGGCAGGAATTGACTGGATCCATAACGCCTGGGGGGGAAATTATCCCGAGTATGAACTGGATCAGGAAATAGCCAAAGCCCTTATTCAGTATACTGAGGCCCGTTATTTTAAAGCACCGCTGGTTATGGAAGGCGGTTCGTTTCACGTCGATGGCGAGGGAACTGTTCTGACTACCCGTGAATGCCTGCTCAACAAAAATCGTAATCCTCAGCTCGGTCAGCATCAGATCGAAAGTTATTTACATGAGTTTCTGGGAACAGAAAGAGCAATTTGGCTAAATAGAGGATTAATTGGCGACGAAACCGATGGACACATCGATGAAATCGCCTGCTTCATTGAGCCAGCCAAAGTATTAGCCCTGACCACCAGCGACAAAACGGATGTTAACTATTACCTGCTTCAGGAAAACCTGGAAATTTTAAAAACCGCTCGTGACGCCAAAGGACGTTCACTGGAGGTAGTCACTGTCGAACAGCCTCCCGCCACTTATATGAATGATGAGCGTCTCACCTTATCCTATATTAACTTTTATCGCGCCAACCAGGGTATTGTAATGCCTTCTTTTGGCCATGCCAGTTACGATGAAGCCGCGTTTGTCCTGTTTAAACAACTGTTCCCCACCTGCCGAATCAGCCAAATCGACGCACTGGATGTGTTTGCTGGCGGCGGTGGAATACACTGTATAACTCAGCAGCAACCCGTATCCAGATAAACTATTGTTTCAAGAAAGGAAGCATTATGAACATTCCTGTATGGCAGCCCAAACATTCTGAAGAAAGCAGAATGTGGCAATTTATGCGCTACGTTGAAAAATCCTGCTCATTGGATTTCAATCACTATGAGCAATTATATGACTGGTCTATCCAGGAACCTGCACAATTCTGGCAAGCCATAGCGGATTTTTTCGACATAGAATGGGATGATTCAGCTGAAGAGGTTTTAAACGATCATGAGCATATGCTGGAAGCCAGATGGTTTGAAGGAGCACGCTTTAATTTCGCCAGTCAATTATTAAAACGCAATGACGATTTCCCCGCCATTGTAAGTATTGATGAAAATGGAAAGCGTGAAGAACTAAGCTATAAACAATTACGGCAGCAAGTGGCCTATTGTACCCAGGGCCTTCTCGATGCCGGCGTTTGCAAAGGCGACCGAGTGGCCGCTATTATGCCCAATGTCGCCCATACCATCATCGCCATGCTGGCAACCAGCTCAATTGGCGCAATCTGGTCGTCCTGCTCCCCCGATTTCGGCGCTCAGGCGGCCATTGACCGGCTTGGTCAGGTTGAACCCAAAGTTTTATTTGCCTGTAATGGCCACCAGTATATGGGCAAAACACATCTCGCCGAAGACAAAATCGCTGAATTGAAAAAAGCGATTCCCTCTATACAACAGGTCATTATCTCCCCGATCATCAATGAGCCTTTTAATATCGACGCAATCGATAAGGCCGTCTGGTGGCAAGACTTTCTTAAGCCTGCTGCAGATTGCCAGTTTACCTCCCTGCCTTTTGCGCATCCGCTTTACATTCTTTTCTCATCAGGAACAACCGGTAAGCCCAAATGTATCATGCACGGCGCCGGCGGCACTTTATTACAACATATTAAAGAGCTTGGACTGCACAGTAATATTTCAGAACAGGATAATCTTTGTTTTTATACAACCTGTGGCTGGATGATGTGGAACTGGATGGTTTCTGTGCTGGCCTTAGGCGCGACATTAACTCTTTATGAAGGCGCTCCCAATTTTCCAGACGCCTATCGGTTATTTCAATTGATAGATGAAGAAGGGGTTACCGTGTTTGGAACCAGTGCCAAGTTTCTCTCTGCTGTTGAAAAAGCAGGGGCCGCTCCAGGCTCGCGCTATTCCATGCCCTCATTAAAAGCTATTTTATCGACAGGCTCCCCGCTGCTGCCCAAAAATTATGATTTTGTTTATCAGCAAATCAAATCCGATGTGCAGTTAAGTTCAATTTCCGGCGGCACAGACATCGTCTCCTGCTTTGCATTGGGTAACCCGATACTGCCCGTTTACCGCGGCGAACTGCAATGCCGCGGTTTAGGCATGGCAGTGAAAATTTATAATGAGGAGGGTCAGGCGGTACAGGAAGAATGTGGGGAGCTGGTATGCACTCAGGCATTTCCCTCAATGCCCATAGGCTTTTGGAATGATCCTGATAAAAAAGCCTATAAGCATGCTTATTTTGAACGATTTGAAAAGGTATGGGCCCATGGCGATTTTGCTGAACTGACTCCGCACAAAGGCCTGATTATTTATGGGCGTTCCGATGCCGTATTAAATCCCGGCGGCGTAAGAATAGGCACCGCTGAAATCTATCGTCAGGTCGAAAAAGTGGAAGAGGTTCTGGAAAGCATCGTAATTGCCCAGAAATGGGAGGACGATGTTCGGGTCGTTTTATTCGTGAAGCTGCGTAATGGTTATCAACTGACTGAGGAATTACAACATAAAATACGGGATATTATTCGCAAAAATGCCTCACCTAGACACGTGCCCGCCAGGATTTTGCAAGTGGCTGATATTCCGCGAACGATGAGCGGGAAAATTGTAGAAGTCGCAGTCAGGCAAGTGGTTCATGGTGACACAGTAAGCAATTTAAGTTCGCTGGCAAACCCGGAAGCACTGGAATACTATAGGAATAGAGAAGAATTAAATCAGTAATCATCTATAACCTTGATGCGCAGTGCATCAAGGTTAGTTTCAGGCTACTATTAGCCCGCGGTAAAAATATTCAAGCCATTTCCCAGATGACACTGGATGCTATATTCCTTAACCTTGCTGTAGTCAGCAGCACGCATTAATGTAATTTTCAATGCAGCCTTACCGTCCGCAGTCAGCTCAAATTTGCTATAGCCAAAGGCAGGTGTTCCAGGCAGAAATGGGTCGTTCAGGGTAAAATGACGATCGGAGGCGGTGACCAGTTGACCTGCTATCAGCATTACAGCGTTGGGTTGTATAGATGTTGTGACGTCAGGTAAAGGCATTTCCGAGACACAATTTTTAACCGACCAGACAAAACTTAAGGCTTGTCCGTGACTCACTGCATCGGCAACCTCTGGAAAACTGGCCAGCTCAGCTGCCTGAACAGAGAAAGCGGCTGCTGCCATTAAAGAGAGGACTGTTTTTTTCATTACTGCTCCTTGCTAAAAAAGCGTTAAGATGCCAAGAACTTTAATGAAAGTCAAATTCATATGAACTTCTTCTCTCTGCTATCTTGCTCAAAAACATAGCAAAATTTAAAAAATATATTCCCCTTATTGAAAAAATAGCGTATTATTGATCCATTGCGCCGATTTGAAATTTCAGCTTGCGGGCGCACAAGACCAGTCTCTGGTTTTTGTAAAACGGCTAAAGCGGATCACACATCCCATCCTGCCCTATTCCCGCCTGCTGTACTCCTCGTAGGTAATATAGACATATGATTGAATTAGTTGGGCTTCACAAATCTTACCATCAGGTAACTGCTCTGAATAACGTCAGTTTATTCATTCAGGAAGGTGAAATATTTGGCATAATTGGCCGCAGTGGTGCTGGAAAATCTACTTTACTGCGCAGTATCAATTTGCTTGAACGGCCAGATTCAGGCGAGGTTCTCGTTGACAATAAGGCAATGACTTCGCTTACCGAATCTGAGCTGCGCCAGGCCCGCCATAAAATAGCCATGATTTTTCAGCATTTTAATCTCCTGCAATCAAAGACCGTGTATGACAATATTGCACTGCCCATGCGGATACAGGGCATCAGCGAAGATGAAATCGCCGCAAAGATTGAAGAATTATTACCACTGGTCGAATTGCAGGACAAAAAACATGCCTATCCAGCCCAGTTAAGCGGCGGGCAGAAACAACGGGTGGCTATTGCGCGTGCTCTGAGCTGTTCACCTAAAATCCTTCTTTGTGACGAAGCAACCTCTGCCCTGGATCCTGAAACCACCGAGTCCATTTTATCGCTGTTAAAAAAAATAAATGGAGTCTATGGGATTACCATCGTTCTGATTACCCATGAAATGGATGTAGTAAAGCGAATTTGCCATCGCCTGGCGGTTATGGAAAAAGGCCAGATTATTGAGGTAACTTCGCTGGCCAGTGCATTTAAAGATCCCCAAAGTCTGGCAAGGAATATGTTGTATTCCCAATTAAGCCCGCAATTACCCCCATGCCTGGCTGGCACACTGACTCAGAAACCCAATAATAAACCTCTGCTGCGTTTACTCTTTCAGGGCGACAATGCCACCGTACCCTTCATCAGTAAAACCAGCCGGGAATTGCATATTGATATTAACATTCTGCTGGCTAATATTGATCGTTTCGATACGGTGACCTGTGGGGTGCTGGTTGTAGAACTGATAGCGGATGACAACTTGTTAACTGCTTTTATTGAGCGTTGTGAGAAAGCCAATTTAACTGTGGAGATTTTAGGTTATGTCACCGAACCTGCTTTATGATGTTGTTCAAGCCAGTCTTGAGACAGTTTATATGACGGCAGTAAGCACTATTCTGGCAACTTTACTGGGTCTGCCCCTGGGTACTTTATTATTTACTTCCTCCAGAATAAGACCGCATGCCTGGATTAATCGTTTTACCGCCGGCCTGATTAATTTTACGCGTTCAATCCCCTTTATTATATTACTGGTCGCCTTAATTCCCTTCACACGCCTTTTGATAGGCACGTCCATTGGAATCAATGCCGCTATTGTTCCCTTAACCATAGGTGCTATCCCCTTTTATGCACGTCTGGTGGATAATATTTATCAGGGGCTTCCCGGCGGACTGATTGAAACCGGCTTTTCCATGGGCGCAAATACCTGGCAAATGATTAAACACATTTTGCTGCCAGAAGCCTTCCCATCGCTCATCCAGGCCACCACGGTGACTGCTATTGCGCTGGTTAATTATACCGCAATGGCCGGTACAATCGGCGGAGGCGGTCTTGGAGATCTGGCTATCCGTTACGGCTATCAGCGTTTTAATTCGACCGTAATGATTGTCACCGTAATCATTCTTGTCGGTATCGTCCAGTTATTACAAATGGCAGGTGACCGATTGACCAGACTCTACACTCATTGTTAACAGGAGATTTTTCATGCGCTTAATTTCCATTATTTTTCTAAGTCTTAGTTTATTGGCATGCAGTAAGCCCTCCCCTAATACTCTGATTATAGGAACCATCTCCGGCCCGGAAACCGACCTGGTGGAAGCCGCCAAGGAAGTAGCACTGACAAAATATGATTTAGCAGTAAAAATAGTTGAATTCAATGACTATAATTTGCCAAATGAAGCGCTACAGGATGGGAGCATTGATGCCAATGTCTATCAGCATCTTCCCTATTTGAAAGCCTCCATGAAAGCCCATGGCTATACGCTCGAGCCTATTGGCAAGACCTTTGTTTATCCAACAGGGATCTACTCCAGCAAACATAAAGCTATCAGCGAAATCGGCGATAATGCCATCATCGCTATCCCAAATGATCCCAGTAACGAGGAAAGAGCCCTTCTTTTAATGCAAAAAGCCGGCTTGATTCAATTAAAGAAAGACGACACTACAATGACTGTTGCGGATATATCCGAAAATCCCAAACACCTGCAAATCAAGGAAATGGACGCAGGCCAATTGCCGCGCGTGCTGGATGATGTGGATGCAGCGATCATCAATACTACATTCGCCATTCCGGCTGGCCTTGACCCACTTAAAGACGCCATTTTTGTTGAGGATAAAAACTCACCCTATGCCAATTTAATTGTCATTAATCAAAACAGTGAAAAGAAAGTTCAACTCGAAGAGTTTGTGAAGGCTTTCCAATCACCTCAAGTCAAAGCAAAAGCCAAAGAGTTATTTGGTGACGCAGCAATACCAGCCTGGGAATAAGGGTCTCTTTATCCCGCGAATCAAGTCATTCCTGCGTCAGGAATGACTTTTTTGAATAGCAGCTTATTAGAAGTTTAACCTGGATGTGATTCGATATCGGGTACTCCTCCCTCCACCAGGTAGTTTTTCAAGACAACCTTTATCCACCAAATCAGAAAGATGTCTGGTTGCTGTGGCCTTACTAACTTTAGTAATCTTTTTATACTGAGCAGCACTAATCCCTTGTTCAAATGCGTTGCCTTTTTCATCAAACATTAAATTAATAATTTTTATTTGCTCCCTGGAAAGTTCACTTTCTTGAAAAATCTGCCAAAAGCGGCTCTTAGCGAGAGTGTGATCAATCTTATTAATTGCAGTTTGAATACTCGTATCCAAAGTTTTTAAAAACCATAATAACCATAAAGTTATATCTGTTGTTTGACGCTGACTTTTTTCCAGAATTTTATAATAATCATTGCGATTAGCGAGAATAATTGCCGACATAGCATACAATCGAATACTTTGCTTATCCTCTTGAGCTAAAGCTAAATCGGTTAGCGCACGCGTGATCCGCCCATTTCCATCTTCAAATGGATGCACTGTTATAAACCAAAAATGACTAATTGCAGCACGTAATAAGGGATCCAATGTTGGTTCTCGCAGGCTCTGATTGAACCACTCCAGAAACGTATTTAATTCGTCCTCTAATCGTTGCTTTGGCGGCGCTTCAAAATGCACCGTTGGCTTATCGATACGGCCAGAAACTACTTGCATAGGCTCATCACCTCTTAACTGCCCTGCGTTAACTCTATACAATGTAGACATTTCATGGTTAGGAAATAACCATTTGTGCCATTGCTGCAAGCGTTCTAGTGATAAATCAGTGTTTAAGTTATCGATAGCATCCCACATAATTTGCGCTAAACCTTCTGAGCGCTCATTAGTTGGATAAGGCTGCTTAAGATGTAATCCTAGTCGTTTTGCCAGAGAAGAGCGCACAGAGTCTTCATTCAAACGCTCACCTTCTATAGCGGAAGATGCAATTATATTTTGCAATAAAGTATCCAGAGCAGACTCTAGTGATATATTATCTGCTATCGATCCTGTTCGACCTATTAAAATCCCCTGTTTTAATCGGACTTCACGCAATAAAGGCTGAATGAGCTGTTCCTGCCACTGAAACCTGGGCCAATCGGGCAATTGCCAGATCCATTTTATTTGATTGTCGTTCATGAACTCTGCTCCATGAGCCGATTAGGGAGGCTATTCGGCTCAATTTTTGAGTTAAATAATAGGATTATTCGGCTCATAAATCAAGCCCATAAACAACTTATTCGGCTCACATTTGAATGAAGTAAACACTGAAATTATTGAGGTACAAAACGCTAATTGAGAAAAGGAATTTGTTCAACCGAGGGCCCCGCCAGGACACAATGGGCTGGTGCATCCATATGGGTACCCACTCCTGCTTCCATTCTAAAGCGTTCAAGGCGAAATTTTACATCACTATTACAATCGCTATAATCGGGAATCAAAGAAGAGGAAAAACCGCATTTATTTTCCAGCTTGCGCAGCTTTCAGAGATTGTCTGGGTCAGGTCGATATGATGGGGAAAGTTCCATAGTCTTGATGATTCAGAAGACCGTCTTTGCGAGCGTCAGCGAAGCAATCCAACCCCTAACTCTGTTCAAGGTTCGATCTGGATTGCTTCACTTTGTTCGCAAAGACAACAGGTTAGTGCTTGGAATATTGATTAGTAACGATAGTGATCCGGCTTATAAGGTCCGTTCGCTTTCACACCCAAATACTCTGCCTGTTGTTTAGTCAAGGTTGTCAGCTTTGCCCCGATGCGTTTGAGATGCAGACGAGCCACTTTTTCGTCCAATAATTTAGGCAGTACATAAACCTGCTTTTGATATTGGCTGGCATTGGTGAATAATTCAATTTGTGCCAATACCTGATTGGAGAAAGAAGCTGACATCACAAAACTTGGATGTCCAGTCGCACAGCCCAGATTCACCAGGCGGCCTTCAGCCAGGACGATTAATCGTTTGCCGTCAGGGAAAATGACATGGTCCACCTGCGGTTTGATATTTTCCCATTGATATTGTCTCAGGCTATGGATATCAATTTCTGAGTCGAAATGACCGATATTACAGAGAATCGCCTGATTGCGCATGCGAATCATATGCTCATGGGCTACCACATGGTAATTTCCTGTGGCTGTTACCACGATATCCACTTCATGTGCCACATCATCGAGGGTTACTACGCGATATCCTTCCATTGCAGCCTGAAGAGCACAAATTGGGTCCACTTCGGTAATCCACACTGTGGCTCCCTGACCGCGAAGCGCCTGAGCGCAGCCCTTACCCACATCACCATAGCCCATAATCAAGGCAATCTTACCGGCAATCATGACATCAGTAGCCCGTTTAATCCCGTCAAGCAAGGATTCTCTGCAACCGTACAGGTTATCGAATTTGGATTTGGTGACCGAATCATTGACATTGATAGCAGGGATCATTAATTGATTGTTTCGGGCCATTTCATACAATCTGGCTACACCCGTGGTTGTTTCTTCTGAAACGCCATGAATGTTTTTCAGCATCTCAGGATACTTTTCGTGCAGAACCTGCGTTAAATCGCCGCCATCATCCAGCAACAGATTGGGGGTCCAACCATTTGGACCGCGTAATGTCTGTTCTACACACCACCAGTATTCCTCTTCTGTCTCGCCTTTCCAGGCAAACACGGGAACTCCCACTTCCGCCATCGCAGCAGCGGCATGATCCTGAGTAGAAAAAATATTGCAGGAAGACCATCTGACTTCAGCACCCAAAGCGATGAGAGTCTCAATCAGAACTGCCGTTTGAATCGTCATATGCAGACAACCTGCAATGCGGGCCCCCTTTAGCGGCTTTTGAACAGCAAATTCTTCACGTAAGGCCATTAAGCCTGGCATTTCCGTTTCGGCGATGGCGATTTCCTTGCGCCCCCAGTCTGCAAGTGAGAAATCAGCCACTTTATAATCTTGATGTGTTTGCAGGTTACTGGCTACATTCGTTGGTTTCATAATATTCCTTGCGTTAATAACTGTCAGCTTATGAATTAAAGCGCCTTTTTTAAAGCATCGACTTTATCCAGTCTTTCCCAGGGAAAATCCGGTCTGCCATAATGGCCATAAGTGGCTGTCTGACGGTAGATAGGTCTTAACAGTTCGTGATGATCAATAATACCCTGCGGCGTTAAATCGAAATGCTCGCGAATCAGGTTGATGATGGTGTATTCCGGAAGAACCCCGGTGCCAAAGGTTTCTACACTGATGGAAGTAGGTTCCGCAACACCAATCGCATAGGAAACCTGAATCTCACATTTTTCTGCAATTCCTGCCGCGACCAGATTCTTAGCCACATGGCGCGCAGCGTAGGCCGCTGATCGATCAACCTTGGATGGATCTTTTCCTGAGAAACAGCCGCCGCCATGTCTGGCCATGCCGCCATAAGTATCCACAATGATTTTTCTTCCGGTTAAACCGCAATCCCCTAAGGGTCCGCCGATTACAAATCGCCCGGTGGGATTAATAAAATAACGTGTTTTGCTATTCAACCATTCAGCTGGAATCACTTCATGAATGATTGCGGATTTGATTGTTTCAACCAGCTCATTATAACTCACATCAGGATGATGCTGGGTCGAAAATACAACCGTATCCACAGCAACCGGCATACCATTCTCATAAAGAAGCGTCAGCTGGCATTTGGCATCGGGTCGTAACCAGGAAATGCTGCCATTTTTTCTGAGCTCTGCCTGCTTCTCCATCAAACGATGAGAGTAAGCAATCGGAGCAGGCATGTAAACATCCGTCTCGCGGCTGGCATAACCAAACATTAATCCCTGATCCCCTGCACCCATAATTTTCGTATCCTGATTATCCACTCCACGGGCAATATCAGGCGATTGCTTGCCTATTGCCGAAAGAACGGCACAGGAGGCCCAATCAAAACCCATCTCCGAACTGTTATAGCCAATCTCTTTAATCACCTGACGGGTAATTTCTTCAACATCCACCCAGGCAGAAGTCGTTATTTCACCGCCGACTAAAACCATACCGGTTTTTACAAAAGTCTCACAGGCAACTCTTGCTTTAGGATCTTTGCTAAGAATTGCATCAAGAATAGCGTCAGAAATCTGATCTGCGATTTTGTCAGGATGACCTTCAGAAACGGATTCTGAAGTAAATACTTTTAGCTCGGTCACTTCTATATTTCCTTTAACGTTAATGCTCTGAGTTTGCGGAAAACAACATTGCTTCCCGAACCTCTTGGTTTAAATTGTCTCATGCTTATGTCGAGACGCGATTCATCAGGATGTAAAAACAGTTTCTGGCTTTATAGTAACAGGTGCCAATTACTTGTCATTTTTCATCATCGAAATAAATTGTTCAAACAGGATCTCAATATCATGAGGCCCCGGACTTGATTCAGGGTGTCCCTGAAATCCAAAAGCAGGCTTCGTTTTGTGTCTTATTCCCTGCAAACTATTATCAAACAAAGAGCGATGGGTTACTTCCAGACAATCTGGCAAACTGGCTTCATCAATTGAAAAGCCATGATTCTGACTGGTAATGAACACGCGTTTTTTCCCATCACATTCAGCCACAGGATGATTGGCGCCGTGATGGCCGAACTTCATTTTTAGTGATTTGCCGCCAGCAGCCAGCCCCAAAATTTGAAAACCAAGGCAAATGCCAAATAACGGGATCCCCTCTTCCAGAAAAATTCGGGTTGCGTTGATTGCATAGTCGCAGGCTAATGGATCACCGGGTCCATTAGAGAGAAATACGCCATCAGGGTTTAGAGCGAGTACTTCTTCTGCGCTGGTTTTAGCAGGCACAAGGGTGATGTAACAGCCTTTGTCTTTCAGAATACGAAGAATGGTATGCTTCACACCAAAATCATAAGCCACTACATGGTATTGAAGCGGGCTCGAATCTAATGCCCATTGTCCACGGCCTTCATCCCAGCGGTCAATTGCCTGACGCGACACTTCACAGGCCAGATCCGCACCATTTAATCCGCTAAAGGCTCGGGCTCTCTCAATCGCTTGTTCGGGTTTGTCTGCCTGCGTACTGATGCAAGCCCCTATCGCCCCTTGTTCACGTAAATGAATCGTTAACTGGCGGGTATCAATCCCTGAAATAGCCACGACCCCATTTCGTTTTAACCATTCAGGTAATGATAGCGTCGAGCGATAATTACTGGGATATTGAGTGCAGTTACGCATAACCAGTCCTGCGGCCCAAATTCGTGATGATTCCATATCCTCTTCGTTACAACCGGTATTCCCTACATGTGCAGCGGTCAGTGTAATTATCTGGCGGGCATAGGAAGGGTCAGTGAGCATTTCCTGGTAACCAGTCATTGCCGTATTAAAAACGAGCTCTCCAACACAGTGGCCGGAAGCACCTGCAGAGAGTCCATGATAAAGCGTTCCATCAGCAAGAGCTAATATGGCTGGTTTATTCAACATGAAGAAAATCCTACAAATGGGCAATCATTAGTCTCGCTGCCATTGCGTGAAATCCTTTTGTATGCTGCGAGGCAGCAGCCAGTATAAGCTGCTTAATCCTGTATCCGCGCACATGGCGCGAATTCCTCAATGCGCTTCCTGAATGGCAGTGCCGTACAACGGCGAAAAAATACATCAAAGCCGTAATTGTAGCTCAGACTTGTTAAAATTTCATGTCTTCAAAAAACTTTTTTACACCATCAAACCAGGAGCTTGACTTGGGAGAATGAGTTTTTTTGCTACTGTCCAAAGATTCCTGTAATTTCGTTAACAGTTCTTTCTGTTCTTTGGATAAATTCACTGGCGTTTCTACTGCCACTTTACATAACAAATCACCAACCCCATGCCCGCGTACCGATTTCATACCCTTTCCGCGTAATCGAAACACTTTAGCAGTTTGTGTTTCAGGTGGAATTTTCAGACTAACGCGCCCCTCGAGAGTCGGTACTTCAATCGTGCCGCCTAAAGCTGCGGTGGCAAAGCTAATAGGCACCTCGCAATATAAATCACTCTCATGACGTTCAAAAATAGCATGTTGCTTGACATTAATCTGTACGTACAAATCACCCGAACCGCCGCCGTAAGCGCCAGCTTCGCCTTCGCCGGACAAACGAACGCGATCGCCATTATCCACACCTGCGGGAATTTTAACGGTTAATTTTTTACTTTCCCGGACTCGGCCTTGCCCATGACAGCTCGTGCAGGGATCAGTAATTATTTTACCTTCACCATGACAACCGGGGCATGTTTGCTGAATAGAAAAAAAGCCCTGCTGAATTCGTACCTGGCCTATCCCGCCACAGGTTTCACAATTTTTTGGGGTTGAACCGGCTTTTGCGCCCGAACCACTGCAGGTCTGGCAAGCCGCATGCCGGGGCACAGTGATTTCTACCTGCTTGCCCAGTGCTGCTTCTTCAAGCGTTAGCTGAATATTATACTGTAAATCCGAGCCACGCTGCCCTCTGGACTGCCGGCTATGCGTGCGTCCGCCTGAGAAAATATTTTCAAAGATATCTTCAAACACATCGCCAAACCCGAATCCACCCTGGCCGCCAAAACCGCCTGCAGCCCCATCTACTCCCGCATGACCGAACTGATCATAGGCAGCCCGCTTTTGCGGATCGGATAACACTGCGTAGGCTCTTTGTACTTCTTTGAATTTATCTTCCGCGACATTATCATTTGGATTACGATCCGGATGATATTTCATTGCCAATTTTCTATAAGCTTTTTTTATTTCGCCTTCATTGGCTCCACGACTAACACCCAGAATCTCATAATAATCCCGTTGATCCATGACTGCACACACCAATAACTATGCTTTTACCCGGGGTAAAAACGGAATAATACAAAAAGAACGCCTGGTTTATCGAAACCGCGACGCTCTTCCACCTATTCTATACTATTAAATTGTAGCCCTTGCGAAATAAATGACATCCGGATTTCGCATTCTTAAGCAAAAAAACCTTGATGCGCTTCGCATATCAAGGCTACATTTTTAAATAAATCCCTGCTTTAGCATATGGGCGTCAACCTCAAAAGAAATCCCCTCTCCCAAGTTGGGAGAGGGTAAGGGTGAGGGTTCACTTTAAACCCCTCTCACTAACTCTCTCCCCTAAGGGGAGAGAGGATTTTTGGAAACTCTTAAGTTGGCGCCTGCACCGAAGAAGAAACAACCTGTTAAGGTTTTATTTCTTATCGTCCTGAACTTCCTCAAACTCAGCATCCACAACACCGTCAGAGGGCTTGCCCGATTGAGTTTCACCAGCATGTGACTGTTGGCCGGCATGAGGCGCTTCGCCACCTTGCTGGGCTTGTCCTTCAGCAGCTTTTTTGGCATAAACGCGTTCAGCCATTTTTCCAGAAGCGTCTGAGAGAACTTTCAATTTCTCTTCCATTTGCTCTTTATCATTGCCTTTCACAGCTTCTTTCAACTCGGCTATTGCAGACTCAATGCCTTTTTTCTCAGCATCATCGAGTTCACCTGCCAGGTCAGTCAGTGATTTCTCACTGCTGTGAATCAAGCTGTCTGCCTGGTTGCGCAAGTCGGCCATCTCTTTAAATTTCTTATCTTCTTCCGCGTGAGATTGAGCATCCTTAACCATTGCATCAACTTCTTCATCGCTAAGACCGCTGGACGCTTTAATGACGATAGATTGCGCTTTACCGGTTGCCTTGTCTTTTGCTGATACATTCAAGATACCGTTTGCATCAATGTCAAAAGTCACTTCAATCTGGGGCACACCACGAGGCGCTGCAGGAATATCCGTCAAATCAAATCGACCAAGCGATTTATTAGCTGAAGCCTGCTCACGCTCTCCTTGTAAAACATGCACAGTGACCGCGGTTTGCCTATCATCAGCAGTGGAAAATACCTGATTTGCCTTGGTAGGTATAGTAGTATTCTTCTGAATTAACTTGGTCATTACACCACCCAGAGTTTCAATACCCAGAGAAAGCGGAGTAACGTCAAGCAGCAGAATATCTTTTACCTCACCGGACAATACAGCAGCCTGAATAGCCGCACCCACAGCAACCGCTTCGTCAGGGTTCACATCTTTACGCGGTTCTTTACCAAAGAAATCCTGTACTGTTTTTTGCACTAAAGGCATACGGGTCTGACCGCCCACGAGGATCACTTCATTAATCTGGGAAACAGTTAATCCAGCGTCTTTGAGTGCTGTTTTACAGGGTTCAATAGTACGCTCAACCAATTTTTCTACCAGTGACTCCAGCTTGGCACGGGTCAGCTTGATGTTCATGTGTTTTGGACCACTGGAATCGGCAGTAATATAAGGCAGATTCACATCGGTCTGCTGAGCAGATGATAATTCAATTTTTGCCTTTTCTGCTGCATCTTTCAGCCGCTGCAGAGCTAAAGGATCATTGTGCAGATCAATACCAGTGTCTTTTTTGAATTCCGCAGCCAGGTATTCGATCAATGCCAGGTCGAAATCTTCCCCGCCGAGGAATGTATCACCGTTAGTAGCCAGTACTTCAAACTGGTGTTCGCCTTCGACTTCAGCAATTTCGATGATTGAAATATCAAATGTACCGCCACCCAGGTCATAAACAGCGATCACTGAATCACCGCGTTTTTTGTCCATACCATAAGCAAGAGCTGCGGCAGTAGGTTCGTTAATAATACGTTTGACTTCCAGACCAGCAATACGACCCGCATCCTTGGTTGCCTGACGTTGAGAGTCATTGAAGTATGCAGGAACAGTGATTACCGCTTCTTTCACTTCTTCACCGAGATAATCTTCAGCGGTTTTCTTCATTTTGCGCAGTACTTCTGCAGAGATCTGCGGAGGCGCTTTATCCTGGCCTTTAACCTGAACCCAGGCATCACCATTGTCTGCTTTGACAATTTTATAAGGCACCATTTTAATGTCTTTCTGAACAACCGCATCATCAAAGCGGCGGCCGATTAAGCGCTTGACAGCAAACAAGGTTTTATCCGGATTGGTTACTGCCTGACGCTTGGCTGATTGCCCAACTAAAACTTCATCGTCTTCAGTAAATGCGACAATGGATGGCGTGGTACGATGACCTTCGCTATTCTCGATAACACGTACATTTTTACCTTCCATAACCGCAACACAGGAGTTAGTCGTACCTAAGTCAATACCAATAATTTTTGCCATTTGCCTTTGCTCCAATATAAATTTTTATTGCAATTAGTCCAACATATGGGGATGAATCTAATAAATTCAAGCCAATATGCCTGCAACCAGTTTTATTTTTTTGACACAATAACACGAGCCGGACGAATAATTCGGTCCGCCAATTTATATCCTTTCTGAAATACAGTGACGATTGTATTAGGCTCTGCATCAGGCACTGCCACCATTGACATGGCTTCATGTTCCTGGGGATTAAACAATTGCCCCTGCGGATCAATCTGCACAACATCCTGCTTGGCCAGCGCATCCAGAAATAACTTCATCGTAAGTTCGAGGCCTTCATACATGCCATCCTGAGCCGATTTATCAGCCAACTGCATTGCTTGTTCCAGGCTGTCAGCTACAGGAAGAAGCGAGGTGATAAATTTCTCCAGCCCGTAGCGATGGGCGTTGGCGATATCGCGTTCAGCCCGGCGTCGGACATTTTCAAGCTCGGCCATTGCGCGTACCGATTTTTCCCAGTTCTCATGAGCCTGTTGCTCAGCCAGAGTCAGCTTTTCCTCGAGCGCGGTGTAGCTTGGATGATCCAGGGCAGTTTCAGATGCTTTTCCACTGCTCCCGCTCTCACCTTCCTCTTCATCCGTATCAATTGAATTTTCAGTGTCTTCATTGAGTTTTTGCTCGATTTCTTCTTTAATTTTTTTCCAGTCTTTTGTTTTTTCACTGCTCATCTGAACAACTCCTGAATTTACCGACAACAGAAAATGGGGATGATAACTATAAATTCAAGGCTTGCATGGAAATTTTTTATCATTTTTTTGAAGAATAGTAGCGATGAGAATCCAATGGATACTCGTAACGCTTTGCTCCCCCGGCTGATTCCTTCTTGCTACTCCCACGCAGTTATCGCATACTTGTTGAATTATTAATGTAATCCAAGGTGCTTATGAACGCGTGGTCGCCAACTTCCTGGCAACAGTTCTCCTACCAGCAAGCAGCAGTCTATCCTGATCAAACACAGCTGGAAAAAGTCGTTGAACAGTTGAGTCAGTTACCGCCGCTGGTGACCAGCGGTGAAATTAAAAATCTCAGAAAGGAAATTGCGCTTGCAGGACAGGGAAAAGCGTTTATTCTGCAAGGAGGCGATTGCGCGGAATCTTTTACCGAATGCCGTTCGGATATTATCAGTAACAAACTGAAAATTCTTTTGCAGATGAGCCTGATTCTACTTCATGGAATGCGTAAACCCATCATTCGAGTGGGACGAATTGCCGGCCAATACGCCAAACCCCGCTCCTCTGATTTTGAAACGATTGATGGGGTGACTCTGCCCAGCTATCGCGGTGATTTGGTTAACTCACCCCAGTTTAGCGCACAATCACGTATTCCGAATCCTAAGTTAATGCTTCAGGGTTACAGCTGTGCCGCGATGACGCTCAATTTTATCCGAGCGCTTCTCGACGGCGGCTTTGCAGATCTGAACCATCCTCAGCAATGGGATTTGCGATTTGTTGATCATTCGCCGCAAGCGGATGAATACCATTCACTGGTGCACTCAATTGCTGATTCGCTGGATTTTTTTCAGGCCATTAATGGTCATGATTTAAACAACTTAAGCAAAGTGGATTTTTATACCTCTCATGAAGCCTTACATCTGCATTATGAGCAGGCCTTGACCCGGCGTTTGCATGACGGACTGTGGTACGATTTATCCACTCACCTTCCCTGGATCGGAATGAGAACCGCGCAGCTGGATAGCGCCCATCTTGAATTTATGCGGGGTATTCAAAATCCCATTGGAATTAAAGTCGGACCGAAAGCCACGCGGGAATGGCTGATTGATGTACTGAAAATTATTAACCCCAATTGCGAGGCGGGAAGGGTATTACTGATTACCCGGTTTGGCGCACAATCAATTTCTCAATTATTGCCTCCTTTAATTGAAGCGGTGCACTCGACTAATATTCCAGTCACCTGGTCTTGCGATCCTATGCATGGAAATACAGAAACTACTGCAGATGGAATAAAAACCCGTCATTTTGATAATATTTTATCAGAATTGCAGCAAGCCGATCGAATTCATACTGAAATGAACAGCAATTTAGGTGGTGTTCATTTTGAATTGACTGGAGATAACGTCACCGAATGCATCGGGGGAGCCCGGGGCTTAAGTGAAGAAGATTTAAAGCACGCTTATAAAAGCCTCGTTGATCCTCGCCTGAATTATGAACAATCATTAGAAATGGCAATTCAGCTAAGCCGGCATTTTAATCCTCGCCCAATGAAAAAAACCGAGGAAGAACAAGGAGCCTGACAGGCGTTTCGGCTATGCGGAGACTAAACACCCTGGTATAACCGGATCTTATTTGGGCTTTTTCATGGGAGCTTCAAATACAGACTGGATATATTCAGGGATCCTTTCTTCCAGCCAATAGACTGGCAATCCTGGCATACTCCCACTGATAAAGCCCACATGCCCGCCCTTCTCACTTAACTCTAAAGTAACTTTATCGGATAACTCATGATTAGAAGGAATAACCTCCGTAGTCATAAAAGGATCATCCCTGGCATGAATAATTAAGGTTTCCGTCGCTATTTTTGATAGATAAGGCAGCGAACTCGCTTTGGCATAATAATCATTCGCACTGGAGAAACCATGCAAAGGAGCGGTTATATTTTCATCAAAACTGCGAAAACAATTGGATTGTTGCAGTCTGCTGGAAATATCTTCCCATTGATCGGCATAAATCTGCTGCTTCCTTACAACCAGTTTTTTCAATTTCTTCAGCAAATAGGCTTGGTAGAGGCGGCAAAAGCCTTTATCTATTTTTTCAGCAACAATATTTAATTTGAAAGGTACTGAAACAGCGACTGCAGTTTGGATAAGGTTCTGTTCGCCTGCTTCTCCCAGCCATTTCAAGAGTACATTGCCTCCTAAAGAGATCCCTACCGCTGCTTTCGGGACGTCAGGCTCCCTGTCTGCGAGGATATTCAGGAAATGAGAAAAATCACTGGTATCACCAGAGTGATAAATTCTTGGCAAACGATTTGGCTTACTGCCGCCTCCACGAAAATGCATCATTACTGCTCGCCAGCCTGCTTTATTAAATGATTGCATTAAGCCGGCGGCATAGGTCGAATTCAGATTTCCACCAAGACCATGCAGCAGGACGACCACTGGTGCATTCTGTGGCACTCCCTTAGTCATCCAGGATAATTGTAGAAAATCACCATCAGCCAATTCGATGCGTTCGCTTTTATCGATAACAAATCGAATGCTGCGCGCAATAGTAGGATAGATGGTTTGACTATGTGCATTACCCAGCCACCAGGCCGGCTTAAATTGACTCTCGGTAATCACTTGCTTTCCTTATGATAAGCAGGGCTAAAGGTTTGTACAGCCTGCAATAACATACTGACATGTTCAGGAGGAACGTCCGGTGTAATCCCATGCCCCAGATTAAAAATATGACCATGTCCATTTCCATAAGAGGCGAGAATACGTTCTACTTCTTTAGTAATGGTCTCTTCATCGCTTAAAAGCAAGGCCGGTTCAAAATTTCCCTGCAGGCTCAACCGGTCCTCAAGCAGTGCTCTGGCCTCTCCCAGATCCGCTGTCCAATCCAGCCCCAGGGCATCGCAACCGGTTTCAGCCATTTGCAAGAGCCACTGCCCCCCGCCCTTGGTAAATAAGATAACGGGAATATGGGGGTACTGTTTTTTTATATTTTGGACAATTTCTCTCATCGGATTGAGTGAAAAATTCAGATAATTCTCGGTTGACAGTAGCCCTCCCCAGGTATCAAACAACATGACGGCGTTAACACCTGAATGGATCTGTGCAAGTAAATAGTGAGTAACCGCATGAGTCAGCTTAGTTAACAAGAGCCTGGCAATCTGCGGCTCTCTCTCAATCAGTTGCATGCAGCGGACAAACTGACGGCTGCTTTGCCCCTCCACCATGTAGCAGGCAAGCGTCCAGGGACTGCCTGAAAAACCAATTAAAGGCAGATCGGCAGGCATCTCTCGACGGATTAATTCAACTGCGTTAAAAACATAGGAAAGCCCTTCGTTTAATTGCTCAAAAGGAAGCGCTTTAATGGCATTTTCAGTATGCAGCGGAAATCGGAAACAGGGCCCCTCGCCTTCCACAAAATGCAGGCCAAGCCCCATTGCATCCGGAATGGTTAAAATGTCTGAAAACAAAATAGCCGCATCCAGAGGAAACCGCCTGAGCGGCTGCAAGGTGACTTCGCAGGCAAGCTCTGGGGTTTTGCAAAGGGTCATGAAGTCGCCGGCCTGTGCACGAACCCGACGATATTCCGGTAGATAACGTCCTGCCTGTCTCATTAACCAGGCCGGAGTTCTTGGTACTGCCTCTCGGCGCAGACTGCGCAGGAAAATTGATTCGTTCACACCCATTGTTTTTAACCTTCCGATAAAAATTGTATTCTATCGCAGATTAACCTGTTTTACATACATGTGTCTGTCATTTCCGAGCAGGCGTTATTACGTAATGGAGCCAAGCAACTAACCTGTCCGTCTTTGCGAACAAAGTGAAGCAATCCAGACCGAAACTTGAATGGAATTAGGATCTGGATTGCTTCGCTAACGCTCGCAAAGACCGTTTTTTGTGTACCTGTCTTTATTCACGCACAACGCCTTTCCGCAGAGGCTGGAATCCGATGATTCAGATTCCGAACTCGGCAGCCCTTTCCTTAAGAATTTCACCACTCATCGGCACGGTAACGGCTTTACACAAACTTTCATCAGGGAACTGATAATCCCGAGCCAGATTGGCATTTTGTTTAAAGACCAGAACCTGTTTGTGATGTCCATCAGTTTCACTGATTGGACTTGCACCGCGTTTGAAATAACGTATCACCGGCAGTTGTCTGCCTTCATCCAGCTGTTGCAGCTGCCATTTAAAATCCTGGTTAACCAATGCCAAATTGGTATACAGGCGTTGCGAGGAAGCAAACATTTCCTCTTCCGAAGGGAACTCCTGTCCTTCATCAAGCTCTAGCCACATTTCCATTTTCTCAGACCCTTCATCGTCATGATAAACATAAAACGCTTTTTTAAGTACCTGTGCCTTGAGTTCATCGTCATCGGTGATTGCGCGTTCCAGCTCTGTGAAAGCCAGATTGGCCCCGTTATAAACTACTGTAGACTCGCGTCCCCAGACAAACATCAAAGGCAGATTGGTTTTAGGTTTATTGAAAATACCATATTTAGCCATCACTGCCTGAACGTCACTGCAGGCATAAAGGCGGCCTTCATCTCCCAATTTATAGCGCACGCGCTGGGAGGATTGGAAATCGTGAGTACAGGTAAAGATTAGTTGGTTATTTTCATCGCATTCCACATGATAGTTCATCGTATCATAATGAAATACCATGGGAATGCCTTTATTCTCTCCAAAGAGCTCGCGAGCTAGTCCCGGGTGTTTTTCAAGCGCCTTTCGCAGCGCTATCTCAAATTCAGTTTCAACACCCAGATTAATATCAAGATCTGACGCACCGTAAGAGGAGTAGATTTGGTTGAACCCTTTTTCTATCAGCAATTCACGCATTGCCTCTGAAATGGCCTGCCCTCCAACCACACCAATTGCCGAAAAATCCTCAAACTGATAGCCTTTACTTTCAACATAGGCGGTCAAATCCTTTAAAAAAGGTGGATAGCCGGCAATAATGATCTGCTGCTTGTCCTTGTTTAACTCGGCTGCCATGCGTCGGATTTCAGATTTATACCGCTGAACAAGCTCAGCAGTTCGGCCCTCACTTTGCTGGAATGCTTCTTTCAAAGCATCATACAAGTCCAGATCACGGTTTTTTAAAACCTTGGCCAAAGTATCCTTAATTAACTTGCCAATCAGCTCTTTATCGCCGTCTGTGATTTTTCCTGGATGTTTATTCTGCCACCTGTCTAATGCCTGCTCTCGTAAATCGGTGTCATAGCGAGCTCTGAGAATCAACTCATCCAGAATCTTTTCTTTATCGCAACCGGTAGCAAATACACTGCCGGTATTTCGCATCAGCTCATAGGTAGTTAAACCCGTTGCCCAGGGGCCCAGTGCAAAAGCATCAATATAATGAAGTTTGCGATCACCAAACTGAATTTTTGCAGCTAATTGCAATGATTCTTTTACAAGCTCAACCTCTTCATGGCTGCGGACCCATGCAGTAGGCTTTCCAGTGGTGCCGGTTGAGGTATCCACTTTCGCTTTTGCAGGAAATTTACCATGACGATGCGTTCTGTTCTCGTGTTTATCATTATGTTTAATATAATTTTCTTTGGTGGTAACAGGGAGATCAGAAAATGTGGTTTCAGAATTAATTTTACAATTGAAGCGTGATAAATGCTCTTTGTATGCAGGGATCTCTTTATAGGCCTGCTTAACTCGTTTCTTGGCCAATACTTCTCCGGCCTCAAAAATGTCTTTTTCCGTACGTACAAAAAGGAAACGAGCTTTAATCCGGTTTACGCCGCTAATCGTTTTTTTATACAACCAACTCAGAAAGCCGCCTTTAAGGCTATCGCCAATCGCATTACGCCAATTGCTGATTTTTCTCTTGTTATGTTCTCCAGCATGTCGTAAACGCTCACCAGCCATCCCCTGAGCTTTAGCGGTATCTCGATTTTCGTAGTCATCTGTCCAGAATTGCGATTGAAGAGTGGCGATCAGGTCTGCATCCTTCATTCCTTTAGGATTTTTAATACCAAGGTATTTAATAAGACTGTTTCGATTGACCCTAAATGTAGATAATTCTTCAGTACCATCCTGATTAATTTTCTTAGCATTGATTTTTATTGTTTTATAAGCTAATGAACCAAATCCACTGTGGAGAGTAACCCCGTTTTTTCCTAATTCATTTCTTGGATTGGTAGCGCCATTTTTAAATAAAAGTCTTTCACCGTATTCAGAATGGGAGAACAAAACCACGGGGCTATCGATCGAATAAGCAGCCATACTTTTTCCATTAACTTGCTAAAGAGTGCTTATTTAATCAAAAAATTATTAACAGAATATTAAAAAGAATTTTTATGTGCAGAACAGAAGTTACATACTGCGGACATCGCCCGCAGTAGGTAACAATTTATTGAGGATTAAGAAACAATCGCACAGCTTATGGCCGCTGAACCATGCTCGAGCAGTCCAATGCCGTTGGTCAAACCCAGCACTGTTTGCGCTGAAGTATAAATATCCGGCGGAACTGACGGTGGTGGCGGCGCATTACCAAGCCCCAACTGACCAAACTCATTTTTACCCCAGCATTGCATCTGACCATTAATCAAAAGAGCACAGGCATGAACCAGACCGGAACTCACATCAATTGCAGGTGCGCTAATTCCCAAAACCATAGTCGGGAATGGGCTATTGTCAAGCGTACCATTACCCAATTGGGCAGCATTATTTAATCCCCAGGCATATACCAAACCATTGCTGCCAAGCGCTGTAGTATGAAAGCCTCGACCTGACAAATCAGTAATGCCGGATAATACGCCAACGTTGTTAACTCCCACAACGGTTGTTGGAGTCGGTACGGACGGACTGAATTGCCCCATGCCCACCTGCCCCACATTGTTCACTCCCCAGCATTTGACCTGAGTATTTGCTAAAAGAGCACAGGAGGTAAAACTCGAGGTGGTAATGGCAATGGCATTATCAACGCCTATTACTGGAGCAGCGGGGAAAAACTGAGGCAGAGGCGCGGTTGTACCATTTCCTAACTGACCAAAGTCATTTCCTCCCCAACAGGATACCTGCCCGTTCGCGAGCACAGCGCAAGTATGATAAAAGCCGGCGCTGACTTCGATGGCGTTAGTAATTCCAGCCACAGTCACAGGCGTGCTGCTGTTCGTAGTCAGACCATTTCCTAACTGGCCTACGTTATTAGCACCCCAGCACTGTACCGTACCATTGGCGAGCACTGCGCAGGCATGCGTCTCACCCGCACTAATATCCACAGCAGTATTGATTCCAACTACGTTGACAGCCGTTAAGGAAGTAGCTCCAGGAAGTGGAGCGCCATTTCCTAACTGACCCAGGTTATTGGCACCCCAGCACTGAACCTGGCGAGTAGCCAACAGGGCGCAGGTATAGGTGGAGCCGCCGCTTATCTCGGTAGCGTTAGTAATTCCCAGAACTACACTCAAGGGGTCTGCCGGAGAGGTTACAGGAAGCGCTGGAGGTGTTGTTGTACCATTCCCCAGTTGTCCGGTATTATTCTCCCCCCAACATTGCACAGGGCCTACAGGGCCAATTTCAACCGACAGGGGTAAGGGACTGTTATCCGCATTTAATCCCGTCGCAGTAATCACGAAATTATTCGAGAATACCGGTGATGGGATGTTATAGCTGATATTACAACTGCTATTAGGTAATAAGCTGGCGCCACAGCCATTAGAGAAATAAGCGTTGTAGGGCGCTGGAATGCTTATCTGTAAATTGGTAACCGTATTAATTCCGGTATTGCTTAATGTAATATTACCACTGGTATCGGTCAGTAAATCAACATTAGTTACCGGAACCCCATTATAAAGCCACAGCAGGTGTCCGCTGGTCGCAGCAACTACACTGATATTTAAAATTTCCAGAGCGCTTGGCCGGGAACACAGAAAAGGATCAGGGCTATTATTTCCAGGTCCAAAGGTTTTGCAAATCACGGGACCATCATGAATACCGCTGACAGGTAATTGGCTGCCATTAACTTGCAGAGCAAGCACACAGGTTTGTCCCGGATTCAAATAAAATGGATTACTGCAAGTGCCTGCATTGACCACCTGAGCAATGCCCGGCAGAGGCTGCATGGTGAGCATACGGGGAATGCTGGTATTATTTCGTACCAGATAACTGACAGAGGATGAAGCGTTGGAAGGAACTTGTAAGACTGTAGGGCTCAGAGGGGCCAGACCAAATTTTGGAATTGCCGCATCAACCACCCCGGAAAAAATCAAACTGGTAAAAAAACCAGCTTTTAACCATTGTTTTATCACCTTTTTATCCTTAAAAAATTGGGATGAGCGATATTACCTTAAATAAAAAGCTAATAACAGATCGAAGTATTCCCCCCTTTCAATGCTGCATTATTTCCAGGAGATGTCAGTATCTAGAATATTGACTTGTTAATCGCGATTTCACGGGCCGTGTGCCTGGCTATCAAATCCTGATTAACCAACTGGGTCAAATGCTGATCCAGTGTCTGCATTCCTCTGCTTTGTCCTGTCTGAATTGAAGAATACATCTGAGCCACTTTATCTTCACGAATCAGATTTCTGATTGCAGAGTTGCACATCATAATTTCCAGAGCAGCCAGTCGTCCTCCGCCTCGCTTCTTTAACAGTGTTTGCGCTATCACCGCCTGTAAAGATTCAGAAAGCATGGTGCGGATCATTGATTTTTCATCACCAGGGAACACATCAATAATTCGATTAATTGTTTTGGTTGCTGAATTCGTGTGTAGAGTTCCAAACACTAAATGGCCTGTCTCTGCTGCGGTCATCGCCAGACGAATGGTTTCGAGATCTCTTAGCTCACCGACAAGAATGATATCGGGGTCTTCTCGCAGGGCAGAACGCAAGGCAGCACCGAAACTGTGTGTGTCGCGATGCACTTCGCGTTGATTGACGAGGCATTTTTTGCTGGTATGCAAAAACTCAATAGGGTCTTCGATGGTTAGAATATGATCGTAGCGATTTGAGTTAATGTAATCAATCACCGCTGCCAGTGTGGTGCTTTTTCCTGAACCTGTAGGACCGGTAACCAATACCAGCCCCTTGGGGAACGAGGCAATTTCGGTAAACACTGGCGGCAATCCCAAATCTTCCATGCTCAGAATTTTGGAAGGAATAGTTCTGAATACCGCCCCTGCACCGCGAGCCTGATTAAAGGCATTAACCCTGAAGCGCGCCAGATTTGCAATTTCAAAAGAAAAATCTGTTTCCAGATGCTCTTCATACTCCTTGCGCTGCTTGTCATTCATAATATCATAAATGATTTTGATTACCTCTTTATGCTCCAGGGGGGGGATATTGATTTTTCTCAAATCACCGTCAACCCGAATCATAGGGGGCATTCCGGCAGACAAATGCAAATCAGAGGAGTTGTTTTTAACAGAAAAAGCCAGCAGCTCGGCAATATCCATATAGTGCTCTAAGTCATTGGAATAATTGCAAGAGTAACTCAGGATGCTGCTCAGAGCAAATTCATCGATGAACCAAAACCTTTCGGCTTGAAGAAGAAATTATGTGTCCCACTGTACAAACTGTGTCATTCCCGCGCAGGCGGGAATTAATTTTTATCACGACTCCTGTGCCAAATCATCGATGGATTTCCGCCTGCGCGGAAATGACAGGGGAGTAAGACAGATACATCCGCTTGAAGACTATTCTTGCTGAATCAAAATCAGTTATGATGTTGTTATTTATGAATCTGAAAATGACTATAGCTCAGCGAATTATCCGGATAAAAAATCATATTCAAAAGCTTGAAGCCGAATTCCACCGGCCATCAGGCAGCGTCACCCTGCTTGCAGTCAGCAAAGGCCACAGCAGTGAATCGATTCGCCAGGCGCAGGCAGCAGGATTAAATGAATTCGGCGAAAATTACTGGCAGGAAGCTCAAAAAAAGATCTCTGATTTACGAGATCTGCCAATCCGCTGGCATTTTATTGGAGCTATTCAGAGCAATAAAACTGCAGAAATCGCAGCCTGTGTTGACTGGGTTCACAGTGTAGACAAAGAAAAAACCGCCCGCCTGCTCAGCATGCATCGCCCGGCTTCCATGCCGCCTCTTAAAATCTGCATTCAGGTGAAGCTTGACCAGGAAGCCAGTAAATCAGGGATTACGCCAGAGGAATTAGCGCCGCTTGCCAGATTAATCACTGAACTGCCCCGTCTTGAGCTTTGCGGCCTGATGACGATTCCCATGCCTCGTGAGAATGAAACAGAACAATATCAGAGTCTTTTACGGCTGTCTCAGCTGCTTGACAAACTCAATCAGCAAACTGGTCTTAAGCTCAATACTCTCTCAATGGGCATGAGTGATGACATGGACGCTGCGATTAAAGCAGGGAGCACTATGATTAGAATAGGCCGAGCTATTTTTGGAGAGCGTCAATGAAAATAAGTATCATTGGTAATGGTAATATGGCCAAAGCCCTGGCGCACAATTTAATCACTCAGCCAGACATTCAATTAGCTGTTTCCTCGCCTTCTTTAAAAAAAGAACAGTTACCAAGCGGATTAATCACTGATTTTAACAACAAAGCGATTATTGAAAACGCAGATCTGGTCGTCCTGGCGATCAAACCATTTAAAGTGAATGAAGTACTTACCGAAATTGGAGGGCATCTGCCTGAACAAGCCGTTTTACTGTCAGTGGCGGCCGGTATCAGCATTGAGCACCTGGCTCGATACTGCCCAAAGACCCAGGCTATCGTCAGGAGCATGCCCAATACTCCGATTGCAGTTGGCAAGGGCGTTACGGCACTGGTTGCCAATCCCCAAATCAGTGAAAAACAACGTCAACGAGTTGAGCGCCTGTTTAACTCCGGAGGCTATGCTTTCTGGATTGAAAATGAGGAACTTCTCAATCCCATTACCGCCTTGTCAGGCAGCGGGCCGGCCTATGTCTATTTGTTTTTGGAAGCGCTGACTGAAGGCTCGGAAAAGCTGGGGATCAACAGAGCTCAGGCAGAATTTATCGCTAAACAGACCATTCTGGGAGCAATTGATTTGCTAAATAGCACACAATCATCTCCAGAAACCTTGAGGCAGAATGTCACCTCGGCAGGCGGCACTACAGCAGCTGCACTGGATGTACTGCAGAAAGGACAGTTTAAGCAATTACTTGAAAGCGCACTTCAAAAAGCGTCTGAGCGAGCTCAGGAATTGGGCGAATCACTCAATACCCTTTAATCTCGGAAGTGTTTATACTTAAAATCAGTGATCTCAAGGAGAATAAGATGTCTGATATTCAATCACCTCAGCTGGCGGAAATGATTTCCACTTTAGTGACTGAGGCAGAAAATAATAATACTCTGAAAAAACAACTGATTGAAAAGCCCAAAGAAACTTTAAAAAGCAGGGGAATCACAATAGAAGGTTACCGTATTGTGGTAGAAGACAATCCCGGATATCCATTGTTTTTTGCCCTGGAACCTGAAAACATTCACTCATTATCGACACCTCTTGTCGAGCCATCTGAGGATTCATTTCGTGACTCGCATTTTCTTGATTGTCAACACTATTAACCCAGGGATGGACTATGAATAACCTTCGTGACTGGCTTGACAGGCTGTTTAGTACTGAGCGTTTGATGATTTGTAAAACCGGCGCTGATCCAAAATTTGAAGTGATGACCTGGATAGAACAATTTGAAGGCAGGAAAGCCTGTTTTTTCCCAGATCCACTTGGACATTCTGTTCCTATTGCCTCTGGAACACTGGGCCAGCGTGCCTGGGCTGCAGAAGCCATGAATGTCAGACAAGAGGAAATGCTCGGTCACATTCAAAATGCTTTGCACAAGCCTCTCCCCTGGGCAGTTGTCAATCAGGAGCAAGCCCCCGTTCATGAGATTATTCATGATAAATCAATTGACTTGTTAAAGCTTTTTCCTATTGTAACTCATCATGAAAAAGATGTGGGTCCCTATATTACGTCTGGACTGGTGCATGGTTTGAATTTAAAAACAGGCAAGCAAAATACCTCCATTAATCGCTTGCAGGTCCATGCCCCTGACAAGTTAGGTATTCTCATGCTGCCTCGTGATCTGCACGCCTATTATCAGGATGCAGAAAGTATGGGGAAGCCTCTCCCTGTGACCATAACGATAGGCCATGATCCGGTCACTAAAATGGCATCACAAATGATTGCTCCCCGCGATCAATCCGAACTTGAAATTGCAGGCGCTTTAATGGGAAGACCTTTATCTGTTGTGAAGTCTTATACCAGTGATGTGTATATCCCAGCCGAAGCCGAAATTGCTATCGAAGGATTGGTGTTACCCGGAGTAAGAGCGCTGGAAGGACCGTTTGGTGAATTTCCAAAATACTATAGCGGCAGTTCGATGCTGCCTGTTATTCAGATTCAATGCATCACCCACCGGCGTAAACCGATTTTTGAAACCAATCACCCTTCCGGTATGGAGAATGTCGTTCTGGGCGGAGTGCCCCGCGAAGCCTCTTTGCTGGAAAGAATTCGTGTTAATTTCCCCAATGTCATTGACATAAGATTAACAACGGGCGGATTAGGACGTTACCACCTGGTGGTTAAGATGAAAAAAACCAATTTGGGTGAAGCCAAAAATGTGATTTGCTGCGCCTTTGGATGCCATTATGACATAAAACTGGTGATCGTGGTGGATGATGATATTAACATTGACGATCCGAATGACATCGAATGGGCTATTGCTACTCGCTTTCAGGCAGAGCGTGACCTGGTTGTTGTGAACGGAGCCCTTGGCTCAAAACTCGATCCCTCGATTAAAAAGCACATGCTCAGTTCAAAAGTGGGAATAGACGCCACCGCCTATCTGGATGAAATAGACAAATTTTATGTCACACGCGTTCCCTCACCCGCTCATTATGTTTTTGAAGAGTCCGGCAGTCAGGGGATTGAAGCGTTTAAAGAATATTTGGCTAAATCGGATAATGAGTCATCATGAGTCCAGTAAAAACGCTTATAATTCTCGTTGGGATCTGGCCTGGCTTTTCGCTCGGACAAGCAGTTATTAGTTCACCACCGGTAATTGAGCGTTTTGAACTGAAAAGCCCCCCGGCTTTAGGTAAAACCCGTGCAGGACAAACCATTCTGCTAGGCGGATTTTCAGGATTAAGATTTTTAGGATTAACCGGCGACGGCAAGTTGCGATTTCTAAGCCATACAGACAGAGGCCCTAATCCCGATGCCTATGAAGATAAAGGAATCATCAGACGCCCCTTTCTGCTGCCAGGTTTCAACCCTCGTCTGGTTATTTTACTGGCCGATCCTGTTCGTAAAACATTGACGGTAAGCCAGCAAATCCTGCTTAAAAATATCGATAGCAAACCCATTTCGGGACTATCTCCCTCCTCTGGACACCAGGAAAAACCAGTGGACTTGTTTGGTAATAAACTGGCTTTCAAACCATTGCACATGGATCTGGAAGGTATTGATGCAGCTAATGATCACAGTTATTGGATGGTTGATGAGTACGGCCCTTCTATCATTCATTTTTCCTCACAGGGAAAGCTCTTGGAAACCTTCTATCCCGGTAAAGGCTTACCGCCTATTCTGAAACTACGGCAACTCAATAGGGGATTTGAAGGGATCGCTCTGCAAGGATCAAAAGTCTATGCTATTTTACAAAGTCCACTGCAAAATCCTGTCAATAACCCTAAAAAAGACTCAAAAATTATTCGCTTCATCGAGTTTGATATACCCAAAAAACAAACCACAGGCCAATTTATCTACCTGCTTGACAAAAAATACTCTGATCGTATTGGTGACATGGTCGCTCTCGGCAATGGACGTTTTTTAGTAATTGAACAAAATGATCAGACTGGGAAAAAGGCTTACAAAAAAATTTATCTGATTCATCTCGCCGATGCCAGCAACCTGCAATCTGTAGATCCGAAAAAAAGAGAGCTTAATGAAAACCTGGAAAGTCAGAGCGCTGATTCACTTAAAGCCCTGGGGATTAAAACCCTGCAAAAGGAACTGGTATTAGACTTAGCCGCTCTTGGTATTAGAGATTCTAAGATTGAAGGCATCACTCTGGTCAAGCCTAATCAGATTGCTCTAATTATCGATAATGATTTTTATTTGAATGGAAAACTTGATAAAAAGACAGGCATTGCCGGTTTAAAACATGAAAATAGCCGACTATATCTGATTACTTTTGATAAGCCTCTGTAGCTGTATCAGCTCTTGTCAAATCACTGTGATGCCGTAAAATGCAGAAACAACATTCGAGACTGCTTGCCAGACTCATAAAGTGCAGGTGAAAAAAATGATGACAGGACTATTAACGGCAGCCTATTTTTTAGTGTCCGTGATTTTTACATTAATCCTATTCCTTCTCTGGGCGCGGGTGATTCTGCGTTATTTTCGTTTAAGCCCTCTTCATCCTGTCAACCAGAGTATTAATGCCCTTGTAGGTCCTGTTCTCGGCCCAATTGAGCGAATGATACAGCAGGATACACCGGGAAAAACCAGAAAACCCCTTTCCCAATATGACTGGCCAGGATTGGCCCTGATTGTTGTAGTTGAGATTATCAAGTTCATCTGTCTTGGATTGCTTGCCTATGGAGGGTTGCTGCCGGTTTCCTTCATTCTTCTTTTCGTAATAGCTGATCTTGTCGTTCAGCCGCTCAACCTGATGTTTTTTGCGCTGCTGATCCGGGTGATCATGAGCTGGGTCAATCCGCATTGGGAACAGCAGAATCCAGCAGGATATGTGGTTAATTTGATGACAAATCCACTGATTCGTATAGGCCACAAAATAATTCCTAATGTTTCCGGATTTGATTTTGCACCCTACATTATGATGGTGATGATCAAAGTCGTTACTTTATTCATCAGTGCGTCCATGCCATTACCGTTGGTATAAGGTGCTGATGCACAGGGAAGTGCTTCGCTTAATCAGCTTGAATAGCTTATTGTCTGACCTTCATCCAGTTGCTGATGATGGTCAATCTCAACCTCCGGAGAATCATCTGCAGCTTGCGCTTTCTTAAATAATTGCAATTCATGCTTAATGCTGACCGTACTAGCTATCGACTCTGATTTCATGGTAAAGGCAAGAGGGATCTTAAAAAATTGACAGACGGCATTAAGAAAACCTCTGAACCCCTCGGTGCGTTTAATCGATGCAGAGGTATTGGCCACGTCACTCACTGCTTGCTGGATCTTGCTTTCTTTGTCGGTAGCATCACTTAGTATAATGGACGATAGCTTGTCATATAAACCGATAAGTATACTCTTCTCTTCTCCTCGCAATGTCTTGCTGCTATGTACCGCGGCTACCTGACTATTCAAATAGTTCAGATCTTTCGCCTGACTATTATCCTGCCCAAGATCCTTTGCAATCCTTTCCCAGACGGCCAATTCGCTTCTGGTAATGGGAATATTGGTTTCTTTGATAGCCTTACCCGTATCCACAATATCTTTCAAATTTTTCGTTCGGGTAAGAATGGCATTGAAAAATTCAACCTCTTCTGCATTCTCGTTTTCTTTTAATAGCGTCTCTATGCCCTGAATAATCTGCTTAAGTTCATCTCTTCCAGTACTGGCCGGTATTATGATACAAAGACCAGAGTTTTCTGCTAAGAGCTGATCATAACGAGCGATAGTATTGCCAGCAGCCTTAAGCGCATTAGTATAATTCTCTAACATCTGCTCATTAGTTCCTTTATGCAGCTCATATTCCTCAGGACTGAGCCGTCCTTCTGCAAGTTCTGCGTCCAGACCACCATTCAAATCGTCCTTTACATTGCTCAGAGAATCCTGAATACCCTCTTTTAATTCAACAACTTTTTTTCGTTTACCTGTGATTTCCTTACTTATTTCATCAGGATTTTCAATTTTAATTGTTAGAGCCATGATTAATCTCAACTACATACATACTTTCTTTAAGTATAAAAAAGAATTCTGAAGCCTTTATTAACAAAATGGTTGAATAAAACATTTTTTATTCCGGCAGACTAAATCACTTTATTTTTCTTCACAGGGTATATACTGATTATGAGGGAACTTGAGGAGGCTGAAATGGCCGGAAAAATTGCAGTAGCAGCTGTAGTAACCGTTATTTGCCCCTGTATGCTCTGGGCAGCTGATTCAGTATATTGCCCGCAGAATCACGGGTATATCAATGTGGGAATGACTCAGGATCAGGTTATCGCCGCCTGTGGACAACCTTTAAGTCAGCAAAACTCTAACAAACCTCTGATGCAGAAAATTCCTGCGCAACAGCTTTATTACAATAATGAAGGAGCTCCTACCGCCTTTTATGGTGTATGGAAGCTGCCTATCGGAAACAGCAATTACGGCAGCGCGCCCTTTCAGGGGACTGCGGGTGGGGTGCAACTGCAAGTAGACGTTGTTAATAATCAGGTTCATGATATTGTTCTGAATGGCAACTCCACTAATGCTTTTTCTATTTGCGGAGGGACAAGCATCCAGGCAGGTGATCCGGTTGGCAAAGTATATGGTGCTTGTGGAAGCCCCTCTATCGTTAACAATACCTTTATCGAAGTGCCTGTACAAAGTCAGACTAAACCGCAGATTTGGACCTACCAGCCTTCCCAGTACGGCCCGCCCATGTCCTTGACTTTTGTTGACGGCAAACTACAATCCATCGATTAATTCTTCCAAAGGTTTATAAATGAGTGAAACAATTGATGATTTGACTATTGCTTTCAGCGAAAATGGCACAGAAACTACCAAAGAACTGGATAAATATGTGTTAACCAAGGGAGCCTGGACCACTATTATGTTTAAATATCAGGATTGGGATAATGCAAAAAACGATTTCGGCCCGATCAAATATTCCATAAGACGCTATCAGAAAAGGAATAATCAATACTGGATGAAATCCAAATTTAATATTTCCAGTGAAGATCAGGCGCGGAAAATTGTTGAAGTGTTGAACCAGTGGCTTGCAGCTGAGTAATTGAGAACTGCGTTGTTGCATCACTGAAGATAGGTGCACAAAAAATGTCTTTGCGAGCGTCAGCGAAGCAATCTAGCTTCGTTCATGGTTCGATCTGGATTGCTTCACTTTGTTCGCAAAGACGGCAGGTTAGTTACTTAATTCTGTTTATGTAACAATGCTCGCTTGACCGCAATCCAGAAAATGCTTCTAAATAATTTGAATTAATGAGCCCAGCTCAATCTGGATAGCTTTCCCCCTCTAAAAACCAAGCTTTCTTTTGAACCTGTGTGCAAGTTGTTTTATAATAGCCCGATCGGCCAAACCTTCCAGGATCTCGCATGAAATCTCGATTTTCACTTTTGCTGTTAGCAATCCTGGCAGTTATTTCAGTTTTTTATGTCAGATTCGCAGTATCCGGTAAACAACATTCTCAACCGCAACCGCCGCTGATCACTGTTGAAACCGCGCATGTGACCGAGCGTGTATTAGCCGAGCAATTTGAAACGCTGGGCAGTCTGGCCAGTATGGATAGTATCGATATCAGCTCGGAAATTGCCGGGCAAATTTCAGCGATCCATTTTCAGCCCGGCGCACTGGTAAAAAAAGATACCTTGCTGATACAACTCGATAGTACTGTTATGAAAAGCCAGCTCGCCAGTGCAAAAGCCAGCCTGTCACTCAGTGAAACCAATTACAAACGAACAAAGGAATTAGCACAGAAAAGTCTGGCGTCCGAACAGGCCCTTGATCGAGCCCTGGCTGATCTGCGCGAAAAACGAAACGCGGTTAAGGTCAAACAGGCGCAATTGGAAAAATTGAATCTGCGTGCACCATTTACCGGTACCCTGGGTTCAAAACAAGTCAGTGTCGGTCAATATGTGAAAATGGGGCAGGCTCTTGTCCATCTGGTTGCCAATCAGCAATTGCGTGTAGAATATAATGTACCTGAAAGATTACTGCCGCGACTTCACAATGGCCAAAGAGTACGAATCAGTTCAGATGCCTTTCCCACTCAGGTTTTCATTGGAAAGGTAAATTATATTGCACCCGCAATCGATAAAGACACTCGCACCATTGCGGTTGAGGCTCTGATAGATAATAGTAAAAACCAGCTTTCAGCTGGGCTTTTCGTCAGAGTTAAACACCAGCTGGGTCTGGCCAGAAAACGCTTGCTGGTTCCTGAGGAAAGCCTCATTCCAACAATTAGCGGGCAGAAAATTTTTGTTCTTCGAGGCGACAAAGCCATTACCGTTCGCGTTAAAACAGGAACTCACCATGCCGCCATGACCGAAGTTTGCCAGGGACTTAAGGCAGATGACATTATTATCGTACGCGGTCAGCATAAATTAAAAGAAGGCAGTAAAGTTATCGCTGTGAATCATATCAGGAGTCCGCGGTGACCTTTCCAGAGCATTGCATTAAGCGCCCTGTTTTTACTATTGTTTTAACACTGATGATAGTAATTACAGGACTTTTACACTTTGCCAAATTGTCTCTGCGGCATCTTCCCAATATTGAAAAACCTTCTATTACTATCAATACTGAATTTGATGGCGCAAGTCCTGAGCTGGTAGAAAAAGAAATTACTATTCCCGTAGAAAACATGTTGTCCAGCGTTCCAGGGGTCGATAGCTTGCGCTCAACCAGTTTGCTGGGTAAAAGCCGAGTGACCATTGATTTTCAACTGGGTGTGGATATCAATGAAGTCATTAGTGATATTCGTAACAAAATGTCTTCGCTGCAAACCCATTTACCCTTGGGCAGCCACGCACCCGTAGTCAACAAAAATGATTCTGATGCCAATCCGGTCGTGGTGCTTGGTTTTCATGATGAACGAAAAAATCCACTTGAAATTACGGATTATATTTCAAGAAACATCAAACCGGTTTTGCAGGAAATTCAGGGAGTGGGTGAAGTCAGCTATCATGGCGGCCGTAATTATGCCGTCAAAATTGCACTTGACCCAGTAAAAATGGCTGCCCGCCAGATCACAGTGGCTGAAATAAAAAAAGCGCTTGCCCAACAAAATATTGACGTACCCAGCGGGCAAATCAAGAGTGCTAACCGCTATTACACAGTGGTCACTCATGCACGGCTGCAAAATGCCAGGAAATTTTCAGAGTTAGTTATTGCACAGCGAGATCACCAGCTAATTCGTTTAAGTGAAGTGGCAACAGTCACCGTCGGCAGTGAGAATGAAGATAACTTGCTGCGCATTAACGGAAAACCAGCAGTCGGTCTGGCGATTCTGGCTCAATCCAATGCCAATCCCGTCGACGTAGCCAAAGCAGTTCGTAAAAGCCTGGTGCGCCTGGAGAAAACCTTTCCTGAAGGGTTTAAATCTGAAATTGTATTTGATTCAACCCAGTTTATTAAAGCTTCCATCCATGAAGTCTACTGGACTTTTTTTGAAGCGTCTCTCTTTGTCGGGTTGGTGGTTCTTTTGTTTCTGGGCAGCATCCGTGCGGCTTTAATTCCTATCGTCACCATTCCCATTTGCCTGATTGGAACCTTCTGGCCAATGTACTGGATGGGATTTGAACTGAATTCATTAACCCTTCTGGCAATGGTTTTGGCGATTGGCCTTGTCGTTGATGATGCCATTGTCGTGTTGGAGAACTGCCACCGGCACATACAAAACGGCTTATCTCCCATTCGAGCCGCTATAAAGGGAAGCAATGAGATTGTTTTCGCTATTCTGGCTATGACTATTACCTTAGCGGCAGTCTATGCCCCGATGGGCTTTGTGGATGGCTTTACCGGGAAACTGTTTTTTCAATTTGGCGCGACCTTGTCAATCTGTGTCTTACTATCCGGGCTGGTTGCTTTAAGTCTATCTCCAATGATGTGCTCGCAATTGCTTAATCAAAAAGAAAGCCGCTACAGTCATTGGCTTGATCAGGTTTTCAAAAAACTGGGCGATTGCTATAGCCGAAGCTTAAACGCGATGCTTCATCGCCCATACCGCTTATCTATGATTCTGGCTGCATCCTGTCTGCTTGGTTTCTTCTGTTATCATCAGTTAGGAGCGGATCTGGCTCCGGTCGAGGATCAGTCCTACATCATAGGACCCATTGCCTCACCCACCAATGCCAGCACCGAATACACCGACCACTATAGCCGGCAGCTGGAGGCTATTTATGAATCTATTCCGGAAAAGCTGAATTATTTTGTTTCCGTTAAACCCTCATCTGCCTTTACCATTTTAAAACTGCGCCCCTGGCATGAACGCTCACGCTCACAAAAGGAAATCAGTGACGAACTCAGTGAAAAAATGCAGAAATTGATTGGGGTTAATGTATATCCGGTAAGCCCTAATCCCTTGGGCAATCGCGGCGGCAGCAGTAATCAGTTCAGCCTGGCAGTTATGGGAAACACCAGTTACAAACGGCTCAACGAGATAAGCAACGATGTAGCCAAAACCTTAAGCGAGTTTCCTCAGTTAAGGCATGTTAAAAACAATCTCGCGCTGGATAGTGAGCAAGTTAATATTGAAATTGACAGACAACTGGCAGCCGATCTTGATGTCAACCTGGCTCAGGTCGCTGAACTATTATCGACAATGCTTGGCGGAAGTAATCCGGTTAATTTTAATTATGACGGGCAAACCTACAAAGTCATATTGCAGTTAAATCATTCTCAGCGCCGCGATATTGCCATTCTTAATAAACTCTATGTTAAAAGCGGGCGGCAAAAAATGGTGCCGTTATCCACATTAATTGACGTCAGCCATTCAATTGGACCAGATAGTTTGCCGCATTTGAATCGTTTAAGAACCTCAAGCATCAGCGCTGAACTCGCACCCGGTGCTCATTTAAACGAAGTCATTGATAAAATTCAGGATATTTTGGATAAAAAACTACCTGATGATATTCAGTTTCGCTTTACTGGTACCGCCAAAGATTATCTTGAATCCTCTGGAAACAGCATTTACGCAATGCTTTTAGCCTTACTCTTTATCTATCTGGTGCTTTCGGCGCAATTTGAGAGTTTTATCGATCCATTGATTGTACTGCTCAGTGTACCATTATGCCTGGTGGGTGCTTTGCTCACCCAGTATCTCACCAATCAGACTATTTCAATTTATAGCAATATCGGAATGGTGACTCTGGTAGGGCTTATCACCAAACACGGGATAATGATTACTGAATTTGCCAACCTGAAAATACAGGAAGGCATGGATAAATTTAATGCCGTTATTGAAAGTGCAAAAATCAGACTCCGTCCTATCTTAATGACCACCCTGGCAATGCTGCTTGGCGCCCTCCCCCTCGCTCTGGCGACAGGAGCGGGCGCGGAAAGCCGCCGGCAATTGGGTATTGTTATTCTCGGTGGAATGTTAGTGGGTACTTTCTTTTCACTGTACGTGGTTCCTTTTGCCTATATCAAACTTTCCAGACGCAGCCGCCAGACTCTCGTCATCTGCCCAGACGAAAGTCCCACGACAGCTAATGCCGCCTGATTCTCGCAACTTATTACTCCATGTTCAGCGACTTGTTCGACATTGTTCTATGAATAAAGATAGGCGCACCAAAAACCGTCATTGCGAGCGTTCGCGAAGCAATCCAGCTCCTCCCTTTGTTCAACGCTCGATCTGGATTGCTTCACTTCGTTCGCAAAGACGATAGGTTTTCTATTTACCCCACAACACCGGTTAACCACGGAACGTAGGGGTCAGTAGTTAGTCAAAATAATCATACTTAATTTTTTCTTAATGAAAGTGGATTAAAATGGTTATTTTTTAGGCTATATGTAGAAGATAGGAATTACCATGCTAGAAAAGTCAGAACCAAAAGCCCCAGTTAACCCTGTTAACCACTCCCTGGCAGAGTTGTTTAAAACTGAAGAAACTTATCGTGATAAACTAATTTTTTTGGTCAGTGTTTTTTCGAGAGCTGAATTAATTGGAGCTAATCCTGTTTTAAATAAGTTCAAACAATTACTCCCAAGGCTTGTTGCTATTTCGATGAGACTTGATACAAATGTGACTAAGGGCTTGGAAATATCTCAAAAAATAGCGGCAGGAGAAACTATCTCCCTTGAAGAGCAGGAAACTTTAGATGCCTTAAGAAAGCAGCGCCAGCAATTATTAAAAAATTATTTTTTGCTATATGCTGAATATGCGACAAATTATGGAGCATTTGCGCAACAAGCTGGAAACCCTAAGGCTTTCCTGGCATTAAAAGATTATGTGTATGCAAGCAACAAGCAAGGTTTTTGCTTATCGGATTATCTCATTGAGCCTGTACAACGTGGTCCTCGTTATGACATTCTGATTAAAAATGTCATTGAATATAACCAATCTGCGAAAGTAAATCCTTTAGTAAAATTGGATGACAAGCAAATAGAACAGTTCCAGAAAATGTCGGCCCATATTAAACATTGTGCAAGTGAAGCCAATAAGGCGACTACTGAAATGACGCACGCTGAAAAACCTGATGAAAAACCAGGATATAAATTTGGTGATATCAGTAGAGCTGGATTTGCTTTTGCCGGTCAAGCTGCACAGAAAGGCTTTGGTTTAATGAGCGTTCTTCTTTCTACCCAACCCAGTGTAACATCATCACCAGCAGCATCAGTCAAAGAAAATATTAATGATGAAGAGGTTAACAGCCTCGCCGATGAATTTGAGAATCTTTATTCTGATGAAGAAATTAGTTTAGATGATTTCCAATTTCTAGGCGATGATGATCTGAAAGAGCAAAGCAGCTCTTCTAGTACACCCACTTAAGTTTCCAATTTGCCTCAGCGGAAGTATTGCGCTTCGCTGAGGTAATTAAAATGATCTTAAATTTCTTTACTAAGTCACTCACTATCCTTTACAATCGCTGCTGCCTCGCAAGCAAATTAAAGGATTTAAAACAATGGAAAATCAAACACTTCAACGTTATCTGCATTATTTAAAACAAGATCCGGATAATACCAATCTGCTTCTTTCTATCAGTCAAAACTACCAAAACCAGCAAAACTGGCCTCTGGCTCAACACTATCTGGATCAGGCTAAAAAATCCTCCAACCAGGCGCTTTGGCTGCAACAGGGCCTGCTACACTTATCGGCGGAAAATCATGAGGAAGCTATTGCTGTTTTTGAAAAAGCGTTGCAGGAACGCGATCTGCCGCAACGGCGCTATTATCTGGCTTATTCGTATAGTTTACAAAAAAATTATGCCTATGCCTTGGAGTTACTCATGCCGCTTGAGGCCAGTAGTGAGATACTCGTCATGAAAGCGAGATTATTGCAGCGGCTCGAACGTTTTGAAGAGAGTATTGAGCTAATACGTACTGTAGCGCACTATGAGCAGAATGCGGAGCTTTTGGGTATATTGGCAGCATCCTGGTTTGAGCTGGAGAATGAGCACGAGGCTGTTTACTATGCCAAATTATGTCTGTCTTTAAATGATACGAATCGTGAAGCACAGCTGGTGATGCTATTTCTGGATGAACAAACTACATTAACCGATATCGAAGTCTTCATTGCTGTGGATTCAGCCAACTTCCGTCTTTGGTATCATTATGGCGTTAAGCAAATGGAAAAACATCAGTTGCCAGATGCACAAGCCTCGCTTGAAAAAAGCCTTCACTTGAATGAACAGTTTTACCCAGCGTGGATAGGTCTGGGCTGGTGTTATTTGCTAATGAATGACTTGTCTGAAGCACAACGCTGTTATCATTCGGCCACCCGGCTTGAGCCTTTAATTTCCGAAGCCTGGTCGGGTCTGGCCTTGTTAGCTATTCTGAATCAGGACTGGGAAAAAGTTTCAGAGTATATCAACAAAGCAAGAGAACAAAATCCACAATGCTCCATACTCGCATTGGCTGACGCATTATTTAGTAGCCATCAGCCACTTCAAGCGGCTTAATATACATCAACGAAAATTATTAGCCTTGACAGAATCAAGGCTTTTTATCACTTTCTTTTGCCAGCTTCAGATATTGTTCTCCCACAACCTTCTTTAGCCACAAATAGGCCGGGTGGTTTCGAGAATTAACCCAATTCACCTGCATTTCATCCCCACGATTTTCCATATACGTAGGCTGATAATGGACTCTATCGATATGAGTACCCACTTCATTTTTTTCAATGTACAAGGACAATAAGCCACTGGAACGGTTTTTCAAACTGCCCTGATTCGAAATAAAATTACCCAGTGAATAAGCGACAAACACTTTCTGTCCGGATTTCGCCTTTATCCAGTCGAAGGGCTGGACACAATGGGGATGAGAACCCAAAATGGCCATCGCACCCGCATCAGCAAACTGCTGCGCTAAACGACGCTGTGATTTATCGGGTTTTAACTGATACTCAACTCCCCAGTGAGGCGTGACAATGACCGCGTCATGCGTTTTTGCCAATTCAGCTATCAGACTTAAAACCAGTTCCTGATCACGATGGCATAATAAGACCTGCTGCTCTGTATCATTAATTCCATTGGTATCCTGGGTACAGGCCAACCAGGCAATGGAAATGCCATTGGCATTGGTTTCTGCGAACCATCGCTCCTGACTGCCGCTTTTTTTAGTTCCGGTAAAGGCCAATTCATTTTTACTCAAAACAGCAATTGTTTTATCAATGCCTGCACCATAACGATCCAGTGCATGATTATTGGCTGTTGAAACCACATCAAATCCGGAATCTTTTAATCCCGATACCAGACTGGGCGGATAATTAAACATTGGGAAGGCAGTGTAAGAGGCCTGAACGCTCTCAGTGGCTCGGCCTCTGGAATCTACCATTGCGGCAACAGGGCCTTCAAGATTGCCGTAGGTAATGTCAGCTTTCTTCAATTCAGGAATTAGAGAACTCCATAACTGAGTGAAGCCAAGCTTCATACCCTTGTCGCGCAGCGGTTTATGAATAAGCACATCACCAACGGCTATGATGTGGATTGTCTCTGCCTGGCAAGTGAACGAATACAGCAGGGAAAACAAGACTATCGGCAAATACCGCATCTCTGACTCCCGGAAGATTTGTTTTATGTATTTCTCCTCAGATTGTTGCGTCATCCTGAGCGCAGTGAAGGATCTCCTGAATCAGGCTCAGTTCCAGGCAGTTTGAGATCCTTCGCTACGCTCAGGATGACGTGCCTAAGGGGTTACTATTTATTAACAAGAAATTATTAACAAGAAACATGCCAGATTTCTAATGGGGTCTTTGTTTTTCCCCCTCGCTTTCACCATCATCCTCCCTGCCAGCAACATTGACAGGCTCACTGTCCTTCTCATTTTCGGAGTTCTGGTTCGCCGGCTCATTCTGCTGGTGTCCATCCGCCAAAACAGGCTGCGGTTCCTCTTCTACCGCCTGAGCAATCCCCTTCTGAAATAATTTAGCAGTACTGCTGGGTTCAGACTTACCCACTGGCGACAAGGAAACCTCGGAGATCAACTGATTATCTTCGATAATAGACTGCTTCATTTCACTTTGTCTGGCATTGTATTCCGCATTCTCGCGATAGGCCTTAAATCCCAATAAAACACTGGAAAAACTGATAACTGCCAAGGCGGCAACAGTCACTGCAATAATCATGGCCAGTGGAACTCCCAATCCAGGAAAAAGAAAGGCCATACCAGCCACTGCAAGAGCAAGCCCTGTGGCGGATGATCCGTAACCTAAACCGATCACCAGCGTTTTTTCCAGCGACCATTTTTTATCGTCGGCGAGCTGCTGTTTAACCAACGCCCCAAAGGCAACGTCTGGAAGGCTTTCACCATATTCTTTCTCCAAATTTTCGATGAACTCCTGAGTAACAAGGGCAGATTTGTCCTCAGGATACAGCTCCGAATACACTTCTTTGCTTTGCTTGATAAAATCAATAACACTATAACCTACTACGGCCGCCCCGAGGACAATACCTGGTATTGCCAGAAAAGGAAAAGCGAGGCCTAGTACCGAAGAGGTAATCACTAATCCTAATCCGAGCCCCATCCAGGCCGCATCTTGCAAAAAATGCTTCCAGCGTTTATTGGGTTTTAATTCAGAAAGCCGCTGCTTACTGAACGCGCGAACCTGCCGTTCAATAACCGCCAGTGAGGCAAGGTTGGCTAAATCCATGCCAGCATCTTTTTTAAGGACCTCTTCAAACAATTTGCCTTTTGTAATTTCAAGCTCATTTTCATTTTTTAAATGGCTGAGTTGAGTCAGTCTTTGTTGCCATTCTTCATGAGCAGGATGGTCGCAAAACCACTGAGGCTGGCGGGCTAAAATTCTTTCACTGTTGTGAGTATGCACAGCACCCAATAATGACATCAGATATCGGTAAAAACGATAATTGGCCAGTGAATCATCGAGATTGTCAGGGAGATCTGATTTCTTTTTTAAACTTTTTAAAAGGGCAGACAGGCGTTTTTCATGCAGTAAAAAATCGTCTGCGGTTCTGGCTTTAAGCATTCCTTCAAGGGCATTGTCCGTACTTGAATGCGCCACTTTTGCAAATTGCCGCGCCCCTTCATCTTCATATTTACGCATGAAATCATCTGTAATGGCAGTGAGCTGCTCTTTAATGACTGCGGCGGCGGAAAGCTCTTCTTGTAAGTGTTGTTCTTGTGATTTAGACATAGTCAGCGACGTATAAAAAATCCAAAATTATAATTATACAGGTTAACAAAAGTTCCATCGGCTTGAAATTGCAGTATTAAATGATTAATCAGATCCATATTCTTCTCATTTCCATAATAGCTTGCTATTCCAATTCCCTCATTAATTTTTAAATCAATATTCATGAGTTTAATTTTATCTGGATGCTGACGAACCAGATAAAGCGCACTGTATTTATTCATAAAAACAGCGTCAATATCCTGCCTGGCCAAAGCGATCGCCAGATTATTAAAATCATCAAAGGGAACCACCGTGATATTCAAGTCATTATGTTGTTGCAGATATTCATTGTAAACCCGCCAGGACATCACCCCCACCCGCTTTCCAGACAAGGATTTCAAAGTGGTCAGCGGGCTGTCTGTTAATGTGACAAATGCTCCCTCTGTAATCATATATGGAATAGAAAACAGATAATTCAGCTGTCTTGAGGGGGTAATCGCGATATCTCCAATCGCATAATCAATTTTTCGCTCGGACAAGGCAGTATACAATTGCGGCCCCTCGAGGGAAACAAATTGACATTCCCAATGCAGCTTCTCACAGATTTTTTTCATTAAATCGATATCAAATCCATTTAATAAGTAGTGGCCATCGTTTGTAGCAAAGGGAGGATCAAAAAAAGGAGTTCCGATCTTAACAGGAGTTGCGGCGATAACATTCATCATAAAGCCTAGCCAGAAAAGAAAACAAAATCCCTTAATTTTCATTTAGCACACCCTGTTTTATCTTGTTATTCTAACTATAGATGATTGTTTTTACTTTTTTTCAAAAAAGACTTTCATCATAAAATCATTTACAATATTCTTTTAAAATTAAGGATATCCCACAATGACAAAGCTTGTCAGTTTGCTAAGCGCCAGTTTATTTCTTTCCTTCCTGCCAAACGCAGAGGCAGCTACGGTTAAACCGGAAGATCTCATCAAGGTTGATAAGGGGAATACCAGTCAATGCGTTGAATATTACACTTATCAGGATGGTTTATATTGCAGTTCAAAGATCTTGAATCCTGAAGTTAAAGTGGATCCCGAAATAGTCAGGTCTGAGCAGCAGAACCTGGTCTTTGATAATCGTGTCTGGCAGGCTGCCTGGGGAAAAAAAGATTCAGTCATGGTAACCATAGAGTATCTTCCGGCCGGTGAACGGCTTGATCATTGGCAAGAACTGGTGACTACTCAGTATTTTCCTGAACTGCAGAAACAAGCCAGCTTAAAACAATTTTCCAACGTCATTATGGAAAACCTGAAAAAAATCGCTAATCCGGAAATAACCATACTCGAAGAAACCCCTGATCAGATTATTTTTGAATTCAGAATTAAAGAGCCCAGTAATTCTGTGCAGGATGAAATTCAAAAAATTGTCCGAACAGATAACGGATTTTATGTCCTGCATTATGTTTACCGCAGCGCCGATATGGGGCAGGAACGCCGCGCTCTCTGGCTGGAGAATCTTAAGAAGAGTTCGATAAAGCAGGAAGGGGCTAAGAGTTAGGTTTCGTGAGACTGCTCATCAAACTGTGTCATGCCATGTCATCTCAAACGCAGTGAGAGATCTCCGAATGCTGGCACAAACCATGACTTGGGAGATCTCTCACTGCGTTCGAGATGACGGCCTTCGAGACAAGAGCTTAGTTTCCGGGAATGTCGGGCGGAAGCGCCCGACCTACATGGCTTTCTCAGCCGGCACTTGCCGCAGCACGCTCACGAATACGTTCGAGAGCATAATTCAAACGAGCAAGAGTTTTTTCTTTTCCGATTAAAAACAGTGTTTGATCAATCGCAGGTGACATCCCAGTACCAGTCACTGCAACACGAAGAGGCTGGCCCAGCTTACCCATATTAATTTCATACTCGCTGCAAACTTTGTCAATCGACTCATGTATTTTTTCCGCATTCCAATCGGAGAGTTCAAGCAAACTGCTATACAGTTTTTCCAAAGGTTCGAGAATGACAGGTCGCAGGTGTTTTTTAACTGCATCCTCATCATAAGCAATTTCGTCTTCAAAAAAATAACGGCTTTTATCACAGATTTCCACCAGCGTTTTACAACGTTCCGCCTGAAGCGCGACGATATTCGAAAGCTCGGGCCCTTTTTCTGTGTGGATGCCCTGTGTTTCAAAATGCCATGCAAGCGCTTTTGCCGTTTGAGCAGGGTCTTGTTCTTTCAGATAATGCTGATTAAGCCAGTATAATTTTTCATAATTAAAGCTTGATACACCGCGGCTGACATGTTTTAAGTCAAAAAACTCTATCATCTCTTTCAGAGAAAATATTTCCTGATCGCCATGTGACCAACCTAAACGAACCAGATAATTCAACAAGGCCTGAGGTAATATCCCCTCCTCTTTAAACTGCATGACGCTGACCGCACCATGACGTTTTGATAAACGCTTTCCGTCATCACCGAGTATCATTGGCAAATGAGCAAAAACAGGAATTGGCGCATTCAGGGCTTTGAAAAGATTAATTTGGCGCGGAGTGTTGTTGATGTGATCATCTCCACGAATAACGTGAGTAATTTCCATATCCAGGTCGTCAATAACCACGGCAAAATTGTAAGTTGGATGGCCATCCGAACGGACAAGGATCAAATCATCCAGTTCAGCATTATCCACGTGAATATCGCCATAAACCTGATCAGAGAAACTAACCACTCCCGATTTCGGATTTTTGAAGCGAATCACATGCGCTTCATCAGTAGGCGCGAGATTCATTTCCCGGCAATGCCCGTCATACTGAGGCTTTTGTTTAGCAGCCAATTGCGCTTCTCTCAAGGCTTCGAGACGTTCTTTTGAGCAAGTACATCGGTAGGCCATGCCCTGCTCTAGCAACAGGCTGGCAACTTCTTCATAACGTTCATAACGCTCTGACTGGTAGAAAGGTCCCTTGTCAGAGTGGAGATTAAGCCATGCCATACCATCGAGAATGGCCTGCACTGATTCTTTGGTCGAACGCTCCTGATCCGTATCTTCAATCCGAAGTATAAATTCACCCTGATGATGCCTGGCGTAAAGCCATGAATACAAAGCAGTGCGAACACCGCCTACATGAAGCAGCCCTGTCGGGCTTGGGGCAAACCTTGTTCTGACAACCATCAGGCTCTCCATTAATTAGTTAATAATAACCGTAACTCCCCAGGCACGTCATCCCTGAGCGTAGTGAAGGAACTCAAACTGCTTAGAACTGAGCCAGATTCAGGAGATCCTTCACTTCGTTCAGGATGACGTACGCGGGGAGTTACTAATAACCTGCTATCATAGCTCAGTTTAGACACCCGGCACAATGACTGTCACTGCAGTAAGGCATGACAAGAGTTCTGCTTACTAATAGTTAAAATAAAATGCGGGAATTGATTGATGTTTTCACCTAAACTTTGTATTGTTTTCCAAATTTTTTCTTTTTTATTATTTATGCACAAAAACAGGATTCCCACATGAAGGGAATTGGTATTAAATACCAACTCAGGTTAACCACCTTAATTCCAGTATTTCTGGTCGCTCTTCTTTTTGCTGTTTTTTACAACGGCCAGTTCAGTAAAGATTTACATCAACACATGTCCCGTCTGGGCGAAGCTTATATCAGACAACTACTGCCAGCAGCCCAATTGGCAATGATGCGTAATGACCGTCGAACGCTGCAGGGTTTAATTAATGCCTCCACCGTCAATCCAGAGGTTCAGGCGCTGGCATTTTATAATGCTGAAGGACAATTGGTTGCCTACCGCGGGGGCAAGCATTCTATTCATAAACCATTTAAACCGCCAGAATATACCGGGGATTATATCGAGAGTAAGCAAATCACCCCCTACTCTATTAATTTTGTCGCACCGATTACTATCCCAAAATATAACCTATATGCGACGACTCCTTTCAGAGCCCCTTCGGATTATATTCCTCTGCAGGCTGACGATATTTTAGGCTGGCTTTCAATCGATATCGATACTCAATCGACTCTGATTAAGCAGTATAAAATGTATATTATTACTATTTTTATTACCTTACTCGGCTTACTTATCAGCCTGACAATTCACTATTTTCTCTCGAAACGAATCTATCAGCCGATATCTCGTCTTCGCCGCAGTATGAAACAAATTCTCAGCAATGAATTTGAAACAAAAATTACCGTTTCAAGTCCTGGGGAACTTGGGGAAATTGAACAGGGCTGCGCGCATTTACAAAAACAATATCTTAATATTGTACGAGAACTCAATCATCACATTGAGGTGGCTACAGCCGATTTACAGCAAGGTCTCGAACTGCTTGAAGAAAAAAATATCCAGTTATCTCTGGAAAAGAAGAAAACAGAAGAAAAAAGCCGGCAAAAATCCGAATTCATTGCCAATATGAGCCATGAAATCCGCACCCCCATGAATGGCGTTATCGGCTTCACCAATGTGTTGCTGGAAAGCAAGCTGGATGCCTTGCAACTTGACTACGTTAAAACAATCAAGTCATCGGCCCAGGATTTACTGGCCATCATCAATGATATTCTGGATTACTCCAAAATGGATGCTGGAAAACTCCATCTCGATTGCATTCCACTCGATTTGAGAGGCTGTATTGATGAGGTATTGACATTGGCCGCACCCAATGCCCATAAGAAAGGAGTCGACCTAATCCCCTCAACCCAAATTAATGTACCTAAAACAGTGCTTGGTGACCCTCTGCGAATCAAGCAAATCCTGACCAATCTGGTTAGTAATGCGGTGAAATTCACCGATGATGGCTATGTGCTGGTTCGCACCTCCATTGAACAGGAATCAGACAAAGATTATATGCTCTGTGTCTCAGTGACTGACACTGGTATCGGTATTTCACCTGATGATCAAACCCGTCTGTTCAATGCCTTCAATCAGGCAGATACCTCTATCACCCGACGTTATGGCGGTACAGGTCTTGGGCTTGTGATTTGCAAAAAGCTGGTTGAAGCCATGCAAGGGCGCATTGTGCTTAACAGTGAGCTTAACAAAGGCTCTACTTTCTCAGTGTATATTAAACTTGAAAAATTATCGGCCTATGAAGTGGAGAAAAATCAGAGCCACCGCTTTAACAACATAAAAGCGCTTTGCTTTGATGATAACAGCCTGCAGCTGGAGGCATTGTGTAATGGCTTGGGTTATTGGGGAATTGAATGCGTGCCAGTCACTTCCTTTAATCAACTGGAGAAAGCATTCAGCACACACCGGGATTGCACCATTGCTTTTATTAATGTGAATGAAGGCTGCGAAAAACAGGTGGCACAAATTCTTGGCAAACAAAAAATGCCCAGTGTCCTGATTTCCAAGTGGCTTATCCACAATCCGCAGTCACTGGGAGCCAATGGCTTTCTGTTCAAGCCAATCAGCATTCAGAAACTCCATGAAGTCATCGAGCAGCTCTCAAGTCAGACCACCGTTCCTGTTGCGATGGATCAGGAACTCGACAATTTGCGCAAGCAATTGCGTTTGATTCATCCTGAAATATTGATTGCCGAAGATAATCCAGTCAACCGCATGCTGTTAAATTCACTTCTTAGCGAGTTAAGTAATATTGAGGCGGTTGAAGATGGAAAGGAAACAGTGAGAGCCTGTAATAGCAAACGCTATAATCTTTTGCTTCTCGACTTGCAAATGCCGCAGCTTAGCGGACTGGAAGCCGCACAGCAGATACGCCAGCAATCCATGTTGAATAAGCTAACCCCAATTGTAGTTATCAGTGCCAGCGGCAATGACATGAATAAAGATAAAATGAAAAAGGCAGGCGTAGACCTTTGTCTGCAAAAACCTATTGATGAAAAGCAATTATTAACTCATCTGCTGCGTTTACTGAAAAAATCAAAAAACCAGGCAATTGACTGGCAATTATGCGTACAAAAGGTATCCGGTAATCAGGCTTTGGCTGAAGAATTTTTAAATCGCTTTGTGGAGGAGCTGCACAAAAGCCGTGTCGAGTTTTTTGAGCTATACAACAAACAGAATATCCAGGGCTTACAGAATGCAGCCCATAAACTATACGGAGCCTGCTGCTTTTGTGGCGTACCTCATCTGCAAACTCAGGTCTCCAAACTGGAAAAACAGGCTAAAGAAGCGAAAAAAATTGATGAAATGAAAACCACTTTCGCTGAATTAATCCGTAATATTGATGAAGTCATCGATGAATATGATAGCCTTTACGCCACTTAACACGTCAATTATTTAGGGAGTCCTAATGTCAGTGAAAAATGCAATTTATGCACAATCCGGGGGGGTTACCGCAGTTATCAATGCATCGGCCTGCGGGGTCATTCAAACTGCACGCCAGCATCCAGAAAAAATCGGGAAAGTCTTTGCCGCCAAAAACGGTATTATTGGCGCTTTGAACGAAGAGTTAATCGACACCTCACTTGAAAGCGATGAAGCTATCGCCGGACTAATGTTCACACCAGCCGGCGCTTTCGGCTCATGCCGTTACAAACTGAAAGACAGCGGCTCGGAATATGAGCGCCTGATCGAAGTGTTCAAGGCGCATGATATTGGCTATTTCTTTTATAATGGGGGCGGCGATTCTCAGGATACGGCCAATAAGATTGCCAGGATGAGTAAAGAGATGAATTATCCCATTACCTGTGTCGGCATTCCCAAAACAGTAGATAATGATTTACCCTTCACAGACAACTGTCCGGGCTTTGGTTCTGTCGCTAAGTATGTCGCTGTTTCAACGATGGAAGCAGGTTTTGATGTTGCCTCAATGGCCGCTTCCTCGACAAAAGTGTTCATTCTTGAAGTCATGGGACGTCATGCTGGCTGGATCGCAGCCGCCAGCGGCCTGGCTTCACAAAAGCAAGGCGAGCCGCCCCATATCATTTTATTCCCGGAAAACGTTTTCGATGAACAGAAATTTCTCGCTAAAGTAGACGCCTGCGTTAAAGAATATGGCTATTGTGTAGTCGTGGTTTCGGAAGGGATTAAGAATAAAGAAGGAAAGTTCCTGAGTGACGCAGGTCTTCGCGATGCGTTTGGACATGCCCAGCTAGGCGGGGTTGCTCCTGTGATTGCGCAATTGATAAAAAGCAATCTGGGTTATAAATATCATTGGGCGGTTGCTGATTATCTACAACGCGCAGCGCGTCACATAGCATCCCAGGTTGATCTGGAACATGCTTATGCCTTGGGCAAGGCTGCTGTTGAACTCGCAATTAGCGGGCACAATGCCATTATGCCAATCGTTAAAAGAGAACAGGATTCACCCTATCGCTGGTCAATCAGTCATGTTCCATTAAGTGAAGTGGCCAATCAGGAAAAAGCCATGCCTGCGGACTTTATCAGTGAAGACGGTTTTGGGATTACCGAGGCCTGCCGGCGTTATCTGAGTCCGTTGATTCAGGGTGAAGCCTATCCTCATTATAATAATGGTCTGCCTGTTTATATTCGATTGAAGAATCAGCTTGTTAATCAGAAATTATAATGATGACTTACCACCCAGCCAGGTACTGCGGTTGACACTGATGGTAACAGAATTGAAACAGCTTATAGTGCCTACGTACCGCGCTTTATGCGCGGTATCCATAAAAGGGATAGTGTGTTTATCATGCTTTCCCCAGTCAGAAGCATTGTCTGGATACCGCGAACAAGTCGCGGTACGTAGGCTATGAGTGTGTGTGCTAAGCAAAGCCAGAGCTGCAGGTTCTATTAGTCTTACCACCGCTCCTACGTACTGCGGCTTGTCCGCAGTATCCAGGATTGTTTCTAAAAAGGTCAGAATTATATCTGCTGGTTTGATCTGGATACCGCGACCGTCTCAAAGACTAATCACCCTGCCCAGGAGTAATACTTCTCCCCTTCTCCAACTCTGCAGGCTCCTCTTTATCTAATTTCGTAGCAGTTTTGAAAACACCGACTGCTCCGAGTGACTTGCTTTGCTTGTATTCGTAATAATTAACATCGGCTCCCAATTTACTAGCAACATATTTTATTCCATTGCCAATAGCTATGAAAAAGTTTTTGAGTTTATCTCCCCAACCAATCTCCAGTTTTGGACTGGCAATTTCTATTGCATTCTTGCAGCTTTGCTTGAATGTTTTCCCCGCATCATTGATTAGCTCCTTAGAGTGATTAGCACCCACAGCAATAACTAAAGCTTGCTGGTATTGGCTAAAAGCCCCCTCCAGGCTTTGTATTAGAACGCTTGCGGCTTTAAACGCCTCCGGCTGCGCTTTCTGATCAATGGCAGCCAGTTCTTCTTTTAAAGTTGTCAGTGCATCTTCAATTGGTTTTAAAATGGAGTTAATTTCCAAGTGAGATTCCTCTAGTTTCTGTCTGGCAGCCTCTTTCTCTGCTTCCAAAGCTTTTTTCTCTTCCTCCAAAGCCTCTGCCTTAACTCTCTGAGCCTCTGCTTCTGCTTCTGCCTGCAATTTTCCTGCCTCCAGGTCTTCAAGCTCTGCCTGCTTTTCTCTTGCACTTTTTAACTCAACAATCTCTGCTCTTAATTTTCCAAGGTCCTCAGCTATCTTGTTGCGAGCTGCCGATGCTTCGTCACAAGAGAGAGATTGCTTTTTCTGGCTTTCCTCAATTTGCTCACATTCATCCTTTAATTTTCTCTTTTCAAGAACAGCATCCTCTTTATTAAACTCTGAATCCACTCTCGCCAGTTTGCTTCTAACATTATCAAGAGTCTCTTCTAAGCCTTTCAGCTCCCTTATTCTTCCTAACAGAAACGCATCCTGTTGTTTCAACTCTTTTTCTTTTGCAGAAATGTCATTCTGTTTTGCCCGGATTCTATCATCATATTCTTTTACACTAGCCATTTTTACACCCAATTGATCGATATTCAATCATATAAGTATAATGTAAAAATCAATTTCTTGCGGTTGCAGTGAATTGCATAGGTATACTGTCATTTCCGCGAGGCATTGTTGCGTAAATAGAACCAAGCAACAAACATGTCGTCTTTGCGAACAAAGTGAAGCAATCCAGATCGAAACCTGAACAAAGCCAGGATATGGATTGCTTCACTTTGTTCGCAAAGACGTTTTTTTGTGCACCAATCTCATTTACGCAACATGCTTTTCCGTAAAGGCAGAAATCCATCAATGATTTGGTACTGTGCTCATAATGAAATAGATTTCCCGCATCCGCGGGAATGACAATACTATCGACAACTGGCAGGTCTGTACTTGGCTAATAATGTTCCACCCGTACAGGTCCAGGTCAAATCGCCATTGGCTTGCAGGGTTGGTTGTAAAATAATGGTTCCATTACCCGCAGCAGGTGTATATGTCACTGTAATCAGACCATTATTTCCAATAGCAATTGATGAGACATTCGCAGTTGCTGCTGGAGAAACATAGCCTGTTGCTGCCTGTGTTGCCGGTAAAGCATTGCGAGTTTGAGTGGTTTCTGACACTGCATGTTTTGCAGAGGACGCCAGGCTTAATCCTTCAGCTACTCTGGCACGGATTGTGTAATCCTGATAGGCAGGAATCGCTATGGCAGCCAAAATTCCGACAATTGCTACGACAATCATCAATTCGATAAGTGTGAAACCTTTTTCTTTGTTGTTCATACCAAAACTCCCTATCCAATAAAACAGAGGAACCTGAAAATGCAGACGGGAATCTCGAAGATTCCCGCCAATATAAGCCAGTCACTAGGCTCTGCAGCTTGCAGGACGATATTTAGCGAGTAAAGTTCCGCCAGTACAGGTCCATGTCACATCCCCATTCGCTTGCAGGGTTGGTTGCAGAATAATTGTTCCTCCACCCGCTGCAGGAGTGTAGGTAACCGTTATTATTCCGTTGGCGCCAATGGCAATGGACTGTACATTCGTTGTTGCCGCAGGGCTAACATATCCTGTAGCAGCTTGTGTAGCCGGCAAGGCATTATTGGAAATTGCCGTTTCAGAGACAGCCAGTTTAGCCGATGCGGCCAGATTGAGTCCTTCAGTTACGCGAGCACGAATGGTATAATCCTGATAGGCAGGGATTGCAATCGCCGCCAATATACCGACAATCGCTACTACGATCATCAACTCGATTAATGTAAAACCTTTTTGCTTCATGCTACTCTCCTTCGATTAATTTCAGCATTCTGATTTAACTAAGCAAATTAAATGCCAGTCTTAAAAAATGGTTGATATTTCAAACATCTATTATTAATTCAAATGTAGAGCATCTTGTCAAATGGAAATCTGGCAATAATTTTTTATAAAAATGGACCAATCCAGTCACTAAATGACATAGTTTTCAGACGTAAATGGATTATAATTGTTGCACCCCATTTTTTAACTGGCAACAATGAATCGTAAAACTCGTATTGAATCTATTTTAAATCGGGAGCTTCCCGTTTATCTCATGGAAGTTCTTGATGAATCCAGTCAGCATCATGTACCAGAGGGAGCAGAAACTCATTTTAAGCTGGTTCTGGTCTCTGATTCATTCAAAGGCCAATCGAGAGTCGCCCGGCATCGTTTAATCAATAAACTGTTAGCTGAAGAGTTTAGCCAGGGTCTGCATGCGCTTAGTATGCATTTATTCACTGAGGATGAATGGAAAGAACGACAAGGGGAAACAAGCAATTCTCCTCATTGTCGGGGCGGATTCAAGCATGGCTGAATCCATTTACTGGCAAACCGGCATTCAACTTCCAGTCAAATCGCGCGGCTTTCATTTGATTACAAACGAAGTCATCGAATCGATGCAGGCGGCACCGAGGATTAAAACTGGCCTGGCCAATCTCTTTCTTCAACATACTTCCGCTTCGCTGGCGATAAGCGAAAATACCTGCCTGGACGTACCATTAGATTTGGAAACCCATTTTAATCGCTTGATTCCTGATGATGATCAGTTGTTTCGTCATACTCTTGAGGGTTCAGACGATATGCCGGCTCATATTAAAAATGTGATGCTTGGCTCAAGCCTTACCATTCCACTAAAGGACGGGCGGTTATTGCTTGGCCGCTGGCAAGGAATTTACCTTTGTGAACACCGGAATCAGGCCAGTGCTCGCCGATTAATAGTGACCATTCAGGGCAGCTAAGCTGATTTAAGTGTCATTGCGAACTTTGGCGAAGCAATCAGAAACATACCCCAGCGCGAGCGTGGCCTGGATTGTTTCGCTTTGTTCGCAAGACCATAAAATCAGGAAGGTTTTAATTCTGCAGCCTGCTTCTGTTCCTCTTCTGGCGTATTTAAAATAGCAGTCCCCAGATTTACTCCATCCATTACGCTCAATACATAATTGACGCTGTCAGGAAGGCTGCTGCACATTGTTAATGCGGAGTAATCAGTTCCCAGCGCCATTCCATTTAATATGACGCTTGAAATATAAGCCAGCGTACTGTTATTGTCGCGAAGACCCATAGCAGTAACCAATTGCACCAGCATTTTAAAGGCTAATTCGCTGCCCTTCGCATCTTCACTGGCCAGCAGGTAGACTGCAGCGGCTACTGTTGCTGCAAGGTTGAGTCTCTGCAAGGCGGCCCGCCAGGAACTATTTGCACTAAAAAAACCAGACATGTTGAACTCCTGTTAATATAGAACCTCCATTAAACATCATGAAAAAAAGAGATACAAGCATTCGGATCTAAGTTTTTTATATGGAATTTTAAATAAAATCAGTTTCTTCAAAAGGCTCAATCCCCTATAATGTATATCTTTTTGTCAATCTCTGTTGTTGGAACTTTTTTTAATGAAAGCCTGGTCCTCCGAAAAAATATCTGTGTTAGCACTTGTACTCTTAATTACAGGAGCGATCGATAGTATTCGTAACTTACCCGCAACAGCCCTTTTTGGCTCCAGCCTGATATTCTTTTTCAGTTTTTCAGCTATTGTATTTTTAATTCCGGTGGCACTGGTATCCGCCGAATTATCCTCGACCTGGTCAGAAGAAGAAGGCGGGGTTTTTTCCTGGGTAAAACATGCCTTTGGAGAAACTCTCGCTTTTTTCACCATTTGGCTGCAATGGATCAATACGATGGTCTGGTATCCTACCATTCTCTCGTTTATCGCCGGCACACTGGCCTATCTGGTTAATCCTGCTTTGGCTCAAAATAAATACTATCTCATCGCAGTCATTCTAACAGTGTTTTGGTCTCTTACCTTGCTGGGATTAAGCGGCCTCAAAGCATCTGCCCGTTTTGCCAGTTTTTGCGCCATTTTTGGAATGATTATTCCTATGGCCTTTATTATTCTGCTGGCAATTATCTGGCTAATCAAAGGCCAGCCGATTGCAGTTGATTTAAGTCCTGCTCATCTTCTTCCTCACTGGGGGGATACTCAATCCTGGGTTTCACTAACGGCTATCATGACGTCTTTTCTGGGGATGGAGCTGGCTGCAGTCCATGTACGAAATGTGGAATCACCTCAACATAATTTCCCTAAAGCCATGTTTTTTTCAGTGTTGCTGATTTTGTCTACCATGATTTTTGGCTCCCTGGCGATTGCCTTTGTCTTGCCGCAAGACCAAATCAGTCTTGTCGATGGTGTTATGCAGGCATTTAATAATTTCTTTCAGGCTTACCACATGACCTGGCTGATGCCGCTAATTATCGTCATGCTTCTATTAGGCAGTCTCGGCGGAATGGTGAACTGGATTATTTCGCCCGCCAAAGGCCTGTTACTTGCCGCTGATAACGGTTTTCTGCCTCATTGGCTTTATCGGCTGAATAAACATGGGATTGCTTCCCGAATTCTGATTCTGCAAGCGATTCTTGTTACCTTATTGTGCAGTGGGTTTTTATTATTTCCGAGTGTGAATGCCATCTATTGGCTGTTCACCGACTTAAGCACTGAATTATATATTCTGATGTACGTGTTCATGTTTATCGCCGCCTGGCGTTTAAAAAGTAAAGCCGCAGGCATGCCGAGAACCTTTCAGATTCCTGGCGGTAAAGCAGGTTATTATGCGACTTGCCTCCTGGGGTTAATCGGCTGCTTCATTACCTTGGTCGTAGGTTTTATACCTCCTGAAAACAGTATGGATATTGGCGGTGCAGATCGTTTTCGCCTGGTTTTCAGCTGTGGAATATTACTAATGATCTTTCCTGCTTTTATTCTTTATTTGAGACGGCGAATCCTGCTTTCCAAGTGAGTCAAGTCATCCGCAAAGATGACACTGTGACAAACCATAAATAGATTTCCGCCTTCGCAAAAATGAACGGTTTGAAAAGTCTTTGCGAGCGTCAGCGAAGCAATCCATCTCCTAACATGTTCAAGTATCGATCTGGATTGCTTCACTTCGTTCGCAAAGACAACAGTAGTCACTTTCTTCTTATGCAACAATGCCAGCGCGAGATGATTTATTGAGCTCAATAATTTACACTTTAGTTACATTTCTTTAATATTTTCTTAAGAATCGAATGATAATTTGGGATTACTTGAATGAGTCTTGAGCTTCCAAATGCGCAGAAATAACTCAAAAAAACCAAGACAAGTCATTATTCTCTCCCCAGATACCGAAGAAAACTACAGCCAATCTGCTGAAATTGATGAATTAATGAAGCACTTCCACTCCCTTGCAAAAATACATAGCAATCTTAAGCTGGAAGATGCTGTTTCCAGGGTGGCTGATAGAGAATTCAGTTTAAATCAGTACGTCACTGCCTTTCAGAAAATGACAGCCAAAGCCAATAGTCTCATTGAACAAATCCTGATGCACTATCGAAACCGAATTGATCACCCTGCCTACCATCAGTCTCTCATCAAAGAAATCACTGAGACCATCCTGCAACTACAGAAACTGGCAATCCAGCGTACTAGCCTGCAGAATGCAATAGAACAGCGATTCGCGCAAGTATTCCCTGATACCAATAATAATGATGAACTGCAGGATCATAGAGAGTGGGCAGCCAAAGCGCTTCAAAAGCAGTTGGACAAATTCTTTCTAAGCATTTTTATACTCAGGATCGGGAATAGAAAAGATCCGACCAGTATCAAACTTACCAAAGAGTTAATTAATTTTCTGAATGATACCTTTCTCTTACTCAAAGACAAAACTACCGGTCTGAATATGGAAACTGTCAAGACATTAGAGCGTTCAGTTTATGCTCATCTTGGAGTAAAGAGCTGGTTTATGAAAACAGCAGCCTCTCAAAACACCAGTGAATTGATTACCAATCTATTTTACTGGCAAGGCCAGGAATCCATAGTCACTTTAAAAAAGCAGCTAGTCGCGCTGCATCATCTGAACGCTAAAATTGCTGCTTTTCCTCTTCAAGCTATTAAGGAATTTGACATGCTAAGCCAACTCACTGAACAAAATGAACAAACGATTAAAGCGCATGCCCTGAAATTACCCGCAGAACTCAGTGAGTTTTCCAGGGACCTGAATGAGCGGCTCAGACTTTTTAGCAGTGAAGACAGCGAAAAACCGATTATTGCTAAAGCCAGAACAAAGCGGCCTCAATTGAATGAATGGTCAAATCAAGTCGATGCCATCCTGGCAACCTATCAGCAGCAATGCAGTCAGCTAGCGCCATCGCTGTCCGCATTGGAACGATTGCAATCCATTTGCGAACAGCAGGAAACCTGTATACAGGCACTTCAGAAAATTGAGAGGCTGATGGAGCAGTACCAGCCAGAACACTCGATGCTCAAGCAAAAGCTTAGTCTTGAGTATGAATCTCAAAAGAAACTGCTTTTTCATAAGCTTAGTCAGAGCATTCAAGAGACGAATCAAGCCTTACTAGTAATCAGGGATAAGGTAACGGTCGATTTCGAACTTTCAGAAGCCCGTTCATTTTGCGAGAAAATTTTGCAGCAACAACAACCACTCTATGTGCTAAGAATGCATGCCGAATACATTGCAAACAAATTAGAGAAGCACGTAAGTGCCGTAAAACAGCTGATTAAGAATAAATGGCAGCCAGATCTTCAGCAGCTTTATGAGGCCTATTATGCTCCTCATTCCGGTTACACCCAGTACAGTAAAACTAACCCCTGTCAACCATTGCTCGAACAGCACTATCTGGCAATGGCCCGACAGAAGAGGAGTTTGGATACGCACTGGAGGAATCTGGACACGACAGGGGGTGCTGAAATACGAGCCTGGCTTGGCAATCTCCAATCGCATCGTGATGAACTGTATTATGATATCCAATATAGAAATTCTCTGGAGCGTCAGGCGAAAATTATCCAGCAACGCCTGGAGCATCCTACTTATCAGGCTTCCATTAAAATTATTAATGCCCTGGATAAAGAGATTATTCGTCTTTTGCAAAAATACAGCCCTAAAATGCGGAATTTTTGCAATGAAGAAGAGCAATCCATGCTGGCTGACCTCGCTCAAAATCCTGCTTTGTGTCTTGCAAAGAAAGAATTCAGTGATGATGAGAGTAACATGTATGACAAAATCGATCGCCGTATCATGAAATTAATTAATATTCGCTTACTCTTTATTAAGGAAAATAATAGCTACATCAGCATCAACCCTCATCTGACTAATCCTAGGCAATACAGGGAGGCTTTAATAAAACATGTGAATGACCATCTTCATAATGGCAATATGGAACATTATTCTGACGGCACACGTCATTCTTTTACGCAATGGATTAGAACTTATGTGCTCAGGCCACTACAAACCACCGCAATTGGTACCTATGATTATTTTGCCAAACGAGACAATAAGCACCAATTCTTTTATGCGACTCCCGGCGCTTGCGAGACTGAGAAAAACCTGATTGCATTGGGCAATGAAATGTCCTCGGAGCTGGCAGCAACAGCTCCAGCGGCCTGACTGGCATTGTTGCATAAATAGAACCAAACAACCAACCTGCGTCTTTGCGAACAAAGTGAAGCAATCCAGATCGAAATCAGGACAATTTAGGATCGGGATTGCTTCACTGACGCTCGCAAAGACGGTTTTGTACACACAAGTCGCGGTACGTAGCGGGTTAAAAGTTACTCTGATTCAAGCATCAGCCAGGCTGCATCGAAATCTTCCCGGGTATTAATATCCTGTCTGGGTTTTACGCAGGCCTGCTCTATGTGAATTTTATGACCTGCCCACAAAACACGTAGCTGCTCTAGTGACTCCGCCACTTCCAGAGGAGCAGGCTGCCATTTGACATAATCAAGAATAAAGGAAGATCGATAGGCATATAAGCCAATGTGGCGAAACACATGCTCCAATGAATCCTGATTATCCCTGTTGAAAGGAATCGCGCTTCTCGAAAAATACAGGGCGTTATTAAATTGATCGCGAACGACTTTCACCACATTGGGATTATTTAATTGCTGGCTGGTTTCTATCGGCCAGCAAAGAGTCGCCATTGGCGTTTCAGCCTGTTGTAAACTGGCGGCTACCTGTTTTATTAACTCAGGATGAATGAAGGGTTCATCCCCCTGCACATTCACAATGATATCCTGAGGCTGATAATTATTTTTTTTAACTACCTCGGCAAGGCGATCGGTGCCCGTTGGGTGAGCACTATCAGTCATCATCACCCGAGCTCCGAAACCAGACGCATGATTGGCAATTAACTCGTGGTCCGTGGCGATAATAACAGAACGAGGCTGTGCCAGAAGCACCTGCTCGTACACTCTCTGAATAATTGTTTTACCGGCCAATTCCAGCATCAGTTTGCCTGCAAGCCTTGATGAGCTATACCGTGCGGGAATAATGACATGATAATCAGGACTCACAACTGCTCCTTTTCTTCCAGGGGGATTAACCGCCCTTCCTGCTCTAGCATAACCGGTATATCTCCGCGGACAGGATAGGCAATTCGATCAAAAGTGCAAATTAATTCCTCATCTTTCAAAATCAGTTTGCCCTTGCATAAGGGGCAAACCAGAATTTCAAGCAAACGTTTATCCATTGAGACTCCTTACTGAGTAATCTTGTTGCGGATATAAACCGGGGCGGCTGCTGCGACATCCACTGGCACAATCTTCCCCGCCTGAACCAGATGAATCATTGACAAGGCATCAGGATAGGCTTCAACCTGCCTGCTAATAATTTTACGAGTGGCTTCCGGCATAAGAGGCAAATAGGGCTCAAAGCCAATACCTGCTATAACGACTGGTGTTTCAGAATTCAGATGGATTTCACCAGGGTCAGAAACCTGCTCCTCTGCCGCCGACTCATCCTTAAAAAACCCCCAATAAACCTGCTGCATTCTGGCGTCAATCATCGCTATAACCGGGCATTTGCTGTCAAGGGCTCCAGAATGACGTACATTCCAGGCAATGGCCTGAAGACTGCTTACAGGAAATAAAGACAGATCATGAGCATAAGCTAAAGCTTTGGCTATTGCACAGGCAATTCTTAAGCCGGTAAAGCTTCCTGGCCCCTGTCCAAACACAATACCATCTAACTGATTAAGGCTGAACTCATGCTCAGCAAGCAATTGCTGAATCATAGGCAGCAGAGTCTGAGCATGTTTTCGTTGAACGCTTTGTTCAATTACGGCATCACTTCCGTCAATGCTGAGTGCTACAAACGCATGGGTAGTGGACGTATCAATGCTCAATAATTTCTTCATCTAATGCCAACTGTTCAATAAAACTTAATACGGTTTGCTCATCGCGAGTTTTACGAAGACTGGGCAAACTGGAAAATATTTGCCTTCCATAATCCCTGCCTGTGAGACGAGGATCAGCTATCATTAACACCCCTCGATCATCAATATCGCGGATTAGCCTTCCTACGCCCTGCTTCAATGCCAGTACCGCATTGGGAAGTGAGAGCTCATCAAAACCGGATAAGCCCTGTGATTTCAGGTAAGCCATCTTGCCACGAATCACCGGATCCGTAGGGCTGGCAAAGGGCAATTTGTCAATAATGACACAGGACAACGCACTGCCCTTCACATCAACCCCTTCCCAAAAAGTGGCCGTACCTAACAACACGGCATTGCCCAATTGGCGAAAGCGGGCCAATAGTATTGGTTTGGCCTCGTCTCCCTGAATGAGCAGCGGGTAGTTTAATGTATTGCCAAGCAACTGAGCAACCATTTTCAGCGCTCGGTGACTGGTAAACAGAAAGAAACAGCGGCCTTTGCAAGCATTGATAACAGGCAATGCTTTTTCCAGCAAAGACTCATAATAACGACTATGTTTTGGATCGGGCAAATCCCTGGGTAAATACAATAAAGCCTGTTCCTGATAATTAAATGGACTAGGTAGAATCATTGTTTCAGCATTCTCTAATCCCAGTGGTTTAAGAAAACAGTTAAACGAAGACTCAAGCGTTAAGGTAGCAGAAGTAAAAATATAAGCCGCCTGTTGCCGGCTGATTAATTTCCTAAACGACTTAGCCACTTCAAAAGGAGTCGCATGGCAGGTGAGACTGTGTTTAAATCGTTCAATCCAGCGGATAAATGGCTGGCTGCTATCACTGATACGCAGAATGAGTGACTTAAACTCTTTTAATCGCATCAGACAATTGCCAATTCCTTTCTGCTCCTGACTCCCGGACTTCTCAATCGCCGTGATGAAATCATCCAGAATGGTCAGCAGAGAATCCCAGGATTTTTTAAAGAGCGGCTGCCTGATAACCTGCTCCCAAGGCATTTTTTCGTCTTCCCTGGCAATGGCTAAAAGCAATTGATCAATTGTTTTATCCAGTTCAATAGTCAGTTCCTTGAAAGGCTGATTGGGCAGATCAAGAACCGGCCATTCAAGCATCAACTCATTGGCTGCGTCAATTAATTGTCTGGTGCTAAATCGCTCACTATTAAACAAAGCGGCTATTTCAGCGAGTTGATGCGCTTCATCAAAAACGACCACCTCTACTCCTGGCAGCAGTTCGCCAAAGCCTTCTTCTTTCAGTTGCGAGTCAGCAAAAAACAGGTGATGATTAATCACCACCAAATCAGCATCCAATGCTTTTTTTCTGGCTTTTACCAAAAAGCAGTCTTTATAGTATTCGCATTCACTGCCCAGGCAATTATCCGCTGTTGATGTCGCATAGGGCCAGACGGCGGCATCCTCGTTAATTTCTGGTAATTCAGAACGTTCGCCAGACTGTAGTAAGGGCAGCTTTTCGCGGATGAAGATTAAATCATGTACCGCCTGCGGATGTGAAAAACGTCCTTCCTGAGCATGCAATTCGGTTCGATGCCGGCATATATAGTTGGCTCGTCCCTTTAAGTTCTGAACCTGCAGCGATAGACCTAAGGCTTTAATCAGGTTGGGCAAATCTTTTTGATATAATTGATCCTGCAGTGTTTTGGTGGCTGTAGAAATCAGTGTTTTTTTACCGCTTAACAGACAGGGAACAAGATAGGCAAAGGTTTTTCCTGTTCCAGTACCCGCCTCAGCAATCAGTATTGAGCTTTTTTCGATACTCTCTGCAATAGCAACGGCCAGATCTATTTGCGCAGTTCTTGCCACAAAGCCGGGAATGGCAGTTGTTAATCTGCCATTTTCACTAAAAAGCCGTCGACAATGAGCAATGGGATCGCTGTTAATCGAAATAGTACTCACCAGTCTTTTTGTAAATACTGAAGCTTATCTTTCACATCTTCCCAATCCTTTGCATCTGGAGGACCGTCTTTTTTCACAGTAATATTAGGCCACTTTTTGGATAGGTCGGCATTCAATTCCTTGAACTCTTTTTCTTCATCCGCCAGGTCATCTTCAGACTTTATGGCCTCCACAGGACATTCCGGCTCGCAAAGCGCGCAATCGATGCATTCATCAGGATTAATCACAAGAAAATTGGGGCCCTCATAAAAACAATCCACAGGACAAACTTCAACACAATCTGTGTACTTGCACTTGATACAGCTTTCAGTAATTACGAAGGTCATTTCTCGTCTCTCAATAAAAATGATGCTTATTAAAACATAGAACTTACGAATTAATCCAGATAAAGAAGCGGACCCTCAGGCACAATCTGGGTCGGATTAATCATGCGGTGACTGAAATAATAATGTTGCTTGATATGTTCAAAATTCACCGTTTCGGCAATTCCAGGATAATGATACAAGCGCTTAAGATAGGCAAATAAATGAGGATAATCCATAATCCGCTGACGGTTGGTTTTAAAGTGCCCAAAATAAACGGCATCAAAACGAATCAGCGTCGTAAATAACCGCCAATCCGCTTCTGTTAATTGTTCACCAACCAGATAATCGCGGCCTGATAAATGCGACTCCAGAAAATCAAGCGTATCAAATAACTCGAGAAATGCCTGCTTATAAGCATCCTGTGACGTGGCAAAGCCGCAGCGATATACGCCATTATTGACTGTGTGGTAAATGCGTTCGTTGATTTGATCAATTTCAGCGCGAAGGGCCTGAGGATAAAAATCCTGCGTATCCCCTGTCAGCGCATTAAAGCTGCTGTTAAATTGACGGATGATTTCTGCCGATTCATTTGAAACGATCGTTTCTTTTTGGGTATCCCAAAGTACTGGCACTGTAACCCGGCCTGTATAATCTGGAACAGCCTTGGTATAGAGTTGATGAAGAAATTTGAGATTATATAAGCGGTCGCCCGTAGCACCCAGGCCGCTCTTCAATTCCCAGCCATTTTCCAGCATATGGGGATGAACTATCGACACCTCAATCAGGGAGTCAAGTTTTTTTAACTTCCTGAAAATCAGTGTTCGATGAGCCCAGGGGCATGCTAAAGAGACGTATAAATGATATCTCTTCGCCTCGGCGGGAAATTCAGCCTTTGGATCAGGACTAATCACCTGATGAAATTTAACATTCTCGCGCTTGAACTCGCCTTTATTTTTACTGGTATCATACCATTGATCCTGCCACTGCCCGTTTACTAATAATCCCATAGTAATCTCCTTGATAATTATTAGCCCAGCAAGAAGCTGAACCCCTTGGAAATTTCCGCCAGACTGAATTTATTGAGGAACAATGAAAAGCTCATCCAGGCACTTAAAGCGGCCAAATCACGAAAAGGTGGCGGCAGATAGACCGGAGGGGCTAAAAGTTCATGATTCCGTAAATCTCTCAACAGAGGGATATCGTCCAAAACCAGTTTGCCGCAAAATAACAGCGGAATTGCGTCAACCCGCTGCTGGCTGATAGCAAAACGGATAAAATTATAAATAAGAACAAAGCCTTTGGAATAGGATAAATCCTTGGTAAATGGTCCGCCAGTGGGCGTACTGCCGCGAAACACCCGCACAGCATGATTATAACTATCCTCTTCTGTCAGACCACACTCGAGAAAATAACGATAAATATCAAGAAAATCAGCACCCTGGCGCACTTTGTCCAGCGCGATTACCCGATTGGTAATCTTGCGTACCCGGCCAGGGTAAGAAGAGAATGTCACAATCTCGGTAATGACTGCCAGTCCTTCCTGAATAACCGAACTGGATGGAGATCCCTTGGACAGGAAAAAACAATAAGGCTGCATGGAACCATTCAGGGTAGTACCGACATGCACCCAGCCTTCATGCACCTCGAGATATTTCAAATCCCGATCGCTGAACATAGCATGCTGGCTTAATTTGATATTGTCGGCGCCCGCTGAGGCATCAGCGACCATGTCATCACTGACAACCACTGTCACTTTACCGGGATGCTGGTCAAAATAAGAGCCTAAACGGGTCTCCAGAATTTGCTGAGCCTGGAATGGTGTATGACGCTTTAAGTCCGCATCGGATTGTAATTGAACATCGAGAGCAGTTAACACATCAAACAGCAGAGTACCCAGTTCGGACAGGCGCGGACCGCCTGAATAAAACACATCATTGGGGCTGCCATATAATTCCATCGCAATTTCACTGAAGGCCGGGGTGCCTCGCACCGCCAGCATCTCCACCGCGCGGCTGTATTCTTCGCATTGGCGTTTGATTAATCGAGTTACAGGAGAATATTGACCCAGGCTATTATTGGAGTCGCGCAGGATTAGCCGGAACTCTTCTTTTTTTTCCTGCACATCAAAGGGGAGCGGCTTGTTATCATAGTAGGTTTTATCAACCAGAGGCAATTTTCGGGCTTTATTTTCAAAAAACTCCCTTTTGATCGTATCATCCCATTTGATACTGTCCAGGATACGAATTTTACGCTGTGCTTCCACCATACGCTTGGACAGCTCTTGAATCACTGTTAATTCGCTAGATTCACTGGACATTTCGTCAACCCTCTCTGTTAGCCTGCTTGTGCACCCGCTTCTATTGGCGGAACAATACTGACTACTGCATTTTGTTTTTGATCAGGCAAATCATAAAAATGACTGATATTATCACTGGTCAGGGGCGATGGTACGTTAAGTGATGGTCCATTTTGACTCCTTAAATACAAACTTTCACCATTACTGGCATAGCGTGAGCAAGAAGAAAGCAGCACCATTATTACCATAACTATAAAGCATTTTTTCACAACTATCCCCATTAACTTAAAGAAAAAACAACAATTTTTGAACTTTCTGACCTACGTACAATCAATAAACGCAAATATCAGGACAGCGATTACATTTTTTGAGTCAGCGATTAGTGTAGCCTGTTTGACACTTAAAAGTAACACACCCTAACCTCATTTTAAATTAACTGAAGCTCCTGAAGCGCTTTCTCCAGCTCCTCATGATAACTTTCAGACAGAGGCGTCAATGGCAGGCGCAATTCATTTTTTAGCAAATTCATCTTGCTTAAAGCCCATTTTGCTGGAATCGGGTTCGCTTCACAGAATAATAATTTATGTAAGGGCATCAGCTGGTCATTATAGCGAAGACAAGCCGCCTGATCTTCATCAAAAGCAGCATCACACATTTTAGCCATTAATCGCGGAGCAACATTGGCCGTTACTGAAATAACCCCTTTGGCACCAGCCAGCATCCAGCGCGCGCCGGTTTCGTCATCTCCGCTGTATACATCCATGCGAGATTCGCACAAACGAAGAATCTGCTGCAGACGAGTCATTTGCCCAGTGGCTTCTTTAATACCGATGATATTCGATATTTTATCCAGTCTGACCACTGTTTCTGGCAAAAGATCGCAGGCCGTACGCCCGGGAACATTATAAAGAATGATAGGAATGGCAACATTCTCAGCCACATGGCGATAGTGCTGGTAGAGACCCTCTTGAGTCGGTTTGATATACGCCGGTGTCATAATGAGGACGGCATGAGCGCCGCACTCCATTGCCATGCGTGTCAGTTCAATACATTCTCGAGTGGCATTGGCAGCGGTTCCCGCAATCACCGGAATGCGCTCACGTGCCTGCTCAATTACCGTTTTAATCACCAGATGTTTTTCTTCTTTGTTTAAGGTACCCGATTCTCCGGTGGTTCCTGCTGCGACTATGGCATGGGTTCCTGCGGCAATATGAAATTCAACCAGTTCGCGCAGGGCTTTTATATCGACCTTGTCGTCAAGCAAGGGAGTGGTCAAAGCAACTATACTACCTCGAAACATAATATCCTCATTTTTTTAGGAATAATCTTGCCAATACTACTGGGGGAATTAGTTTTTCTCAAGATTTCTTCAATCCGTCTGAAATACAAGTTTTAATCAATATGGTTAAATTTGAGCTATTATGATAAAGAAGGAATCTAAAAAGATGAGGAAACATCATGAAAAAAACCTTACCCATTCTAGTGTTTGCAGGAGCTTCTTCCCTTATGACCGCCTGTACTAATACTGAAGTAGGAACCGCAACCGGAGCCGCTGCGGGAGCAGGTCTTGGTTATGCCGTCTCAGGTGGAGATGCCTGGGGAACTGCCATTGGAGCAGGTGCGGGCGCTCTGGTTGGACATCACATAGGCCGTGAACAGGATAGACGTTATTACTATAATCGTTATTATTACTACTAATACGATTGTAGAATGAAGAGTTAGTTCAACTGTTTGTCACGCCACGCCTTAACAGGTTTCGATATGATCTGTGAAAGCAGCGGTTTTTGAAATTTAAATCTGCTTTCACAGATATTCAGCTCTTCTTTGTAGCGGCAGAATTCCTGCATACAAAACTAATTGAGCCCGTTCTTTCAAGATACGCTTTTTCAATATTGGCAAAATCCTCAGTGTTTAACTGTCGGCGCATTTCGGCTATCAAATCATTTTGGGTAATATGAAGCCTGTTCATCGTATCCGTTTGAAACTCGCCCTGATTATAGAGCAGATAACAGCGCCCTTTCAAAACATGTTCACATACTTCAAAATTTAAAGTAAGCATGGCGATAATCCGGTGCAGCAGCATCAGACTGAATGTAGCTACCAGAGTGGACATCAAAGTAGCTGATCCATTGATACCCCTGCTGATTAATCCCCCCAGGATGATTAACAGAAGATAGTCAAACGAGGTTTGTAGATTAAAACGTCGATTTCCGTAGCGCAAAATTATCGTACTGATCAAAAAAAGGATTGCCGCCCGAATTATCATGTATAAATAAGCCTGGTCTTCATTAATGTGTTCTATAACCATCATCCAGTCCATTTGTGCTCCTGATTAATCATTCAATTACATCATTGGTTTTAACATAGCCATTGTCCCACTACAATCCGGGTAACAAATTAAGTTATTGAATGGATGCGCTAATTCAAATTACTGCTATACTTCTTCACAGACCATTTTACAAGGATTGTGTTATGAAACTTCAGAATAAAGTTGCTGTTGTTACCGGGGCCGCCAGCGGAATTGGAAAAGAAATCGCACTGCTTTATGCAAGTGAAGGCGCAAAAGTTGTCATCGCCGATTTAAATCTGGATCAGGCAGAGCAGGTCGTTAGCGAAATAAAGGCAAAAGGCGGCGAAGCAATGGCAGTCGCTATGGATGTAACGAATGAGCAGCAAGTCGATGAAGGAATCGAATCGGTTGTCAAAAAGTTTGGCAAGATTCATGTTCTGGTAAGCAATGCCGGTATTCAGATTATTGAATCAGTCGATAAATTATCATTGGCCAATTGGAAAAAAATGCTGGCCATCCACTTGGATGGTGCATTTTTAACCACCCGTGCCTGCCTGAGACACATGTATGCTTCAGGTGAGGGCGGCAGTGTTATTTATATGGGCTCTGTCCATTCCAAAGAAGCCTCCAAATTAAAAGCACCTTATGTGACTGCCAAGCATGGCCTCTTGGGTTTATGCAAGGTCGTGGCCAAAGAAGGCGCTGCCTATCGTGTTCGTTCCAATGTCATCTGCCCAGGCTTCGTGAGAACCCCGCTGGTGGATAAACAAATACCGGAACAAGCCAAAGAATTGGGAATCAGCGAACAGGAAGTGATTAAAAATGTCATGCTGAAAGAAACCGTCGATGGGGAGTTTACAACTGTTGATGACGTTGCCAATACAGCTCTTTTCCTTGCGGCATTTGAAACAAACGCACTGACCGGTCAATCCATTGTAGTCAGTCATGGCTGGTTTATGGAGTAAGCCCTTACAGTAAAAGGAGTTTAACATGAAGGAATCTGAAGTAAGAGACAAGGCCTTTGCAATGCCTTTAGCGAGTCCCGCCTATCCGCGTGGGCCTTATCGATTTAATAATCGTGAATATTTGATCATTACCTATGAAACAGACATTGATCTGTTAAGGGAAGTAGTTCCGGCCCCCCTTGAAGTAACCGAGCCGCTGGTTAAATTTGAATTCATTCGCATGCCTGACTCTACAGGCTTTGGAGATTATACAGAATCGGGACAAGTCATTCCGGTGAGCTTCAAAGGCAGGAAGGGAGGATACACCCATGCCATGTATCTTGATGATCTGCCGCCGATCGCCGCCGGACGCGAAATATGGGGCTTTCCAAAGAAACTGGCTAATCCCAAATTGTATGTAGTCCAGGAAACCTTAATGGGAATTCTTGACTATGAAACCACACGTATCGCAACGGCCACTATGGGTTATAAATACGAAAGCCTTGACCATAGGAAAATTCATAGTTCAATGGTCAGTCCTAACTATTTGCTGAAACTCGTTCCTCATGTGGATGGTACTACACGAATCTGTGAACTGGTTGAATATGAACTGCAGGACGTGGTCATCAAAGGGGCCTGGTCAGGACCTGCTCAGCTGGAACTATTCCATCATGCCCTGGCCCCGATCGCCTTATTACCGGTAAAGAAAGTCGTAAATGCAGTACATATTCTGAGTGACTTGGTATTACCTTACGGGAAAGTGGTATACGATTACCTGAAATAAGGAACTATATGCTGATTTTAGTTGGATATCTGATTATTCTGGCAAGTGTTTTTGGCGGGTTCGCGATGGCTGGTGGTCATTTAAAGGCAATTTTTCAGCCGATTGAATTACTGATTATTGCTGGTGCTGCGATTGGATCGTTAATTGTGGGAAGCAGCCCGGCGGTGTTGAAATCGATTGGTAAAGCCCTTCCTGCTGCATTCAAAGGCCAGAAAGCGCCTAAAGCAGTGTACATGGATTTATTGGGGTTGATGTATGCGTTGCTAAATAAAGCCCGGCAGGAAGGCCTGATGTCACTCGAAGCGGATATTGACGATCCACAGAACAGTACAATTTTTAGTAATTATCCGAAAATTGCGGCGAAACACCACATTGTCAGTTTTATCTGTGATTATTTTCGTTTGATAATCACTTCCAACCTGCAGCCTTTCCAACTTGAATCACTGATGGATGCTGAGATAGAGTCGCATCACCAGGAAGAGATGATCCCGGTGAATGCGATTACCAAGCTCGCCGATGGCATGCCCGCCTTTGGTATTGTTGCCGCCGTGCTTGGCGTAGTGCACACGATGGAATCGATTAACCTTCCCCCCGCGCAGCTAGGGGTTCTGGTCGCACAGGCGCTGGTAGGGACTTTTCTTGGTATTTTGCTGGGTTATGGTTTTATCGGGCCTGTAGCACAAGCAATGGAGCAGCGGGCCAATCAAACACAAATTATGCTGAATTGCATTAAAGTAATCATTCTGGCAAGCCTGCATAATAACCCCCCTATTATTTCACTGGAGTTTGGGCGAAAGGTTCTATTCAATAATGACAGACCGTCATTTAATGAGTTGAGCGAGGAAATCAAAACTCCTAAAACAGCTTAAATTCGGAAAAATTACCTAAATGGCTAACAAAGAAGAAACCCCACCCATTATTATAAAAAAACGTCATGGGCATAGTCATGGGCATCATGGGGGATCCTGGAAAATTGCCTATGCCGATTTCGTTACCGCGATGATGGCCTTCTTTCTGCTAATGTGGTTATTGGCATCACTGAACAAAGCCCAGAAAGATGGCTTAGCCGAATATTTTAAACAGCCTTTAAAGATATCGCTTATCAGCGGCGATAGCATGGGTTCCCGAGAAATAACCGTAAAAGGCGGCGGTGATAATTTAGAGAAGAAAGATGGCCAGATTTCTGGTAATAATCAACCGGCCAAGTCAGGCCAGCAATCCACCGCCGGCAATCTCAAACAGGAAGAAATGAAGCAGTTGAAGGAGCTGCAATCCAACATCATGCTAAGCATCGAAAATGATCCTGCTTTAACTGAATTAAAAGATCGCATGCTAATGGACGTGACTTCGGAGGGCCTGCGGATACAATTGATTGATAATGACGATAAGCCTATGTTTGGGTTAGGCAGCGATGAGATTGATCCGGCGATGGCACAGATCCTTGCGAAAATCGCCGTTTTGCTAAACTCTGTTCCCAATAAAGTAACCATCCAGGGGCACACTGACGCCCATCCCTATCATAACCCGGAAGATCTGGAACAAACCAACTGGGAGCTTTCAACGCAACGCGCCAATACAGCAAGACGTGCCCTGCTGAAAGCGGGATTAAAGGAAGATAAAGTAATGCGGGTTACAGGCTATGCCTCAACTGTTCTGCTGGATAAAAAGGAGCCGTTAAATCCCAAAAATCGACGCATCAGTATTATTGTGATGAAGAAAAATGCTTCCGCTAAAATATTAGAGGAAGATTAGTTTCTGTGAACTCAATTTATTTTTAGACTCTATTTCATAACCAGCACTGTTCCAACTCATAAAGATAGGTGCACAAAAAACTGTCTTTGCGAGCGTTAGCGAAGCAATCCAGCTCATTACTTTGTTCAAATTCCGATCTGGATTGCTTCACTTCGTTCGCAAAGACGACAGGTTAGTTGCTTGGTTCTATTCACGCAACAACGCCGTACCGCTCAGGCTGAATAAACCGCTTCGTCAGGGAGGTTAATACCTGTTTGCTGTTCATCCTTATCCGGTTGAAAAAAGCTCGCTCGATTGTTCTTATCCTGATCGATATTATTTACAACCAGTCTGGCGTTAGCTAAAGCTATTTCTCGATCAATCTGAGAATATAATTCGGCGCTATTAATATATTCGTTACCGAACCCTTTTTTGCTTATATTAAGATGAATACCACTACCGATTTGACTGATGTAATCTTGCAGTTTATCTTTTTGCAAAGCTGAAACAGGAACAAGATCGGCAGGCCTTTTCTTTTTATATTCATTTAGCAGCGCTACTACTAAACATCCGATAAGTGGTGTTATAAAACTACATGTCATCAATGTGCCGAAAGCGTTGTTTAAATTATGTCTGTTTGTTTCATCATCAACATATTGATAGGTCGTTGAGTTTAAAATATCACACATTGTATCCATTATATTTAAACATGCCCGAATATACAGATCTGGGCATACCAAATTTTCCAGAGGCGAATAACCTGCTTGAGTGCAGTTAGCCAGGGGCTTGGAACCAAAATTAAGAAAGTTGGGATAGTAACCCACACACCCCAAAGAAGCAGGCGTGCATCCATCATCATCTAGTGCCATAAAATCGAATCTATTTCTATAAAAAAGTTTATTATCTTCCCAGTAAGGATTAAAAAACTTATGATTTAGTCGACCGATTGCCCCTCCCCATACAGCAGTTAAAGCAAGGCTGCCCAACAAAGTTGAAGCTTGCCACCTGAAATAGGATTTTTCATAGGCACGCTCCATTTCCAAAATCTCTGCTTTAAGTTGTTGTAATTTTTCAACATGTGTCAGCAAATCCTGTTTTTCAGAGATTGGGATAACAGAGGGTAATTGAGGTTTTATATCTGGATTTTCCACATCTATTTTAGAATAGCTATTTTCTTCAGTGGGTTTAAAAAAACCTAAAAATCTGCGAAACATGAATCATCCTTATAACCGCTTGCTTACTTATTTTTAGGCATTCTAGCTATAAGGATTACACTAAACAATATAAAAGCTCTAAAGTCAGCGTTCTTGCATGTTTCTTAGTCTCTTGCCTGCAACAGTTCCTGCAAAGGTTTCGGGAGCATGGACTGGAGTTTTATTCGTAATTTATCTTCGTTTTTATGCCATAAGGTCCCCAGGTAAATAATCAGAAGTCCAATGCAGGCCAAAGCCGCAGGAAATCCCAGGCTGTCTTTAAACACATTCGATGCCAGATGCCCCAGATAAAAAGCCACACCGATACCTCCGAAAATCACAAATACCTTACGGTTCAAAACAACACCAATAATGATCATCACCAAATTAATACAGAGATAGAGAAATTTCGACAGCTCGCTGTCGGAACTTTGGCAGGTGAGACCTCCCCAAAAAGCAATAACACCAAAAATATAAAGCCAGAATGCATAATCCGCTGAATGACGCGAACGAACATCTACCCAGAAAGCAATCAAAACTATAACCAGTCCAAAATACATGGAAATAATGGCTCTGAATTCAAAATCCATAGAATGCGGATCAACAATCAATGCCGCCACATCCATCGAGAGATACCACAGGGTTACGGCGATGGGCATAATCATGAAAGGATAACGGTAGAGCCAGGCCATGATAATTCCCACAATTAATGTGCCTGCCTCCATATAAATCCAATGCCATTGAACCCAGTAATGAAATTCATTATATACACTGTCATCAGGCCACCATCCCATGCCTTTCTGCAGCCCATAAATAGCCAGCGGGGTTAGAGCGACAACAAAGGTTGCACAAATACCCGCTGGTATCGGAAAGTTCTTTTGGGCGAGTATATGGGCCAACCCCAGACCGACTGCTGCATAGAGCAGTGAAACATAAAATATACCCATGCCGCCGTAGTGTTCCCAGCTCACATTCATAAAAATGGTCATGGCGCCAATAGCGATTAAGCCGCCCAGGTAATAAAGAACATTGGTGAAATCAAAATGGGGTTCGTGTGCGGACTCTGCCTTGATAAATTCCAGTAAACGACTCGCCTGGTTTTCATCGATGATTTCTGCCTCGACTGCTTTTTGTAAAAGCCTGCCTGAAATTTTCATAGCCCCTCAAAGTGAACTGAGCTTGTCTAAATAAATTATAGGTGGCTTATAAGCGTTTGAAATGAAATCCAAAAAAAATTAATTAAAATTATTTAACTGTGAATAGAATGCTAAAAAATAGCCAAAGCAGCAGACAAATCAGCCAGGTATAACGAAAGGGAAGTATTGTTTTACGCTTGCGTAATGTGATAAAAATAAATGGAGGCACGAGAGTTAAAATGAGAAGAAATAAAATCTGTACAGTTTCAGCGGCGAACTGTTCAAAAGGAAATAAGGATGCGATATAACTCATAGCGCTATGAAATGCATATTTATTGATCAGTAATATCCAGACTATCCAATCTTCATAAAGGGCTACGATGAATGAAGCAATTAACAAGGGCAGGATGAGTTTAACACCAGGAATTGCGAAAATTTTCTTAACGACGCCGCCAAACTCCTCCGCAAAAAAAACGATTATTGCCGAGCAAAACACAACCAGTGCCAAGGTTAATAACACAGTGCATTTCTCCAAAACGATGGAAAATTGATATTAATCAACTATAACTCTGATGCGGCTTGCTTATCAAGGGTCAGTGTCATCGCACGATCACCTAACCCGCTACGTACCGCGACTTGTTTTTTCAATTAGCCTTAAGTTTTTCTTGACATTAGAGTGTATGAAAAAAATCCTCTCTCCCCTCAGGGGAGAGAGTTAGAGAGAGGGGGTTAAAATCAACCCTCACCCTAGCCCTCTCCCAAACTTGGGAGAGGGGATTTTCTCTTACGTTTACAACCACGCCGGCTCAAGAATAACAAAAAATTCATTAACTTTAACTTAATGGCAATGTCCCCAACCCTCTACACAATTGATCTTTCTGGAGCTAACCCTCCAACTCCTCCCATCGAGAATATAATTTCGTGAGCTCAGCTTCATCTGCTTGAAGCTGCTGACCAAATAAGGCAATCGCCTGGGCATCCTGTTGGTAAAAATCAGCTTCCGTCATTTTTAACTGCGCTTCAGCAATTTTAGCCTCCAGCTTCTCGATCTGCTGCGGCAATTGCGAAAGCTCACGTTGCTCATTAAAACTTAGCTTACCCGAAGTGTTCATCCGTTTTGGCGAGGCCTTGGCTGAGGACACAGCAGTGGCAGACTGTCGCTGAGCTTTCTTTTGCATCTGGTAATCATCGTATCCACCTACATACTCGTTAAACTGCCCTTCGCCTTCCCATACCAGTACACTGGTCACCACCTGATTAATAAATGCGCGGTCATGGCTAATCAAAATTAAGGTGCCGGGGTAATCTACCAGCATGGTTTCCAAAAGCTCCATGGTCTCTATATCGAGATCATTGGTTGGTTCGTCCATGACCAGAAAATTGACCGGTTTAGCTAATAATTTCGCCAATAACAGACGATTTCTCTCACCTCCGGACAAACTGGAAACAGGCTGATTGAAACGCTCCGAGGGAAACAAAAAATCCTTCAGATAACTGGCAACATGTTTTTGCTTGCCATTGATGCTGACATGATCCGCCCCATCCGCAACGTTTGCCATCACGGTCTGTTGCTCGTCCAATTGCCTTCTGAGCTGATCAAAATAGGCGACCGCCAGCGATGTGCCTTGTTTCACTCGACCTGAATCGGGGGTCAATTCACCAAGAAGCAGGCGAACAAGTGTGGTTTTACCGCAGCCATTAGGTCCAATAATACCCAATTTATCACCGCGGGAAAGCAGCAGCGAGAAGTCGCGTAGAATCGTCTTACCGCCTATCTGATAATTAAGCTTCTCTGCTTCAATGACCACATTCCCCGAATGAGCAATCTCAAGATTAATGCCTTTGACCTTACCCTGCTGGTTTCGGCGTGCTTTATACTGTTCCCGCATCGCTTTTAAAGCTCGAACCCGGCCTTCATTGCGAGTACGTCTGGCCTTGATACCGGTACGAATCCAGGCCTCTTCTTCCGCTAAACGCTTATCAAATAATTCATTATGACGCTGCTCGGTCACCCGCATTGCCTCACGCCGGTCCAGATAGGTTTCATAATCACATTCATGGGTGTAGAGTTTGCCGCGATCAATTTCCACTATGCGATTGGACACAGCGCTAAGAAATTCACGATCGTGAGTTACCAGTAAAACGGCTCCCTGATAGCTTTTCAGATAAGACTCCAGCCATTCAATGGCTTCCACGTCAAGATGGTTGGTCGGTTCGTCTAGCAGTAAGAGATCAGGATTGGCAATCAGTGCCGCTGCAAGCAATGCCCGCCTTTTCATCCCTCCAGACAATTTGTCCATTCGTGCAGAAGGATCAATACCCAGACGTGAAGCCATTGTATCAACTCGAGGCAAAAGATCCCAGGCATGCAAATTGTCCATTTGCTGCTGGCAACGAGCTAAAGCCGATAAGTCCTCACCTTGAGACAAATGGTAGAATTCGGCTAACACCTCACCCGTTTCTCCCAGACTTTTTACCAGAAAATGATACACTGTTTCATTATCATGCACAGGAACTTCCTGCGTTAATCCGGCAACCCTAAGACCGCTAAGACGGTTTATCTGTCCACTATCAGGCAGCATCTCACCCTGCAATAAGCGCAGCAAAGAGGATTTGCCTGCCCCATTTCGCCCCACCAGGGCGACACGATCCTGGGGCTGGATTTGCCAATCGGCTTCATCAAGCAGCCTGTTGCCACCCACATTCAAGATGACCTTATTTAATGTCACAATGCTCATGTATTTCTCGTTTTATAAATCTAAGCCGTGGGGAAATGCCTTACTGCTCATCCGATTTCTTAATCACTAATGTCTTGTTTGTCTGTGTCAGGCTAAAATGCGATAACACATTCATACCCATCAACAACATATCATCCTCGGCACCTAAAATAATGACGGCTTTAACATCATATAAAGTGAAATTACCGAAAGAGAGTTTATTTACGCGGGTCAGGGAGCCTTCAACGGTTCCTTTTGCGGTTTGCATACGGATTGGATAGCGCCCGTTTAAATTTAATTCTCGCGCAACTTTTTCTGGTATAGCTAAGAGTGTAGCCCCTGTATCAATAATAAAATGGACAGGTTGACCATCAATTGCGCCATCGATGCGATAATGCCCCTGCGCATCTGCCTTGATGATCACCTTGCCTGGATGGCTTTCGACACGCCCTTTGTCAGATTGGCCATGGTAATAAAAAAATATAAACAGCAAACCAAAAAGGAGGATCCAGGTGATAATAAACATCCGACGCCCGGTTTGGGCGTACTGATTATTATCCACTGAATTATCCCGTAACGGACTTATCAAGCACCATAATACCATCCATTTCAACCTGGGAGCCACGCGGCAAAGCCGAGACACCAATGGCAGCACGAGCAGGATAAGGCTCGACAAAAAAGCGGCTCATCGCTTCATTTACCAGAGGAAAATGATTCAGGTCGGTCAGATAGACATTTAATTTGACAATATTAGCCAAGCTGCCGCCTGAGGCCTGACAAACGGCGGTTAAGTTATTTAATACCTGATCTATTTGCAGTCGAATTTCGTCACTACATAAAACACCGGTCGCGGGATCCAATGGGATTTGACCGGAAAGATAAACTGTATCGCCACAGCGGATAGCCTGACTATAAGTTCCAATAGCAGCCGGAGCCTGTTCACTATGAATTGATTGCATTCTCATTCCCCTTGTTTTTTTCGGTAAAGGCGCATGACGACATTGTTGGAACGAAGCCTTCGCATCACACGCGCCAAATGCGTCCTGTCACGCACACTGATTGAAAAAGTAACGGCATTGTGGCGTCCATCGCGAGGATCCACATTAATATTTCCAATATTGGATTCCGCTTCGGCAATTGCGGTTGCCAAGGCAGCGAGAACACCTCGCTGGTTTGCCACTTCAACGGTAATATCCACCCAGAATTCACCCTCAACCTGCTCATCCCAACGTAAGGCAATGAACTGCTCAGGACTGCGGACATGATGAATCAGTGGGCAATCGCTGGCATGTACGATGATTCCCCGCCCCTGCTGAAAGCGCCCGACGATGCTATCACCTGGAATGGGCTGACAGCATTCGGCAAAATGAACTACCATTCCCTCGGTTCCCTTAATGGCCAGAGGGCGGCTTTTACCATTTTTATCGAGCTCGGCAGGCTCCGGGCGAACTACCAGACGTTTTGCAATGACCATCGGCATTTGATTGCCAATACCAATAGCATAAAGTAATTCTTCAGCAGATTTATAATTTAAATCATGGAGTATTGCCTGCAGGGATTCGGGAGGTACTTTGGCATAATCGGAAGACAGTTCCGCCAGTGCCTGCTCCAACAAGCGTTTTCCCATCACAATCGACTCATTATGCTGCTGGCTTTTAAGAAAGTGACGAATATTGCTTCTGGCTTTTCCGGTAACCACAAAATTAAGCCATGCTGGATTGGGATGAGCCCCGGGAGCAGTGATAATTTCTACCGTCTGCCCATTTGTCAGAGGAATGCTTAAAGGCACCAGACGGCGGTTGACTTTGGCAGCCACGCAGCTATTACCAACACCAGAATGTACTGTATAAGCGAAATCAACCGGAGTGGCCCCTTTGGGAAGTTCCATGATATGCCCTTTGGGGGTAAATACATAAACCTCATCCGGGAACAAATCAATTTTAACGTTTTCAATAAACTCAAGAGAGCTCCCGGTGCTTCGCTGCATTTCCAATAACCGCTGTACCCATTCGCGGGCACGAAGCTGGGCCTCGTTCACTTCCAGACCAGCGGATTTATAAATCCAGTGCGCCGCCACCCCGTTTTCTGCTACTTTATCCATATCCCGCGTACGGATTTGTACCTCCAGAGGAACACCAAATGGGCCGAACAAAGTGGTATGTAGGGACTGATAGCCGTTCGCTTTGGGAATACCAATATAATCCTTGAATCGTTGCGGAACAGGCTTGTAAGTGCGGTGCAAAGCCCCCATCACACGATAGCAGGCGTCGATATCTTCGGTGATTACACGGAAAGCGAACACATCAGTGATTTCAGTAAAAGAGGCCTTCTTCTGTCGCATCTTTCGATAGATACTGTATAAATGTTTTTGGCGGCCGAATACATGCTCGTAAGGAATATTTAACTGTCTGAGGGCTTCTTCCAGGTCATGTTCTATTTTTTGTGTGAGCTCACGGCGATTGCCTCGTGACTTCTCAACGGCTGATTTGATTGCGCGAAATCGCATGGGATAGAGCGCCTGAAAACCTAAATCTTCCAGGCCCACATAAATAGCATGCATCCCCAGCCGATTAGCAATAGGCGCATAAATTTCAAGGGTTTCAATTGCAATGCGTCGACGCTTGGACGAAGGCATCGCCCCAAGAGTCTTCATATTGTGATAGCGATCAGCCAACTTGACAATGATGACGCGAATATCCTTCACCATTGCCAGAACCATCTTTCTAAAATTTTCAGCCTGGGCTTCCGCGCGGGACTCAAACTTGATTTTAGTCAGTTTGGTGACACCATCTACAAGGGCAGTGACTTCCTCACCAAACAACTGGCTTAGCTCTTCCTTGCTGATGGAGGTATCCTCGACCACATCATGCAACAGGGTTGCCATGATAGTTTGATAGTCGAGACGCATCCGGGCGAGTATCAGCGCTGCGGCTACTGGATGGGTAATATAAGGTTCACCCGATCGGCGCATCTGCCCATGATGCGCTTTTTCCGCAACCAGATAGGCCTGATGACACTTTTCAACCTGCTGTTGCTCAAGATAATGTTGAAGCTCTTCGTGTAACTCCTTAAAGTAGCTCACAGAGCACTCCCTTCGCTTAAAGCTGAAAAATTGTATTGCAACTGATACCGCCGATTTGAATTAATCTTTATCCAGAATATCTGGTTTTACTAATCCAGCCGCAATTTCTCTTAAAGCCACAACCGTCGGTTTATCGTTTTCCCACTCCACTAAAGGTTGCTCGCCGCGAACAGCAATTTCACGCGCTCTTTTGGTTGCAACCATCACTAATTCAAAGCGATTCGCAACATGCTCCAAACAATCTTCAACTGTGACACGTGCCATTAGAACCCCCACAATACAAGTATTAAGTTATAGCATCAGACGAAATAGTGAGCCTGAATCCATTTCACCAAGGCCCGCAGTCACGATCTTAAGCTTATAACCAAAATAATCTATTTTACTTCGATGCTAATAAGAAGGAAAGTAATTTTGCAATCTTTACTGATTGCCGCTGTATGTTTAAGCGATTGGCAAGCACAATAGACCTCAATTCGTCGGCCGCGACCTCGAAACTGTCATTGACAATCAGATAATCAAATTCAGAATAATGGCTCAATTCTTCCTGTGCCTGTAACATTCGACTCCCAATCACCGCTTCATTATCCTGCTTACGGTTTTGAAGCCGTTGTTTGAGAATTTCCAGCGAGGGCGGGATGATGAATATGCTGACAGAACCAGGAAACAATCTTCTGATTTGCTGCGCCCCCTGCCAGTCGATATCCAGGACAACATCGATGCCGGAAGCCAGCCGGTCTTTAATCTGAACCACTGAAGTACCATAATAATGGTTGAAAACTCTTGCGTATTCAATGAAAGCAGAGTCATCAATCATGCGCAGAAATTCGCTTTCGGAAACAAAAAAATAATCGACGCCATTTTTCTCGGCCGGACGCATGGAACGGGTAGTATGCGAAACAGATACCTCAATATCAGGCATGCTGTTAACAAGCTCTTTCACGAGACTGGTTTTTCCCCCGCCTGAAGGGGCCGCTACAATAAATAAATTTCCTGTGCCATCATTCGCCATTTATCTTTACTCTATATTTTGAATTTGTTCTCGCATTTGCTCGATTAATACTTTCATTTCTACCGCAGACTGCGTCATTTCAATGGAATCAGATTTTGAGCTCAGTGTGTTTGCCTCGCGATTTAATTCCTGCATTAAAAAATCGAGCCGTCGTCCCGCGGGCTCTTTTGCATTGAGACTGTTATTCACTTCATGGATATGTACCGACAATCGTTCCAGTTCTTCGGTTACATCCATTTTACTTAAAAGAATCGCCAGTTCCTGCTCAATTCGACTGCTATCCACTTCCAGATTCAGACTCTGCAATCGAGTCAACAGTTTATCGCGGGCAAGCAAGCTGTTCTTCTCAGCAAACTCGCGGGATTTCCCGATCTCGATTTTTAAACGTGAAAGTTTATCCAGTACATGTTGATGCAGGGCCGCTCCTTCCGCAGATCTCATTAACTGCAGTCGTTTTAACGTATGATTGAACAGGTCTAAAATCGAAGCCGAATATTGCTCAAGAACAGGTTGCTCTATGTTTACAACTCCAGGCCATGCCAGCACCTTTGACAAACTCATATCATTGGCCAGATGGTTATCACTGGATAGTTTTTCAGCCGTATTAACTAAAGCATTCAATAATGGCTCATTAACTGCAATCGTTTTTTCAACACCGGAATTATCCTGATGTTTTAACTGACACTCGAGTTTACCGCGGCTAATCTGCCCTCTAAGCATTGTTCGCAGGTCATTTTCGAGAAAACGCCAGTCTTCTGGCAAGCGAAAGGAAACGTCCATATATCGATGATTTACCGAACGAATTTCCCAGCAAAAAATCATGCCGTCTACTTGAATCTGCTCGCGTGCAAAAGCGGTCATACTATTAGTCATAATCGAGTTTTACTACTAATTCTTTCTGAGGATGGCCGACTATAAACTAAATTTGTACAAATGCAAGTCTGCGTGCATCATTATGAAGAAAGGGGTATACTTTGCAATTTTATCGAGGAGCAAGCCATGCGCCCCAGCAATCGTGAACCCAATCAACTTCGATCTATTCAGTTGCAACGCAACTATACGCAGCATGCTGAAGGATCTGTACTGGTAGAATTTGGCCAGACTCGAGTTATTTGTAATGCTTCAGTTATAGACGGTGTTCCACGGTTTCTCAAGGGAAAAAATCAAGGCTGGATTACTGCAGAATACGGAATGTTGCCCCGAGCCACTCACAGCCGCTCTGACCGGGAAGCCAGTAAAGGCAGACAAGGCGGCCGAACCCTTGAAATTCAGCGTCTGATTGGCCGCTCGCTTCGCGCCTGCTTCGATCTTAAAGTGCTGGGTGAAAATACCATTACCATCGACTGTGATGTGCTTCAGGCTGACGGAGGCACAAGAACAGCCGCCATTACAGGGGCTTGTCTTGCATTAAGAGACGCACTGAACTGGATGGTTAGCCGGGAGAAAATTAGAAAAATGCCGGCGTTCACCTATGTCGCAGCAGTGTCTGTAGGCATTTACCGCGGACAATCCGTGCTGGATCTGGACTATGCAGAAGACGTGCTGGCTGAAACGGATATGAATGTCGTTATGAATGAGGCCGGTGACTTTATTGAAATACAGGGCACCGCAGAGGAAAACAGTTTCAACCGCGCTCAATTAAACGGCATGCTGGATTTGGCTGAAACCGGGATAAAAGAATTAATTAGTCTGCAGAAGTCAGCATAGTTCAGATAGCTCCAATGTTCTGTGATTATTCGCAGCATCCAGGAATCTTAGCAAGGATTCCTTGGGATCCCGCGAAAAAATCCGTAAGTATCTACCATCATCCTGCGCCCTGTGGCTTGTCCTCAGGGTCCAGTGTTTCTTTATGAGTTTTCTGAATCCCCCGAACACGTCGTGGGTCGTAGGGTCACTGCCATTAAGTTAAGCTCAGTTGTATATTAAACAGTCCTCCCCGCGAAGGCGGGGATCCATCTCTGAGCTAGCTATAATGCCAATTGTGGAATGGGTTCCCGCCTTCGCGGGAATGACATATTTCCTTAACTTAATGGCAGTGGTAGGAGGGGTATGGTCGGGACGTAGGTTAAGATTGTATAAATTTTCAAACTTTGCTACCCTGCCCTTTTTGTTTTCGTTGATCAAAAAATGGATATTCTGGAAGTTAAAGCGTTAAAAATTGCCACTCGTATTGGAGTTCATCACTGGGAACAGCAAATTAAGCAAAATCTGTTTATTGATATCAGCATTCCCGGCGACTTTAGTCAATGTAATGACGATATTAATAAAACGATTGATTATGACGCGCTCTGCCGAAGCGTTACTGAATATGTTGAATCCAATTCATTTCAATTAATTGAAACGGTTGCAGACCGGGTAGCTGCTTTAATTAAAGAAGAATTTAAGCTGGAACAGGTGGTCGTTAGCGTAAGCAAACCACATTCTGTAGCCCACGCCAACGATATAAGAGTGACAGTCAAACGCTGAAAAATAACCTGCATGTACTTCAAATATCCGGCCCCATTTCAAGTTTGGGAAAGAGGCCGGTCATATCTCAGATTCTTTTCGATATTCTTTCTTCTTCAGGAGGATTCCTCCTTATCCCCTCCTTCGCTTCCACAACCATTTTTGCAGTTTCCAAAGGCGGCACTTTCAAGGTGATATTTCCCTTCTTGTCTATCCAGTTTAAATGAGTGATGCTGGCTCGCGTTCTATAGCCTTTTTCATACAGTGCGTGGCGAAAAATCTCTTCAAGACTGGCATTTTTATAATCAATATTGGAACGGTACAAGCTGCCAAAAAAGCTGTTCTTATCTTTAGCCAGACGCGTGCCATATTCCTGGATGAATTGACGCCGTAATTCACTAATAGTGGAGCTGGCTTCTTTTCGCTGGCTTTCGCCCAAAAAATCAGGCGCAATAAAATTGTATTTAAATTGATATTTCAGATAGAAATGATGGGCAAGAAGAGCATGCATATCGGCTGAAGGATGAATAGTATCCCAGAAAATGTAACCTTTTGCCGGAGAGCTGCCGTTTTCATTGTAAAAATCCTCGGAGCCGTAATATGGTGTACTCACCTTCTCCGGATCAAATCCCCATTTCAGAGGATGCTGAATTATATCTGTAAACAGTGAATTGATATCAAAGCATTCAATTGAACAATTGGGATAGCGAATCTTTAATTCATTACAGGCTATCCGTAACTGATCATTAAAATAAAGCGAACAGGATTGAGCATTTTCTCTCTCATATTCACTTTTTTGCTGATACATGGGGGTAAATGACAAGTCCGGCAGATTAAATAAAATAAAATTGGAGTAGCCTTTTTTTATAAGTTCCTCAACATTCTCAACTCTGGCTTTTAATGCTTTTTTGGCTTCACCTATGGTTGGACGCTCATTCACTGTGATTAAATCATTGGCTCCAGACCATTCAATAACCAGGGTTGATTTTTTCTGTGTATTCGATACCTGATGAGTTTCGTCATATTTAATCATTTTTTCCCGCATTTCTTCCAGCGTAGAGACCACCATTCGATTAAAGAAACGGCTTAAACTTGAGCTTGGAACCCAGCTATAATCATGAGCGCTTAATCCTCCTTCGCTGTAATTTCTAACGAAATCAACTCCCTTATAGCGGACTACCAGATCATCATCCAAATCATAACTATCCTGAACATGTGCTCGAACCTTACTATCATGGGCAATCACTGCATCGCTGATGTCTGTCGCATCCATTTTATACTCTTTACCTACCTCTTTGATGATGAAATCTTCAGCAATGCCGGCGCTCAGATGATCACTCCAGGCATAGCCATTGGTGAATCGTCCATCTGGTGATTTTTTGTCCAAACCAGTTATCCAGCCCATAGGAATGCAACCCCATAAATATTTATTCGCAATAGTGCCACGGTCGGTCAGGCTGTCTCCCATTAATACAAAGTATGAAATCTTTTCCGGGCTCATTTTTTCTTCCTTGTTGTTATTTAATCCTTTAATACAGAATGCGTTCCGAGGCTCGCAGCGGATGCCCAAATGATAATCAGAATGACATTTAGTATTCATATCGACATATTTTGGATTAGCCTTAGGATTGAATGAATTAAAGAGAGTGCTCATTAAACTGTGTCATTACTCACAGGCACGCCGTCATTTGAGAATAGGATTAATTGACAATCCATTTGATTATTTTTAGAACATTTTGCATTTACAGCTTATAATTGACTATAGGTTTGTATCGAATTTCCGTGCAATGGATTGCAGAAAATAACAGGACGACAATGCGACGATTACCCTTCAAAAAATCAGCTCTGGTGTCGATTGGAATAGAACTTGAGTTTCAATTAATCAATCCGAGAAGCTGGGGTCACAAATTTTGCTCAAAAGACATCATCCGGGATGTGCACGGAAGTAATTTTGAAACGCGTATTGTTCCGGAAATTACTCAGAGCATGATTGAAATTAACTCCTCAGTGCATCAGTCGGCTCAGACCATGCTTGACGAGTTTTCGGAACTGCAGCACTATCTTTTACAGGAAGCCGAACGAGTCGGTGCCTATATTTGCGGCGGTGGCTCTCATCCCTATGAACGCTGGTCAAAGCAAAAAATTTTTCCAGCGAAACGTTACAAAAATCTCGCCAGAAAATACCGTTATCTTTCAAAAAGAGCCACTATTTTTGGTCAGCATATTCATATCGGCTGCACCAGCCCCGAAGATGCTTTGTATCTGACACATGCATTGGGTCGATATGTTCCGCAACTCATCGCAATAGCGGCATCGTCTCCATTTTACCAGGGTGTTGACACCGGCTATTGCTCCTCCCGCTCCAGTATCTTTAGCGCCTTTCCCTTAAGCGGTGTAATCCCTTACTTAATTAACTGGAATGAACTGTCTGAGTACTATTATAAATTTCGAAGACTGGGAATAATTGGCAGCATGAAAGATTTTTACTGGGATATTCGCCCCAAGCCAGAGTTCGGCACGGTGGAAGTCAGAGTATGCGATACGCCTTTAAGCCTTGGTAAAGCCATTCAAATCGCGGCTTATTTACAAAGTCTATCACTGTATCTTCTCGAAGAACGTCCCACTCAAGTCAGTCATGATCTGTATTTTTTATACAGTTATAACCGCTTTCAGGCAAGCCGTTATGGTTTTGAGGGCGACATCATTGACTCCGATAATGGTCAGCATTATCTGATTCAGGATGATATCCTCAATACGCTAAAAAAAATTAGGCCGCAAATTGAGTTTTTAAACAATCAATATTTTATGAATCTCCTCCAAAATGATATTCTTAACAAAATCAATGATGCTTTTCTGCTGAGAAAGGTTTTTAAGGAAAGTGGTTCTCTGAACCAGGTGGTCAAACTGCAGTGTGATACCTGGAATCAGAAACTTGATAAATATTGCGACGAAGATCTTGATTCTCAAGAATGAACTAGCATAATGTCCATTTGGCATTTTAAATTACAGTTACCAGGGAGTGGTTATGAGTTCCAAAATTACTGCACGCGGCCAGGAAATATTAAAAGACCCCTTATTGAATAAGGGTACCGCTTTTACTGAAGCTGAAAAGGATTTGTTTGAGCTGCATGGACTTCTTCCCTGCAATACCGAGAGTATTCTCGAACAATTGAGACGCAGCCGTGATGCCTACGATGCCAAAGATACTCCTCTTGAAAAACATATCTACTTAAGAGCGTTGCAGGATCGCAACGAAGTCCTTTTTTATCGTTTTGTCCTGGATAATTTACTGGAAGTTTTGCCCATAATTTATACCCCAGTAGTGGGAGAGGCCTGTCAGCAGTTTCATCGCATTTATCGTCAACCCCGCGGTTTGTTCATCAGCTATCCTGAACGGGATAGAATGGAGAAGATTCTTTCGACTGTTGCGAAAAATCGACGGATTGATGTGATCGTTGTCACTGACGGCGAGCGAATTCTGGGATTGGGTGATCAGGGCGCTGGCGGTTTGGGCATCCCAATTGGAAAATTATCGCTTTACTCCGTTTGCGGGGGTATCCATCCTGCGCATACATTACCTATTGTATTGGATGTAGGTACCAATAATCAGGAAAAGTTTAATGATCCTGAGTATTTGGGTTGGCGTCATTCCCGTATTACTGGCGAAGAGTATGATCAGTTTATTGACCAGTTTGTGCAATCGGTCAAAAAATGCTTTCCAAATGTACTATTGCAATTTGAAGATTTTGCCCAACAGCATGCCTATCCAATTCTCGAAAAGTACCGTGATCAACTCTGTACCTTCAACGATGATATTCAGGGAACAGCCGCAGTTGCAGTAGCAGCTATCATTGCTGCAACACGTGTTTCCGGTGTTCCATTAAAAGACCATCGTATCGCCCTGCTCGGTGCCGGTTCAGCTGGCTGCGGCATCAGCGAGCAATTGGTGCAGGCAATGATTAATCAGGGACTTAGCGAATCCGAAGCACGATCTCGTTTTTATCTGGTCGACAGAATGGGTTTACTGCAGGAAGGTCTGGAGAATATTCTGCCCTTCCAAAAAGGCTTTGTTCAATCGAAAAACAGATTAAAAACCTGGACGGTCCAAAACAAACAGCAGATTAATCTTCTTGAAGTAATTAATAACGCTAAACCGACCATCCTGCTCGGCGTTTCAGGGCAACCCCAGCAATTCAGCGAGCCAATGATACGCAGTATGGCGAGTTACTGCGATCGCCCTATTGTATTCCCACTCTCCAATCCCACTTCACGGGCTGAGGCGACTCCACAGCAAATACTGGAGTGGAGTGCGGGTAAGGCCCTGGTTGCTACAGGAAGTCCATTTGATCCAGTACTAATTGGCTCTCATTCGATTGAAATTTCCCAATGTAATAACTCCTATATTTTCCCAGGTGTAGGCTTGGGCGTCGTCGCCGGAAAGGCGCGTCGCGTCACCGATAAAATGATGATGGCCGCTGCAATGGCATTAAGCGATCTGTCTCCGGCAATGATTAAGGGTGAAGGCGCTCTCTTACCTGATCTTCGAGTCATTCGTGATGTAAGCCGACATATTGCCAAGGCGGTGATTCTACAGGCTATTAAGGAAAACCACGCGGATAAAATTAGTGATGCGGAAATTGAAACAGCGATAAAAGAAACCATGTGGTACCCTGAATATGAGGTATTTACGAAGTAATTCCATCCTGAATACAAGCCTCCCGGCTTGTATTCCCTACCTTTTTTAAGAGGATTTAACTATGCGGCGCCAGTGGTATATTGGATTCGGGCTCATCCTGCTAAGCTTTATTTTTTTCCTAATCATGATGCACGATACCATCTGGTGCATTGTCTTTCTGGTACCAATCATTATCGTGGGAATCTACGATCTGATACAAACCAAACACTCCGTTCTTAGAAACTTTCCGGTCTTAGGTCATTTCCGGTTCATTATGGAATTTTTAAGGCCTGAAATTCAGCAATATTTTATTGCGGATGACCAGGAAGAGCTTCCTTATAATCGTGAAATCAGAAGCATGGTGTATGAACGGGCAAAAAATGTGCGTGATACGATTCCCTTCGGCACCAGCCGTAACATTACACAGGTCGGTTATACCTGGGTTTTACACTCACTCGCTCCCAAACATGTGTCAGAAGTTGAACCCAGAATTGTTGTCGGCGGGCCTGACTGCAGCAAGCCTTATAGTGCCTCACGTCTGAATATCTCGGCAATGAGTTATGGTTCCTTATCGCCTAATGCCATCATGGCGCTTAATAAAGGAGCAAAACTGGGGAATTTTGCTCACAACACCGGTGAAGGTGGTTTAAGCCCCTATCATTTGCAAGGCGGCGACATTATATTCCAGATTGGTACTGCCTATTTTGGCTGTCGGGATGAAAATGGCAATTTCGATGAAAAGGAGTTTATCGCAGAGTCAACTCGCGAAGAAGTCAAAATGATTGAAATCAAACTCTCGCAAGGAGCCAAACCCTCTCATGGCGGGATTTTGCCCGCAGCGAAGGTCACTCCGGAAATAGCGAAAGTGCGAAAAATTAAAATCGGAGGCGATATTCTTTCTCCGCCAGCCCACACAGCCTTTGACTCCCCGCGCACTTTACTGGAGTTTGTAAAACATTTACGGGAATTATCCGGAGGCAAGCCTGTAGGGTTTAAGCTCTGTATAGGCAAACGCCATGAGTTTCTGGGTATATGCAAGGCAATGCTTTTAACCGGTATTACTCCTGATTTCATTACAGTTGATGGCGCTGAAGGCGGTACGGGAGCGGCTCCAGTTGAATATACCAATCGAGTGGGAGAGCCTTTGGAGGCAGCTTTGGTTTTTGTCCATAATGCTCTGGTAGGCGTTAATTTACGGGATAAAATCAGAATTATATCCAGTGGAAAAGTAGCCAGCGGCTTTGATCTGGTCGCCAATATCGCAATGGGAGCCGATATGTGTAATGCGGCACGCGCCATGATGTTTGCGGTGGGCTGCATTCAGTCAAAACAATGTAATGCCAATACCTGCCCTACCGGAGTCGCCACGCAAAATTTACGATTGCAACGCGGTTTGGTTGTTGATGAGAAACAATACCGTGTATTGAATTTTCATAATAATACCGTCAGAAGTTTTCTTGAGATGGTAGGTGCAATGGGTTTATGTAATCCCAGCGACTTATCGCCAGAATATCTGATGAGACGGGTCAGTGCCGACTGTGTTAAACCCTTTAATGAAATCTATGATTATTTAACACCGGGACAATTGCTTGGCGAAGAAATCCCTGAATGCTTCAAAAAACACTGGCTAAAAGCAGATCCTGAGCGCTTTTAGCCAAATACTATATGGGAGAACGTCACATGAAAAATGCTGGCGCGTTCTCAAACGATTACGTAACTCCCCAGGTACGTCATCCTGAACGTAGCGAAGGATCTCAAACTGCTTAGAGCTAAGCCAGATTCAGGAGATCCTTCACTGCGTTCAGGATGACGTACCTGGGGAGTTACACGATTACTTATTAATCCAGACCTAACAACTGGGCCCTATCATCCTCATTAGTATTCACCAGACCAACATCTGCAGCCCGATACACATTTTCAAGCACATCTTTATAAAACTGTGTAGTAGAAGGTTGGCGGCCCTGTCGTGGATTATCCAGTGCTTCCTGAGCGATATCCTTTATATGCTCATACAGGTCGTATAAATCATTTTCCGTTTTGTTTTGTTTTGCTTCATAAGCGTCAATTGCTCTTGCCATTTCAGCGACTCGATGTGGCACTCTCAATGTTCTACCGTCGACATTTATATCCACCCCGCCTTTAATGAACAAGAAACCGGGTATGCTCCAGGGTTTGCTGCGAATTAACTGTTTGATGTTCTGAATCGCATTATGGTGCAATTCCTGTTTTTCGTCCAAGGCTTTTGCTTGCGCTTCAAAATAAGGCTCTACGCGAGCGCTGTAATCTTTTGGATCTGAAAGACGCGTGGTAAAGTACTCATCCAACGCAGTTTTATTTGCAATTATCTGTTGCAATGGTGCCAATTCCTGAGGATTAATGATACCTTCCATAATCAAGGGATTGAATATTTTAATAGCCAGATTACTGTGTAGGTATTGTTGATGCAGCTCTCCTTTTCTTGCAGCAATGTTTCTAATAATATTTAGAATATGGGTTATCTTTTCATTAAACACATAATCTTCCGGATAGGCATTTTTAGTATTGCTTGCTTGATAAGCCCTTGCAAAAGCGTCTCTATCCAGTTCTTTTATAATCTTAAGCAAGATATTCGCGAAGAAATCGCCGCTGTCAGATCGAATAAATTTTTCATCTTTGGCTTCAAAACAGAGATCGGTCAAACGAAGGATTAAAAACTCTAAATCATCATCGTCTCTGATCTGATTAATTATTTCACTGGCATATTGTTCTCTCTCTTCCTTCGACATCGCGCACAAGTCATCGTAAAATGCTTTGTCCAGATAATGATCATTTAGAAATTCAATTTTATCTTGTGACTTTTTAAAGCGGCTGAGCTGGGACATGACTGACCTTATTTTTACCTAGATGCTTAATATTATAACTTAAGTGTCACTTTAAAAACAATCCCATCCATAATAAAGCAACTTATTTTGTAACTCCCCAGGGTACGTCATCCTGAACGCAGTGAAGGATCTCCTGAATCTGGCTCAGCTCTAAGCAGTTTGAGATCCTTCGCTACGCTCAGGATGACGTGGGGAGTTCTTTATTTTCTACTAGAATAAATAGTAAACAATTTACTCAATAAACCTACATGCCCAGATCATCCAAAGGTTTCATCGCGATTGATATAGACGGAACAACTTTAGTAGAAAAAATTGACAAGAATCCTCTTTATGGCCTTCGCAATAAGCAGAGTCATATGAGACAGGTATTACTGGAATATGTTCGCAGAGCTCAGAAAGAAGGCTATGATATTCTGATATTGACTGCAAGGCCCGGGATTGTAGATAGAGGATTACAGGCATTGAGTAGCTATTTAGGAACAAAACCCACCAATGAAATTGTCAATATTCTTGAAGCCTATGATGTACATAATGTTGAAATAGGACGTGCGCCGGCAGGCCTTAAAGGCCATAAAATGGCCGAAATTCTTCAATTATATCATCAGGAGGGACATAATGACGCCATTGGCCTGCTGTTTGATGATCAATTGAAGCAGGTGAATGATGTAATCGCCCAGAATAATAGTAAACTAGTCGCTATTGATATAAACAGCGCCGCTGATCTTGACAGATTCTGGACTGAAACGAAAATCCCTGTCACGGGCCGAAACCCTTTTCATCCTGAAAATCTGATAAAAAATATTAAAGAAACTCATCCGGAAATAAGCTTACTGTATAAGAACATTGAGCAAATCAGGTTTCCCCAAGAAGCTGAGCTGATAAAAAAAATTGTCGATGATTTATCAATACGCATATATGAAGCAAAGCATAGAGCCTATCATCCTGAAATCAACTGGGTTAATAATGCAATCACGGGGATTAATACGATCATTAATAAGTTAAGCAAAGATAACCCCCATATTCGACAAGCTGAACTTAATGCAATTAGCCAGACAATATTTGGTACAGATGATTTATCAAGAGTTGTGCCCAATTCCAAAATTGAACTTTTACTGCAGGCTCTTATTATAGATTTAAAAGATTTCGCCCTGCGTGATGAACTACTCAGAACACTGATAAACTATCAGTCTCAGTTTCAATCTAATGCGCATGTAAGAGAACACCCAGGGATGCTAATTGAAATTAATCGCCTTAATCAGCTTATTGATATCTTACAAATCCATCCCCATGCAAGTGATGCCTTAGCCGCTTTTGCAAATACACTGCAAAAAAATGAATCAGAGTATTCTACTTCATTATGGTGGCAACCCGTAAACAATCTGTTAAACCAGTCGCCCACGGTTAACCCGCTCGCCACCATTAGTAAATCGCATCAGTTTAAACAGAGGATAAGCGAGATGAAAGATGATTGTATACCCAATGAAGGTTCAGGCTTAAAACTTTGACCCCCGTCATAAATTGACAATGTGAATTTCTCTTAATCATAATGAAACCTTTGACGACAAAAATTTTCAAAAATATGAAGAACATAGCTTGATCAAATGCGCCACTCTAATATAATTAAATTGACCTTTTGAAACTGTAAGCAAGCTTTAACTGCGGCTCACAAAGTTCCGAAGGAGTAAATGTTGCCAGATACTGTTTCTGGTCCTTAACTGTGTTTCAAATTCTAAACTTTTTCAAAGGAAGGATTCATCATGAAAAAATCAACTTTAGCCGTGGCCGCATTACTGACTGCCCTTTCAGCTGCTTCTGTTGTTCCTGCTGCCTATGCTGATTCAACCACTACTCAAGCAAGTGGCTGCGCTGGTTGCAAAGGCTGCAAAGGTTGTAAAGGCTGCAACGGATGCAAAGGTTGCAAAGGTTGCAATGGCTGCAAAGGTTGTGGCGGCTGCAGCGGTAGCTAATATTTTTAAAGGAAGCGGAAACGCTTCCTTTTTTTTCTAGCGTGTATTTATGTCTGAATTTTCATTACCTTATTTGAGTAAAACGAAACAATCCCGCCTTTTGGCCTATGCGTCTCAGATTCTGGAAGCCCAGCAACAGATGACCACTGCCAAAGGAAAAAACATTATCCATTACACTTTGCAAAAGAAGCGCCGCCATGAATCAATGAGCCATTATCCCAAGGGGGATCGCATTGATCGCCAAACGGGAGCTCAATATTTTTATCATTGCCATCGTGAAGATTATGAAAGCATGGAGCATGGCCATTTTCATTGTTTCCTGCGCTATAAAGGGATCCCCGCCAAAATAACTCCTACTCCTTTATCCGATTGGGATAAAAACATGGATAATCCAATGACCCATATCGTGGCTATTTCCATGAATTGCCTAGGCCAGCCGATACGCCTCTTTACCGTAAACCGGTGGGTGTCCTCCGAGATTTGGTATGATGCAAAACACGTGTCCAGTTTCATCAAAAAATATGAAATGACACTGGAAGATGACCCATACTGGATGATTCTGGATCAATGGATTGAAGGCATGCTTCATTTATTTGAACCTCAGATTATCTGGTTGCATCAGGAAAGAGATAGGCAAATTGCCCGTATCAAAGCAGAAGATCCCGAGTCTAACCCCTACGAAGATCATCGCTATGAAGAGCTTTCTTACATTGACATTGATCTCTCTAGCCAGGTTCAATGGGTGTTAAATGCAATCAATCAAAGTGAAACCCCTGCGCAAGTTTAATCTTTTTAATGTATGGATCGCGTAGGTCGGGCGCTTCGCCCGACGTTCTTTTTTTCATCCAAATGAACAAATTCGAGGCTTCTACTTTCCAAAGAAATGTCGGGCGGAAGCGCCCGACCTACATAATCCGGATAAGCTAATGACATCCCTCCTCGTTTTACTGTATAATATTCATTCTGTTTTTTGCTTCAGGTGTTATGAAATGAAAAAGATCGTCGTAGTTTAAGAGAAAACCAATTCATTTTCACAATGAACTGCTTTTTTAAAAAAGCGGATTTGTTTTTTATTTTCTAAAACTTCGAGGATTTTATGAATTTTATTATGCCGCCTGTGTGGCTTATTGTACTTATCGCGGGTTTACCCCAACTGTCTGAAACAGTTTATACCCCTTCCCTGCCTGTCATTGCGCAAAGCCTGCATACCTCTGCGTCAATGATGGAATATACGCTTACCATTTATCTATTCGGCTTTGCCATTGGCACGCTGGTATGGGGAAAATTCTCCGATCGATTTGGGCGAAAACCGGGAATTCTACTGGGACTGCTGATATTTATCATAGGCTGTACGGGATGTTACTATTCGACAACCATCAGCGGGTTAATGCTCAGTCGTTTTGTTCAGGCCTTTGGCGGAAGTATCGGCAGTGTCCTGGGACAGGCAATTTGCCGGGATGCCTTTCAAGGCAGTGCCTTAGGTAAAGTCTATTCTGTCGTCGGCAGTGCACTGGCTGTTTTCCCTGCGGTAGGTCCTGTCGTGGGTGGGCTTATCGCAGAAAATCTTGGGTGGCGAAGCATTTTTACGGCTTTGACGTTTTTTAGCTTGCTGCTAATCATTCTGGTAGCGAGAAAACTGCCTGAAACGCATCTGCCGGAGCAACGCGCCCGGATTTCAATTGCCAAAGTAGCTATCCAATTACTGAGTAACAAAAAAGTGATGGGATTCGCACTTCTGGTGGCAGGTTGTAATGGCATTTCATTTAGTTATTTTGCTGAAGGACCTTTTTATTTCATCAAGATACTAGGTTTGTCACCCAGTCAATTTGGTATGAGTTTCATTGCCATTGCCATAAGCACCATGTCAGGCGGTCTGCTGTCCAAATATCTGCATACCTATCGTTCTTCCGGCAAAATCATGCAATACGGCCTAATGATTATTTTGATTGCGACGATAATATACAGTTTTATCGCTGTTTATTTGCATCTTTCTGCAATGCTGATGATTATTCTGAGCCTGGTAATGCAAATGAGTATTATGTTTGGTGTTTGCATGGTCACAACCAACGCCCTGGCGCTCGCTCTGACTGACTTTAAATGGTGTATTGGCACCGCATCCAGTGTGTTTGGTTTCTTTTACTACTGTTTAATTTCCGTCTTTACTCTGGGGATGGGATATTTTCATAATGGCACACTGCAGGCAATGCCCTTATATTTTTTAGCAATCGGTCTGTTCATGTTTTTAATAGAAAAACGGCTGATTAAGAACTAAGTTACTGAATTAACATGTCTTCCCCGCGAAAGCGGGGATTTATTTCTGAGCTAACTATAGTGCCAATTGAGGAATGGATTCCCGCCTTCGCGCTGAGTGATCCTGTCATTATTTTGAACAACTCAAAGCGCCAGATTCAATAAATGAGTGATATTGCTGTTGCAGGTCACTCATTACGCTC